>CAZHCG010000015.1:29393-46071 GCA_964530995.1 uncultured Myxococcales bacterium
TCGCCCTCCGCTGTCCCGGCACCCCTCCTGTCCCGCGGGGACGAGCCCCGCGGCCACGATGTCCTCCGGACAGGCCCTCCGGGCCCAAAACGGCCCGAGCTCCGCCCCTGTCCGTCCCGGCCTTCCCACTCATCCCGCTAAGACCGGTCGCATCTCATCCCCCGGATTGCGGCACCAGGCCCGCGTCTCTCAGCGAGACGTAGCTCCCCTTTCCCACTACCAGGTGGTCGAGCAGCGGGATGCCCACCAGCTCTCCCGCCTCGCAGAGGCGACGGGTCAGCGCCACGTCGTGGGGGCTGGGCGACGGATCTCCGGAGGGATGGTTGTGCAGCACGGCGATGCGGGCCACGGCCTCGGCGATCATGGGACGAAAGACCTCTCTCGGCCCCACGCGGCACTCGCTGAGCGTCCCGAGCGCCACGATCTTCTCGCAGACGGGCGCGTTCTTGTTGCTCAGCCCGACCGCGAGGAAAACCTCCTGGCTGAGATCCTCGATCCTGACCCGGTAGGTCTCGTAGATGTCACGGCTGCACGCAAAGCCGCGTCCACCCCTGATCCGCTGGCGCTCGAAGACTCGTCTGCCCAGCTCGAACGCCGCCGCCAGGCGGGCGGCCTTGGCCTCGCCGACGCCCGGGATGCGAGCCGCCTCGGCCGGAGAGATCCGCTGCAGACGCTCGACATCTCCGCACTCGGCCAGCACGCGCCGCGCCGCGTCCACGGCGTTCTCGCCGGCGCTGCCGGTCCCGATCAACAACGCGATCAGCTCTGCATCGCCGAGGGCGGCGGCGCCCTTGACTCTCAGTCTCTCCCGAGGCCGCTCTCCGGCGGGCCATGTGCGCATGGAAGCCACGTCACGAGCCCAAGCAAAACCCGTGCCCACCTAGAAAGCCTCATGTTTTGGGGGTATCCGGCGAAAGCAGCGGCGGCGGGAGCGGCGAAAACGGCGAAAACGACGGGTTTTCGCCTCTGCAGGTCGGTCAACCTTTTCCCTGCTGGACGTCCGGCCGGCTCTCCGCGCAAATCCGCCGAGCCTTCTCGAGCAGCCGCTCCTCGCTCTCCTTTTGCTTGGGATCAGGAACGCAACACTCCACCGGGCATTCCGTCTGGCACATCACGCGCTCGTAGAATCCAAGACACTCGGTGCAGCGATCGGGATCGACCACGTGTCTGCCGAGATCCTGGTCCTCGAAGATTGCCTTTGTCGGACAGACGTCCGCACAAGCTCCGCAATTGATGCAGTCCTCTGTGATCAGCAAGCTCACGGCGAAGGCAATATAGGTGCGCCGAGGCGCGCCGTCAATCAAACGCCGCTCGCAGTGAATCGCCCACGATGGAGAACAGCTCGTCGATCTGCGCTTCGGCTATGCTGAGAGGAAGCACGAAATAGACCACGTTGCCCAGCGGCCGCAGCAGAGCCCCGCGCTTGCGCGCCTCGGAATAGAAACGCCATCCCGCCTCGGCGAGGTAGTCCGCGCTCTGCTCGTCGTTCTTGGGAGAGACCAGTGTGAACGCCGAGATCATTCCGGTTCGGCGCACGTCGCGCACCCAGGGGTGGTCGGAGACAGAGTCCAGCCCCCTCTGCATCGCCGTGCATTTTTCCGGCAGCCGCTCCAGGATCCGCTCGTCGTCGAAGACCTTCAACGTCTCGATCGCAACCGCGCAGCCGAGGGGATTGCCGGTGAACGAGTGCCCGTACCACAGCGTCCGAGAGGGGTCGCCCAGAAACGCCCGAAAGATCCGATCGGTGGTCAGCGTGGCGGCCATCGGGAGCACGCCCCCGGAAAAGCCCTTGGCCAGGCAGACGATGTCGGCCTCTATTTCGGCCCGCTGGCTGGCCAGGAAGCTGCCGGTGCGCCCGTATCCGACGAAGACCTCGTCGGCGATCAGCAGGATGTCGAGCTTCTCGGTGAACTCGCGCAGCCGCTGCAAGTAGCGCGGCGGGTACATCAGCATCCCCGCGGCCCCCTGCACGAGCGGCTCGACGATGATCGCGGCGATCTGCTCGTCCCCTTCGGCCAAAATGCCGGCCGCGCGGGCGAACGCCTCCTCGTGCCACTCGCCTTCTCCCTCCCTGGCGTCGGCCTCGGCGCGGGCCGGGCTCGGCAGCAGCACGCGCTCGAAGAGCAGGTCGCCGAGCGACTCGTGGAAGACCTCCGCGCCTGAGACCGAGGCCGCGCCCACGGTCTCGCCGTGGAAGGCTCCCGACAGCGTGACGAAGCGTTTCTTCTCCGGTTTTCCCACGTTGCGCCAGTACTGGTGGGCCATTCGCACCGCAACCTCGACCGCGGTCGAGCCGTCGTCCGAGAAGAACAGCCGCGAGTACGATTCCCCACAACGCGGCAGCAGCGACTCGGCGAGCCTCACGGCGGGCTCGTGAATCGTCCCGGCCATCGAGCAGTGGGCCAGCGTCTCGGTCTGCCGTCTGATCGCTTCCATCAGACGCGGGTGGTTGTGCCCGAGGATGTTGACCCACCACGAAGCGTTGCCGTCGATCAGCTTCGATCCGTCCTTGTCGTAGAGATGGATTCCCTCGGCGCGATCGACCACCACCGGATCGACCTCTTCTATGTAACGCTGCATCGGCGTGTACGGATGCCAGAGCAGCTTCTTGTCCAGCGCCACTATCTGCTCGCGAGTAGCTCCCATCTTCCCCTCATCCTTTCTTTGGCCGGTCGGCCGGCCCGCCCCCGATCTCGGCTCTCTCGACGCGGCAATCGAGGCGACCCCGGGCCAGCGTCGCCTCGATCGCGGTCCCGGCCGGAGCCTCGCTCGCGGAGCTTACCACGGAGCCGTCGTCTCTGCGCCTCACGACCGCGTATCCTCTCTCCAGGCTGGCCAGCGGGCTCAGCGCGTCCAGCCGGGCCGCCAGCTCGCCGAGTCGCGCCCGAGCGCGGTCCGAGGCCGGTCCCGGCCAACGCTCCAGGGCCACTGTCGCCGTGGCCAGGTCCCCCCGCATCCGCGGCAACGCGATCCGCGGCCAGCTGGTCAACTTCTCTCCCAGCGACTCGATACGCGCCCGCTCCGGTCCGAGCCGGGAAGCCGGCCAGCGCGCCAGCGCCTCGCGCGCGACTCCCAGCCGCTCCATTCCCGAGCGGAGGCGGACCCGCGGATCCGACGAGCGTAGCGAAGCGGTCAGCCCGGCCAGCCTCCCCCCGGCGGCTCCTACCCGTTGCATCGCGGCAGCGCGCAGGGCTCGCAGATCGTCCGAAAGCCGCTGCGCCAAGCCCTCCCGCTCCGGGACCGCCAGCTCGGCGGCCTCCGAGGGGGTCGCCGCCCTGCGATCGGCGGCCAGGTCGGTCAACGCCACGTCGATCTCGTGTCCCACCGCGCTGATCACGGGCACGGGATGTCCGGCCACGGCGCGCACCACCGCTTCGTCGTTGAACGCATCCAGGTCCTCGGCCGAGCCGCCGCCGCGCCCCACGATCAGGACCTCTAGCTCGGGAACGGCGGATATCCGCTCGATCGCGGCGACGATCGATCTCGGCGCCTCGGCGCCCTGCACTCGGGCGTGGGCCAGCAGCAGGCGCACCGGGAATCTCCGGGAGACCACCTGTACGATGTCGCGGAAGGCAGCGCCGTCCCTCGAGCTGACCACGCCCACGCAAGAAGGAGTGGAAGGCAGGGCGCGCTTGCGCTCTGGATCGAACAGACCCTCGGCGTTCAGGCGGGCTCGCAGCTCGGCGAGCTTGCGCGCTCTCAGCCCCGCGCCCGACTCCTCGGCCCGATCGACGACGAGCTGGTAGCGGCCGCCGTTCTCGTAGACCGTGACGCGACCGTGGCAGCGCAGCAGCGCGCCGCGATCTATGCGACGCCCGTAGCGACGCGCCTGCCCGGCCCACATCACGGCGTCGATCTGCGCCCTGCCGTCCGGATCGGCCAGCTTGAAGTAGAGGTGCCCGGAGCGCGCCCGCGTGGCCTGCGAGACCTCGGCCTCGAGCCACACCGCTCCGATCTCGGCCTCGAGAACGCCGCGCGCCCGGCGGTTGAGCTGCGCGACGCTGTAGACCTTCGCCCCCGGGGAGGAGGAGCTGAAATCGAATCGCATGGCAGGCGGCATGATAGCGCTCCGACGCCCAGGGTCAAAACAGCGAACAAAACCATCGGTGCTTCGGCGAACAGGCGAATCGGTCGAATGCGGTACGACAACAAAGCGATTTGATAAAATCGGAGCGAACCGGTCACACATGAACAGCAAGATCGATTACAATCGCCTTGGTTGGACGAAAGGATGGTGAAGTCGATGAGTACGACCATTTTCAAAATCATGCTCGCCGCTGCGCTGGTGATGCTGGCCTGCGAGTCCGCGGATTCCTCCTACAAGACCGACGACGATGACGACGACGACGACGGCAGCGCAGACGGCGACAGCGATTCCGACAGCGATTCCGATTCGGACAGCGACTCCGACGCCGACGGCGATTGCACTCCGGGCGAGCTGTTCTGCATCGGAGACGAGGTCTGGGAATGCATCGGCCCGGACAACGATGCCGAGTTGGTCGAGGAATGCCTCGACCCGCTGGTCTGCATCAACGGAATGTGCGTCTCGGACGACGCCTGCGGAGAATCGGTGGCCAACCAGTCCAACATCGGCTGCGAGTACTGGGCCGTGGACATGGACAACACGACGCCGAACCAGCCCTACGCGATCGCGGTCAGCAACCTGGACGCCGCCACGGTGCACGTCAAGGTCGAGCAGCGTACCACCAGCGGCTGGGTCACGGTCGACGAGGCGGACGTGACCTCGGAGACGGTCAAGGTCTTCATGCTGGGCGACACGACGGTCGGCGGGAGCTACCACCTGCAGAACCAGGCGTTCCGCGTCACCTCCGATCTGCCGGTGGTCGCCTACGAGTTCAATCCCTACGCCGGCCTGCAGCCCGACAACTCGGACATCTGCACCAACGACGGCTCCCTGCTGCTGGCCACCTCGGGTCTGGACAACTTCTACTACGTGCTCGGCTACCCGAGCAACGCCGGCGACTCGAGCATGAACATCATCGCGACTCAGGACAACACCGCCGTCTCCGTGACCCCCTCCACCTCTATCTCGGGAGGAAGCAACGTGTCGGCGATGTCGGCCGGACAGGAGTACGATTTCACGATGCAGTCCGCGGACGTGATCCAGCTCAACGCCTCGGGCGGAGACATCTCCGGAACCTACGTGGAGTCGGACAAGCCGATCGCCGTCTTCGGCGGCAACACCTGCGGCTTCGTGCCCGGCGACGTCTCCTACTGCGACCACCTCGAGCACCAGATCTTCCCGGCGACCACCTGGGGCAAGGAGTTCGTGGCGGCGCGAACCGTGATCCGCTCGACCTACCAGGAGCCGGAGAACGACTACTGGCGCGTGCTGGCCTCCCAGAACAACACGAGCATCATGACCGATCCCTCCGTGCCCGGCCTGGACGGCATCACGCTCAACGAGGGCGAGGTCGTGGAGGTGGGGGTCAACCACTCGTTCACGATCACGGCCAGCGCCCCGATCCTGGTCGGCCAGTTCCTGACGGGGCACGAGGCCACCGACGTGGAGTTCGAGGGCGCGGGAGGTGATCCGGCCTTCGCCCTGCTGCCGCCCTACGAGCAGTTCCTCCACGAGTATGTCTTCCTGGCGCCCGAGAAGTACATGCTCGACTACGTCGTGATCACCCATCCCGCCGGGCTGACGGTCAACCTCGACGACGAGCCGATCTCGTCCAACGCCGACTGCGTGACCGAGTCGTCCAACGCCGACTGGGAGATCACGCGTTGCCTGATCGCGGACTTCACGCACACCGTGGAGGCGGCCGAGCCGATCGGCATCACCGTCTGGGGCTACGGCGGACGCGTCTCGTACGGCTACACCGGCGGCCTGGACCTCGAGACGATCAACCCGATCATCCCCGAGTAGAGAGAAAGCCCGCTCGGTTCCGAACGGTCTGCTCAGAACAGCTATCCGATCGATCCCGCGGAGCGGCAGAGCACGCCGAGAGCCAAGGCCTGTTCATGCTGGCCCCGAACGGAGAGGAGCTGGAGCTGCTGAACGAAGAAGGCTTCGAACCGAGAGCCTGGTAACGAAAGCAAGCGGAAAAGGCCCGGCCGAACCGGAAGAAAATCGGGCGAGGTCCCTCGTTAGTACTTGGCGTTGTACTTTTGGATCAGCTTGTCGGTGAGATCCAGGTGGCTCGGCGCCCAGACCACGGCGCCCGCGGAGCTGTCGAAAACCATCGTGTATCCCTCTTCACGGCCGATCTCCTTCATGATCTTGGCCATCTTGGTCAGGATCTTCTCGGTGGCCTTGCTCTCCTTTTCAACCAGCTCGCGCTGGAACTGCGTGTAGGTCTGCTGCAGCTCGGTGACCGCCTGGTAGTACTGCTCGACCTTCTTCTGCATCGCCTCCTTGTTCAGGACGTTCTGCTGCTGCTCGATGGTCTTTTTCATCTCCATGATCTTTTTTTCCTTGGCGGTGATCTTCTTCTGCATCTTGTTCTTGTGCCGGGTCAGCTTCTTCATCGCCTGCTTGCCCTCGTTCGTCTCGTTGAGGGCGCGACGCAGGTCCACGACCGCGATCTTCACGTCGTCGGCCGCGGCTGGACCGGCCGCCGTGGAAACGATCAACGCCGCGAGCAACGTCCCGAAAACCTTCTTTGCTCCAAATACGTCTTGCATCTCGTCTTCTCCCAACCTCCGAGTTCGTATCGCGCCCTTTTCTCGGCGCACTCGGTAGTTCGACTGTCTCATCCTCCGTTTATTTATCCGCTCGTCAACCAATCCCGTCCGCCTCGAGCGGAGGAATCAGAAAAAGTTTCCGAACGTGAACTCGAACATGTACTTCTCCTCGCCGGCGAAACGGTGCGTGGGCCAACCCCACTCGAAGCGCAGGGGGCCCATCGGCGAGAACCATCGGAAACCGAAGCCCGCCGAGGTGCGCAGGTAGAGCGGGTTCTTGTTGCACGGATCGGTGAACTCGTTGATCCCGCGACCGCCGCCTGCCTGGCACCATGAGTCCTCCAGGTTGAACGAGTTGCCCGCGTCGAAGAAGACCACTCCCTTGATCCCCACGATTTCCACTATCGGAAACTCTATTTCGGTGTTGAACGTCAGCTGCATGTTGCCGCCGATGTTGATCCCGGCAGCCCGCGGCGCGGCGTTGGGATCGAAGGTGCTGGGGATCGACAGCCTCGGGCCGAGCGACCAGGGGTAGAAGCCGCGCACGTCGAAGATGCCGCCCGAGCGGTATCGCTGCGCGATCGGCAGCCCCTCGGCAGTGTTGGAGTGGATCAGCCCGAACTTTCCGCGCAGCCGAAACACGAACTTCCAGAACAGCGGAAAGTACCAGCGGCTGTTGAGCGTGTAGCGCGTGAACTCGAAGTCGGAGCCCATATAGCGCGAGGCCAGCTCCAGCGAAGCCGAGTTGTAGGACCCGTCGGTGGGAAACAGCCGGTTGTTGCGCTTGTCGTAGGTCAACGTGGTGCGCACGCTGGAGCTGAAGCCCTCCTGGAACAGGTAGGCCAGCGGCAGGTTGCTGAAGCCCGACGACAGACGGCGGCCGCTGATCAGCATCCCGCGCCCCTGGCCGGTGTCGATCTTGTCGTACTCCAGGTTGTAGGACAGGTACAGCTTGAGATCCTCGAGCCCGATCGAGTGGCCCAGCGTGATCTCGCCGCCGGTCGACTCCTTGTTGTAGTCGATCATCGCCATCACGGTGTCGTAGAGCTTGAAGGCGAAGGTCCACTCGCTGTCGAGGAAGTGCGGCTCCCAGAAGTCGAAGACGAACATCTGGCGCATGCTGGAGAGCTGGGCCTGCAAGCGCACGGTCTGCCCCTGGCCCATGAAGTTCTGCTCGGTGACCTGGGCCTGGGCGATGAAGTTCTCCACCGTGGAAAAGCCCATCCCCACCTGGAACTGGCCGGTGTGGCGCTCGACCACCTCCACGTGGGCGATCACCTGGTCGTCGGAGCTGCCGGGCGTGGTGGTTATGTCGACCCGCTCGAAGTAGCCCAGCCGCGTGACGCGCGCCTTGGAGACGTCGAGCCCGGTCTGGCTGTACTTCTCGCCCTCGTGGATCTTCAGCTCGCGACGGATCACGCGATCGCGGGTCTTGGTGTTGCCCCGCAGCTCGATCCGCTCGAAGTGGACCACCGGGCCGCGCGAAACCTCCAGCACCAGGTCGACCACCCGCGTCTCCTCCTCGGTCAGCGTCTGCAGCTCGGCGTTGGCGTGGGCGTAGCCCTGGTCCTGGTAGTGGCGGGTGATGCGGTTGACGTCCTCCATCACCGATGTGCGCGAGAACCACTCGCCGCGCTCGGTGCGCACCATCGAGCGGACCTTGCGCCGGCCGCCCAGCAGCTCAACCTCCTCGCCGCTGCGATCGTGCTCCATCACGCGGATCCTGCCCACGCGGTAGCGGGGTCCCTCCTCGAGCGGGATCGAGAGAAAGATGTAGCGCCGGTCGGGGGAGAGCTCGACCCGCGGAGTGCCGACCTTGACGTCGATGTAGCCGTGATCCCAGTAGAGCGCCTGGATCACGGTGATGTCCCGGTCGAACGCCTCGCGCTTGAACTTGCCCGAGTCGGTCAGCACCGAGAACAGCCCCGCTGTCTTGGTCGACATGTAGGCGTTGATCTCGGAGTCGCTCAGAGCGTGGTTACCGACGAAGGAGATGTCCCGCACCTCTACCTGGGCGTGCTCGTCTATCACGATCACGATGTCGTAGGCGTTCTGTCCGGGCGCCTCCTCGAGCCGATAGGTGACCTCGGCCAGGAAATAGCCCTTCTCCGAGTAGAGGTCGCGCACCTTCTGCACGTTGCGTTCGATTCTCGGGATGTCGAGCGGCTGGTTGGTCTCGATGTCGAGAACCTCGGTGATGTCCTCCTCGTCGAGCTCGTCGTTGCCTTCGAGGCGCACCTCTCCCACCGCCGCCTTCTCCTCGACTCTATAGGTGAGGACCACGCCGCCCGGCTCCTCCTCGAGCACGACCGCGATGTCGCTGAAGAAGTCCAGCTTGTAGAGCGCCTCGACGTCGCGCGAGACCCGGTCGGGATCGAACGCGGTGCCGCGCCGCGTGGCGATGTTGACCCGGATGTCGTCCGCCGAGACCCGCCGGTTGCCCTCGACCTCGACCCGCAGCACCTCGGCGCCCTCGTGCTCGGAGGGGTCGAACATCAGCCCCGCGGCCTTCCCGCCGGGGCCCGGCTCCTCGACCCCGGAGACCTCTGGATCGCCGAAGCTGCGCGGCGGGCGCAGGTCGCCCACCTCTCCGAGCTGGGCCCGCACCGCGACCGGCGCCAGCAGGGCAAAAGCGGCGATCAGCAGCGCGACGGTCGGTTCGATTCGGCCCATGCCGTGGGAATTCTCCCGCTTCCCGCGACCTCATGCCGGGGAGTGGATGTGTCAGCTAGCAGTCGGGGCTTTGTACGTCCTACCTCCGGGACAAGTCAACTAGACGTCGACATTAATAGCGAGCCTCGCCACAACACTCCAAGCGCGCCCCTATTCCCCGGGCCTCAAGCTCCGAAGGCCCCCGCGATCCTGCGCATACCTCCGTCCAGCACGTCCACCGCGGCCGCGACTCCCGCTCCCAGCAGAATCGCGACGGTCAGCTGGGCCGCGAGCGTTCGCGGAGCCCGGCTCCCGGACGCCGCCGACCAGGCCGGCATCGCCCTCAGCGCGATCGCGACCAGCGCGTCGCCGGCCAGCGCCGCGGCGAACACCGGAGCGGCGATCAGGGCCGCGGCGCCGAACGAGGTGGCGAACAGCTCCGCTGCCCGCTCGCCGGCGCCGTCGAGCACGGCTTTCCAGCCTCCCTCGCCGTCGCCCGCTCCGAGTGGAACGGCGCGCGCCGATCCGTACAGCGCGGAGATCAGGGCCCGGTGACCGCCCACCAGCAGGAAAGCGGCCGTCCCGCCGACAACGTAGATCGTTTCGATCGGTCCCCGACTCGTCACGCCCTCCTCGTCTTCTCCGCCGCCCTGGATGCGCCCCAGCGCCGCAGTCTCCAACAGCCGTCCGGCGTTTTCCAACACCGAGAAGACCAGCCTGGCGAAGATCCCGATGCAAGCGCCGATCAAGGCCTCCCGAAAGGCGAGAACGACCCAGGCCGCGGCGCCCTCGCCCTGGATCGACGCCCCGCTCTCCAGCGCGACGGGCCAGGTCGCCAGCAGCAACGCCGCCGCCAGCGCGAGCCAGGCCGGCCAGGGCAGCGGTCTGCCTCCCAGAAAAGGGGTCAGTCTCAATGCGACCAGGATCCGCACCGCCAGCAGGGATATGGGCGTCAGCATCTCGGCGCGGGGCGGTTCGATCACGACTGCCGCCTACGAGGATACGTCCTGGATCATGGACCAGACGCGCTCGGCGAAGTCGGCCACGCTGGAAGCGGCCAGCCCGGCCACGCCGAGCAGGAGCAGCAGCACGGCCGCCGCGCGCGCCACGTGGCCGATCACCGGCTCGGACATCCGCGTGTACGATTGCAGGGCGCCGGCCAGCGCGCCGGCGAGCAGCGCCGCGCCCAGAAACGGCGCGGAGACGAAGACCGCCAGCTCCAGTGCTCTGAGCGCCACGTCGTGTATGTCGGCGGGAAGCATCGAAATCGCCCGGCGAGATCGGCAGCCTTCAGCGCGGGGTGAACAGGGTGGGGAAGTCCACCGGCGAGTCGCCCTTGCTCGAAGGAAACACCCATTTCTCGACCGCCCTGGACATGCACGACTTGAGGCCCGGGTAGCGCGCGGCGCTGCCCCCGATCGCGACCTTCTTGACCATCCCGCTGCCGCCGACCGTGAAACGGATTTTGGCCTTGATGTCGCTGTCCTCGGGCGCCTCTCCCCGCTTGAGAGATCGCTCGTAGCAGATCTGGAGCGAGCTGCGGTTCTTGTTGACCACGTTTCGAATCTGGCGCTGGGTGAGCTCGCCCGATCCGGAGCCGGATCCGCTCGCCGACGTCTTGTCGCCCGATCCGCCCACCAGCTCGTGCTCCCCCGAAGGGGCGAGCAGTCCCATCTGCTCGAGGAGCTTCCTCTTCTTCTCGTCGGCGCTCGGCTCCTTGCTCCCTTGCGATCCCGGCGAGCCGCTCTTCTTGGAGGAGGCGACCTTGGCCGCGCCCTTCTTGCGATTGTCACCTCTTTCCTTCTTTTCTCGGTCTTCGATCTTCACCGATCCCGAGCCCGGACGATCGCGGTAGACGATCTTCTCCTTTTCCACCTCGACGACCTTCTCCACCACCTCCTTGACCACCTTGGGCTCGGCAGACTCGCCGGTGAAGACCGCGACGCCGAGCACCGTGATCGCCAGCCCCAGAAAACCGACCGCCGCGATCTTGACCCAGCGCTCTCCGCCGCCCAGCACCCTCGGAGGCGAGATGGTGCGAATTTCCGCTACCTCGCTCTCCATTCCGTCGCTGAAATCGCCGAAGAAATCCCCGGCGGCCGTCTCGGCCAGGCTATCTTCGGCCGGGGGAGCCTCGGGAACGAAATCGTCGGCTCCCGCGCTCGCGCCTTTCTCCTCTCGAGGCGGAGCCTCCGGAACATCGCCCCAGCCATCGACGCGCCCCACCGCCTGGCCGCGCAGGGGAGACTCGGGCCGCGGCTTCGACACGATCTCGCCGCCGGGCTTCTCGGCGGGTCGCTCGTCGGCGAACAGCCCGAGCTTGGGCTTGGCCTCGGGCTCGGGCGGCTTCTCCCGTTCCTGGTCGCCTTCGAGCGAAGCCGCGATGTCGAGCTTGGCCAGCAGGCCGACAAGCTCCTTGCAGTTGCGCAGCGCGGTCCAGTCCGGCAGCCCTTCCTTCCAGACCAGCGTGTCGTCGCCGACCTTGCCCGCTTTCTGGTGACGGTGAACCGTCCGGGCCTGGACCGGACCGATCGGCTTGTTCTCGAGCGCCACGAACCAGACCTTCAGCTCGGTCTCGTCGCGCTCCATCGTCTCGGCCGAGCGTTCCACCGCCCGCCTCAGCCCGGGCGTTCCGCGCGGGCGCGCCGCCTCTCCCGAGCGGAACGACTCGGCGAAACGTCCCTCCAGCTTTCCCTTCGCGGAGGCGTTCTTCTCGGGCTCGGACCGGCTCCCGGCGGCGGCCGCGCTCGGATCGCTCACCTCGATGATGTTGCCGCACTTCTTGCAGCGAATCTTGAGGACCTTGCCCAGGACCTTGGAGTCCGCGATGTTGTACTTGGAGTGGCAGTGCTCGCAAACGAACTTCATCGGGAGCTCACAGCATGCTCATCAGGTGGCGCTTGATGCCCTCGCGAGTCTCCTCGTCGGGGCAATGGTGCAAGGCGCGCTCCCACGTCTCGATCGACTTGTACTTGAATCCGGCCTTCTGGTACAGCAGCGCCAGGTTCTTCAGCGCCGGGAAGTAGCTCGGCGCGAGCTCCAAAGTGTTCTCCAGCTCTCTGATCGCCTGGTAGCTCAGCGACTTCTTTCCCAGCAGCAACGCCAGATTGTAGTGCAGCTTGAACGCCAGGGGATCGATGTCCAGCCCCTTGCGGAGCAGCTCGATCGCCCGGTCGATATCACCTCCCCTGTAGGCATCGACGCTGCGCGCCAGGATCCGTTCGGCCTGTTGGGAGAGGTCTTCGCCGTCCTCGCGGGCCTCGCTCCCGTCCCTCTCCAGCAACGCGTCCACTTTCTTGACGAACTCACCGATCTTGAACGGTTTTTCGATGAAGTCGTCCACCCCGTAGGACTCCTTCAGATCCTGGGCGTAGCGCCAGCCGCGATAGATCGCCGAGATCATTATCACCGGGATGTGCCCGTACTTGCGACTGCCTTTGATCTTTCTGCAAATATCGAAACCGTGGACCTCCGGCAGCATGGCGTCGAGAATGATCATGTCAGGAGACTCGGTCTGAACCTTCTGGATCGCCTCGAGCCCACGCCCCGCGGTCACCACCTGGTGACCCTTCTCAATCAAGACGCGCGATATCAGCAGGCGAATGTCGTCCTCGTCATCGACGACCAGGATCCTGCGCCCCCGCCCTTCTTCCGCCTCGGGCCGCGGAGCCGGTTGGATCGGCTCTGTACCGCCACCTCCGACCGACGGCGCCGAGATGCTCTCCAGCCCGGACGAGGGAGCCGGAGCCTCTTCTTCGTCGAAATCGATTTCGACGTCCAGGTCCATGCCCTCCCTTCCGGAATCGCCCGGCAAAACCGTGGATGCCGGCGCGTCGCTCTCCGCGCCGGTCGCTGCGCCCGCCTCGCCGAAGCGCTTCCCGCGGTAGACCGTGCCGCCCGACTCCTTCTCCCGGTACGAGCGTTCCACGGCTTCCACTATCTGAGCGTGCAGGGAAACGTGGGGAAAGACCTTCTTGCCCGTGACGAACTCTATCTCGTCGATGACCTTCTGGTCGTCGGGGGTGGCCATCGCCAGGTTGATGCTGTCGCCGGTCACTTTCAACGGCAGAATCACGTGCTCTTTGGCGATCTCCTTGGGAATGATCTCCAGATTCTCGAGTGAAAACTCGATCTCCTCGAGGTCGACCGCCGGCACGCCGCTTTGCTCGCTCAAGGCGCGCAGCAGCCTGACTTCGTCGGTGAGACCTTTCTCGAGCACGCGGGAAGCCAGCCTTTCGCCCTTGCCGCCGGCGGATTTCTGCTCTTCGAGAATGCCGTCCAGATCATTGGAGCTGACGACCTTCCGCTTGAGCAGTATTTTCCCCAGCTGGGTTTTGTCCTCGCCCATTCGTCCGCCAGCCAAACCTTCCCGTGCCGCGCGACGAAACGCCGGCAACGAGGTTGTTGCACCGTACCATCACAGCCGGAGCGCTTCAACATCATAAACGGGACGACAGCGCGCCGAGACGGTCGGCTTCCGCCTCTACGGGCGAGCCGTCGCGCCGTCCAGGCGCCCTTCGATCTTTCCCACGAAATCGCTGATCAGCGCTCGCCGATAGGGAGTGCGAAACAGGATCTCCATGCCGAGACCCGAGTCGGATCCGTCGGCATGCTTCCAGGCCACTCGTCCCACGAACCTCTCCGGAGGCCCTTCCCGCTCGAGGAACAGATCCAGATCCACCTCGGTCCCCTTGTCGAGCAAACGCTGAACGGCGACGAAGAGCCCGCCGCGGCTGACGTCCCTGGCTCGCCCCGATATCCGCTCTTGGTTCGAGACGATATCAACCCGAAAATCCGCCGGAACTCGTCTACCCTTCTTCCGGCTGGCCGCTAGACGTCCGCGGCAGAAATCCATCAGGAACTCTACCTGGCTGCGCTGGGATCGCCCGAAAGCCACTCCGACTCCGGGAACCAGCACCGAGCGCCAGGGGGTGGGAACCCTGCGCCAGGCCACCTCTCCCCTGAAACGCAAGCCCTCCGGAATCTCGGGAAAAACCAGGCTCAACGAGACGCGCTCCCCAGCCTCGAACCCGTCCGCCGTTCGAGCGAAGACGCCGCCTCCCTCGAGATCGGCGAGATAGTAGTCGAAAAAGGACGCGCGGCTGTCGAAAACGATTTGCAGCGATTTCATCGGGCCTCCCGCGCGACGCCGATTGCGATTGCGAACCCTGCACCAGTCTTGTTCCAAGCGTGCGAAGCTGTCAAGCGCAACGGTGGAATCGGCGCTTCGCTCAGAAGAAAAGCCCGATGGTGGGTGCATGGCCGCCAGGGTGCCGGCCGCGGGCATCTCCATCTCAGAGGTGCCGAGGTGGCGAGCCCGACCGAGCTCGACGAGGAGACCCTTCGATCACTTGCAGTCGACTGACAGCTCCACCTCACCAGTCGCCGACTCCGAACCAAAAATCGATGATCGAGGAACGTCGGCCCTTTCGGAACACGGCGTCAAATCGAGGACGCCGTGCCCGAAAGGGCCATTCTCTTCGTCCGACAATTGTCGGCGCGGGAAAACGGGCGGTGGTCACGGGTGGTCGTGCGCAGGGCCCGCGTCCGTGGAGACGAGCCTCGGGCGCGCCCGTGAGCTGGCGCAGCGGAAACCCAGGTTGTCGTTCTGGTTCGATGGGTCGTCGTCGTTGCGGTTGGCTGCCCGCAGGTCGTCGGCGTCGTTGTCGAAGCTGCCGCCCCGTTTGACCCGGTTCGAGCCGCTGTGGCCCGTCTCCCCCAAAAAAAAGTCGAAAGGAGGATGCAGCATACACATAGTCAGATGATCTCCTGCCTGAGCCTCAGGGTATTACCCTGCGCGACGTGACCGCACAGGCTGGCTGCGCAGGATACCTCTTTGTCTTCTTCAAGAGGACCAGCGCTCCCACGGAGCGTGCACGCAGCGATCTTCTTTCCGAAACGATTGCGGCTGTGTCGGTCGATGCGCGTTAGGCCGGGAAAAATTCGAAAGCCGAGCCACGGGATCCCCTCGGTGACCGGGGCCACGACGGTAGCGCGAGATTTGATCCTCAAATGGAGAGCTTCCTCCACGAAGCGGGTGATGGCCGCAACGTGCTCCCACAGCTCTTCTTTTCCACGTCCGAACACGAGCATGTCGTCCATGTATCTCATGTAAGTCTGGTTTCCGCGTTGCTCGCTTACCAGGTGATCGAGCGGGTCGAGGTACACGTTGGCCCAGAACTGGCTGGTCAGGTTGCCGATCGGCAGGCCGCTCGGCTCGCTCGGATCGGACGACGGCACGCGGGCGCCCTCGAGCAGGACCTCGCAGAGCCACAGGATCCCGGGATCGACGATCCGCTCGGCGAGGAGCCGCATCAGGATCCCGTGGTCCACGTCGGCGAAGTAGTGGTGAATGTCCATCTTGGCAAAGTATCGATGCCGCCGAGCGAGCTTGCGCGCACGGTATACGGCCGCATGAGATCCCTTACCCCGGCGGCAAGCGTAGGAGTACGAGATGAAGCCGCCCTCGAAGACAGGCTCGATCGCAGCAACCAGAGAATGGTGGACGACCCGGTCGCGGAAGCTGGCCTCGGAGACCATGCGCTCCTTCTTGTTCACGAGGGAGAAGTAGCGGTACGGGTCCGGCCGGTAGGATCTGTCCCGCAGCCGCGACGACAGCGCGAGCAGGTCGTCCTCCAGATCGCGGTAGAACGCGGGCTCGCCGCCCTTGCCCCGCTTGGCCCGGCGGGCCTTGCGAAACGCCGCGTGGAGACGAGAGAAACCGTAGACGTCGGCGTAGGTGGGCTCGATGGGATCAGGAGACCTTGAGCCAGCCCCCGAGCATCCGGCCGGCGTCCGCGAGCCGGACGGCGATCTCCTCGTACTGCCCGTGGGAGAGGAGGCGCAGCTCATGGCTCAGCCTCATCAGAACCTTCAGCTTGCCCAGCTTCTCGTCCGTTCTCCCGAGCAGGCTCATTCGTTTCTTCCGGTACGCCGCCGCCGTCACCTCCTCCAGGATCCCCAGGGCCAGGTTCTCTATCCGAGTCGACAGGCTGTGGCGCAGCCGCTTGGGGAACCGCTCCGTTCGCGCCATCAGCCACTTCGTCGTCTCCATCCATTCCTCGAACAGCCGCAGCTCGTTCGGGCCCGGTGTCGGGAGCTTGGCCATGGATCACCTCCAGGATATAGCGCCCGTGCTTCTTGATTCTCTTTTTTCCAACTCCCTTGATCTGGCCGAGCCCCTCCAGGGTTCGAGGCGAGCCGCGAGCTATGTCCATGCACTGGCGGTTGGTCAGTATTATGTAGGGAGGAACTCCTTCGTCGTGGGCGACTCTGCGGCGCCAAGTAAGGAGAGTTTCGTAGCGGACACGCTCGATCTCGTCTAGCTCGCCCAGCAGGCGCTCGAAAGCGGCCCTCTCGGAACCGTTCGGCGCTTTCG
>CAZHCG010000016.1:0-45608 GCA_964530995.1 uncultured Myxococcales bacterium
ACATCGAGGGGATCTTCGGCGGCTACACGGACGTGAGCTGGGAGTGGTGGGACACCGCTCTCGGCGCGCCTTCGGCCGCGGACCTCGCCGCCTACGACGTCGTGGTTGTCGGCAACCGCACGCCCTGGACCGAGAGCTCGGCGAGCGCGTCGGCCGTGGGCGACGCCTTGGCCGACTACATCGACGGCGGCGGAGCCGTGATCGACACCAACTACGTCCACGACTACTACGTGAGCACCTACACCTGGTACCTGGAGGGCCGCTACGTCGACGAGGGCTACGCCCCGTTCACCCAGGCGTCGACCGAGACCGGAGATCCTCAGGCCGCCACGATTCTGGACGGAGACCACCCGGTGATGAGCGGGGTGACCACCCTGACCGAGAACATCGCCGATTCGCTGGTGATCGACCCCGGCCTGGCCGCCGGAGCCGTCCTGCTGGCGACCTGGTCGCCCAGCTCCTACAACGCGGTCGCCGTCTCGTCCGACGGCTCGGTGGTGGCTCTCAACATGTGCCTGTTCAGCGCGTCGGAAAGCGGCGGAGACGTGGGGCTCCTGCTGCACAACGCAATCGAGTGGCTGGCGGGGAGCTGAGCGCATGCAGCGTCTCGCGCCGGCCGCACTCGATCTGGAGGTAGCGATGACTCGTATCTCGCCGATGGTCGCGATTCTGCTGGCGCTGGGTTGCCAGGGCAGTGACTCCGCTCCGGCCGCCGCGGAGCCGGACGAAGGGGAGCCCGCGGCGCGGGCCGAGGACGCGGACAAGGAGGTGCTGATCGCCTCGCGTCCGGACGGAGCCGACGTGCTGCTCGACGGAGCCAAGGTCGGCGTCACCCCGATGAAGATGCTGCTGCGCGGCAAGACCAACGTGCTCTTGGACAAGCAGGGTTACGTCCAGCAGGCGCTGCTGATCACTCCCGACAGCGAGCCGAACATCGTGGTGGAGCTGGTGCCCTCCGAAGAAGAGAGCCGAGGGGACGCCGGCGCCGAGCAGGGCGGGGAGCAGGCCGTCGCCGACGAGGAGGAGGAGGAGGAGGAGGAGGAGCCGGACGAGAGCGGCTCGGGATCCCGCAAGCGCGGGGTGGCCGGCGCCAAGAGCGGCGGATCCGACAAGGAGAAGCAGGGCGAAAAGAGCGATCCCGAAAAGGAGAGCGCGGCATCCGAGGGCGAGGGCGAGGGCGACGAGGCCGCCGCCGCCGCCGGCGACGAGAGCGGCTCGGGGCAGGACAAGAAGAGCTCCGCCAAGAGCAAGGTCTACCAGAACATGGACCAGCTCAAGCGCGACCTGCGGGACGGAAAGATATCGCGCGAGGAGTACCGCAAGTGGCAGGCCAAGCTGCGCGCCGCGCGCTTTCGGGAGCTGGCCGAGCTGAAGAAGCGCTACGAGGCCGAGGAGATATCGCGCGACGATTTCCGCCGGATGGCCGCCGAGATCAAGTCCAGGTACGAGGGGCACTGAGCGCAAGCGAACCTTCGCTCGTCGCGAGATCGCCGGATCGGAATGTCGCGGTTCGGCGCCGCAGAGCGGCCCGGAGCGCGACCGCCTCCGAATTTGCCGCGAGCTTCAACTGACCGCAATCACTGAACAAGAAAAGCGACGGCCCGCCGTCCGCGGCTCGCTGGCACGCCTCGTGCATTTTCGGTTGCTGCGACCGACGGAGGCCAACGATGTTTCAGGCCAAACGGAACGAGAACCGACTCCTTTTTTCGCTTGCGGCGCTGCTGTCCCTGCAGATCGGTTGGGTGGCGGGCTGCGAGCAAAGCGCGAGCTGCGCTGCGGACGGGGAAAACTGTTCGGGGACGGACGATACCGACACCGAGATCGACACCGGCCAGGAGGGCCTCGGCGGGCCTCCGATCGCGGGCGACAGCGACGATTTTTGCGATACGCAAAGCGAGGCGAAGTTCGTTTTCACCAGCGAGGATTCGCTGTCGAAAGCCGATCCGACGATCGCGCGTTTTCTGATCGAGCACGACAGGCCGATCTTTCCGACCGTGCGCCCCCGCGAGTTCCTCAACTACTACGATTTCGACTACCGGCCGCACGAGGAGGGGAAGCTGCGCGTGGACGCCCGACTGCGGGAGCTGGACGCCGAGGGCGCCTACGACCTGCAGATCGGGGTGGTGGCGCCGGAGATGACCGCGCAGGAGCGCCGGCCGCTGGACCTGACGATCGCGGTCGATACCTCCGAGTCGATGAGCGGAGCACCGATCCAGCGGGTCAAGCAGTGCTGCGTGGCGATCGCCGGGTCGCTGCGCGCCGGTGACACCGTCTCGCTGGTGAGCTGGAACGCGGAGCAGCCGGTGCTGCTCGAGAACCACGCTGTGGACGGCGCCTCGGACGCGACCCTGGTCGGCCACTGCAACGCGCTGGCCGTCGGCGGCTCGAGCGATCCGCACGCCGGCCTCTCCACGGCCTACGACCTGGCCGAGGCCGGCTTCTCCCCAAAGCGCGCGGACCGCGTGATCCTGCTTTCCGACGGCGGAGCGAGCGCCGATCCCTCCGCGCTGGATCGAATCGAGGCCGCGGCCCGGGACGACGGCAACGGCGCGATTCTGCTGGTCGCCGCCGGGATCGGGGACGAGGCCGATCCGACCTGCTACGACGACACCTCGATGCGCCGCATCGCCGCGGCCGGCGCTGGAGCCTACCTGTTCGTCGACAGCGCCGAGGAGGCGGCCGCGGCTTTCGGTCCGCGCTTCCTGTCCAACGTCGAGATCGCGGCCCGCGACGTGCGGGTCGAGCTGTCGCTGCCGCCCAGCTTCGAGATGCCCGAGCTGCACGGCGACGAGCAGCCCCGAGATCCGGACGAGGTGCGCCCCCAGCAGCTGGCGGCCGACGACGCGCTCGTCTTTCGGCGGCGCGTCGAGTCGTGCGCGCCCGAGCTGGTCTCGCTCGAGGGGCAGGTCGGGATCGAGGTGCTGTTCGAAAATCCGATCACGCGCGAGCCGGCCGGCGTCGAGATCCTGACCACGCTCGGCGATCTGCTGGACGAGGACCCGGCGCCGCTGCTCAAGGGAGGCGCCGTGCTGGCCTACGCCGAGGCGCTGCAGGATCTCAGCGAGCTCAGCGGTCAGGCCGCGCTGGATCGCGTCGCAGAGGCGCGCGCCGAGGTGCAGGCCGCGGCCGCCGCGTTGCCCAACGACGCTCAGCTCGAGGAGATTGACGAGCTGCTCGAGATATACGGCGATCGGCTCTGAAAGGAGCAGACAACCCGACCCCGCGTCGGTTCATCATATGCCCCGCCCCCGACCGGGGGGCGGGGATTTTTTTCGCCCGAGGCGGAGATCCTCTCAGCCGGCGAGATCTGCCACCTCGAAGACCGTGATCACGATCAGGAGACCCACGATCAGGAAAAACCCGACGGTGTTGACGATCGCGTCCACCTTGGGCCGCACCCGGCGCCGGGTGACGCCCTCGACGAGCAGCAGCAGACCGCGGCCGCCGTCCAGCGCGGGCAGCGGGAGCAGGTTGAAGAGAAACAGCATCAGGCTCAGGTAGCCGAGGATGTCGACGAAATCCCCCACGCCCCGCTGCAGGCGGGCGCCGGCCATCTTGACGATTCCGACCGGACCGGCCACCTGCGCGTTCTGCGCCGAGCCGCTGACCAGATCGCCGATCGCGGCCAGCGAGCCGGCCGTGATCACGAAGCACTTGAGGCCCGCGGCTCGGAGCGCGTCGATCGGACCCAGCCTGCGGATCTCGGTGGGCTGCGCCACGCCGATCACGCCGATCTCTCCGCGCAGCTCGGGGGTGACCGCGATCTCGAGCCTCTCGCCTTCGCGCTCGACGGCGAAGACCACCTCCTGCCCGGCGCGGGCGCGGATCAGCTCCACCATTCCGATCCAGTCGTCGACCGGCTCGCCGTCCAGCCCGAGCACCCGATCGCCCCGGCGCAGCTCCGAGCGCGCCGCCGGGGTCTCGGGCATCACGCGGCCGATCGCCGCCTCGTCGACGGGCTCGGGCGAGCCGGCCAGAAAGAGGGCGAAGAACAGCGCGAAGGCGATCGCGAAGTTCGACACCGGACCGGCCACAATCACCAGCATCCGGCGCCAGACCGGCTTGGTCTGGTAGGAATCGCGATCTTCGAACGCCCCGTCCTCGAACGGGTTCATCCCCTTGATCTGGACGAAGCCGCCCAGCGGCACGGCTCCGATCTGGTAGACGATTCCCGAGCGCTTCGAGGTCCACTCGGCGATCGGGCAAAAGAAGCCGACCGAGTAGCGCAGCACCTTCATCCCCATCGCCCGCGCGACCCAGAGGTGGCCCAGCTCGTGGAGGGCGATCAGCAGCCCGATTCCGAAAATCGCGACGAGAATGCTCACGCTGGCTCCATACCCCCGCCGGAGCGGAAAGTCGAGGCCGGCGGCCAAGGCAGACAACCCGAGCACGAAAAAAGAGCTTGTGTGGTAAGATTGGAATTCACTGGCAAAACCTTTTTGACGAGAGAATCGGCGAGGGGAGTGACGAGACAATGGGCGAGAGATGCACGATTGGATGGGTGATCGTCGCCGCGATGGCTTTTCTACTGGGGCTGGCCGGCTGCGAGGCGGCCGATTCAGGAGGAGGGGACGACGACGACATGGACGCCGGGAGCGACGCGGACGCGGACGCCGACGCGGACGCGGACAGCGACGCGGACGCGGACGTCGATACCGACACATACGAGACGAGCGACGGGGGCGAGATCGTTCTCGACTGCAGCGATTGCAATCCCATCGGCGAGGGTCTGGAAAACATGGCCTGCGCCTTCGAGCTGTGCGACGAGAACCTGATAGTCGACATGGAGTACTTCTCGCTGACCGGCGCCGACACGACCGGAACGAAGCTGGCCCAGGAGCACTTCGGCTCGGTGACAAACGGCCTCGCGCCCAAGGAGAACGGCGCCTACGCAACGATCGCGACCGGCCCCTGCACCGGCACGATGCACTCCAGCGCGATGGGCGGCGATACCTGGGAGGATCCGTACGCCAACGATCTCTACGCCGACACCCCGGCCTACGACGTGATGAACTGGGAGGTGATCCTGACCGCTCCGGAAGGAGCCCACGGATTCAGCTTCGTCTACGTCTATCTCTCCGAGGAGTACGACGACTACATCGGCTCTCCCTGCAACGACAAGTTCTACGTTTTAATCGAGGCCGGCTCGACCAACGGCGGGAACAAGACGATCATCAACTTCACGGACTGCCGCGATCCCGGGGAGTACAACGACTTCACCTGCCCCACCGACGCGGAGTGGTGCGAGCCGGGAGAGCCCTACTGCTACATCGCGATCAACTCGGCCCTCAGCGACTGCTGCTGGTACGACGGCTGCCCCGACGGCTACTCCTGGGACGTGGGGACCGACATCACGGGCACCGGCTTCGAGTGCGCCCCGGACCAGTACTCGGACAGCAGCAGCTACGGCTCGTCCACCGGCTGGCTCAAGACCACCTGGCCGATAGAGCCGGGCGAGACGTTCAAGCTGACCTTCCACATCATGGACGTCTGCGACGGCATCTTCGACTCCGAGGTGCTGCTCGACTCCTTCCACTTCCTCGGCGACTACACCGAGGGCGGGACCGTGCCGATCGAGTAGACTAGACGGGCTGTCTATCCTCTCTGGCGCCGTCTCGCGATCGCGGCCTCGACGAAGGCCGAGAAGAGGGGGTGGGGCTCGCGGGGGCGCGACTTGAACTCGGGGTGGAACTGGCAGGCCACGAAGTAGGGGTGCTCGGCGATCTCCACCATCTCCACCAGCGAGCCGTCCGGGCTGATTCCGGCGATCGTCATTCCGCCCCGCTCCAGCTCCCCGCGGTAGTCGTTGTTCACCTCGTAGCGGTGGCGGTGGCGCTCCGAGATCTCTTCTTTGCCGTAAACCCGGCGGGCGGCGCCGCCCTCGGCGAGCAGGCAGGGGTAGGCGCCGAGCCGCATGGTGGCGCCCTTGTCCTCCAGCGACTGCTGCTCCGCCATCAGGTGGACGACCGGGTGGGGCGTTTCGGAGTCGAACTCCTCGGAGTTGGCCCCTTCCAGCCCGCAGACGTGGCGGGCGAACTCGACCACCGCCATCTGCATCCCCAGGCAGATCCCGAAAAACGGAAAACCGTTTTTTCGCGCGAACCGGATCGCCTCGATCTTGCCCTCGGAGCCGCGCTCGCCGAATCCGCCCGGGACCAGCAGCGCGTCGATCTCCTCGAAGAACTTCTCGGCGCCCAGCCGCTCGATGTCCTCGGCCTGGATGTGGCGCAGCTCCACCCGGCAGCTGTTGGCGATTCCGCCGTGCACCAGGGCCTCGTTGAGGCTCTTGTACGAGTCGCGCAGGTGGACGTACTTGCCGACCACCCCGATCCGGACCCTCTCAGTGGGATCGGTGGTGCGCCTGACCACGCGCCGCCACTCTTCCAGGTCCGAGGAGCGCGACCAGATGTTGAGGTAGCGCGAGACCAGGTCGTCCAGGCCCTCGCGCTCGAGCGCGATCGGCAGCTCGTAGATGCAGCTCACGTCGGGAGACTCGATCACGGCCTCCTGCGGCACGTTGCAGAACAGGGAGATCTTGCGGCGGTGGTTCTCCTCCAGCGGGCGCTCGGTGCGGCAGACCAGGATCTCGGGCTGGATGCCGATCTCCTGCAGAGCCTTGACCGAGTGCTGGGTCGGCTTGGTCTTCAGCTCGCCGGCGGCCGCGATGTAGGGCACCAGCGTGACGTGGATTCCGATCGCGTTCTGCTTGCCCAGCTCCACCTTGAGCTGGCGGATCGCCTCCATGAACGGCAGCGACTCGATGTCGCCCACCGTGCCGCCGATCTCCACGATCACCAGATCCACCTTCTCGGCGGCGCCGAGCACGAAGCGCTTGATCTCGTCGGTGATGTGGGGAATCACCTGGACGGTGCGCCCCAGGTATTCGCCGCGCCGTTCCTTGGTGATCACGGTATCGTACACGCGGCCGGTCGTGAGGTTGTTGTCCCTGTTCATCCGCACCGTGGTGAACCGCTCGTAGTGACCGAGATCGAGATCGGTCTCGGCGCCGTCGTCGGTGACGAACACCTCGCCGTGCTGAAAGGGGCTCATCGTCCCCGGATCCACGTTGATGTACGGATCCAGCTTCATCAAGGTGATCTTGAGGCCGCGGTTCTCGAGCAGCGCGCCGAGAGACGCCGCCGCCAGGCCCTTGCCGATGGAGGAGACGACCCCGCCGGTGACGAAAATTATCTTGTCAGGCTTTTCGCTCATGGAGACACCGCCCCTCCCTGGGCGAGGCACTTCGAGGGCACACCCTCGCGGCGTTGGCTGAAGTGAAAATCGAAACGCCACGGTCCGTGGCTCTGCCCGTGTTGAACACGGATCCCGACTTTACTGAACGTACGTTGCCGGTGTCAATCGACAACGAAAGGCGAATCGCAAAAAAAGGCCTCTCGACGGCGGGGCGGATGTCGATCTAGTATCCGGTGGAATTTCGAAGATCCGATCGAGAAACGGCGCTTGGTGGTCGGTATCGTATGGGAGCGGGGTCATCATGGCGAAAACGAATGGAATTTTGTTCTCTGCGACGGTTTTCATGCTGGTGCTCGGCTGCGGCAAGTCCGAGGCCCCGGTGATCGATTTCGATGCAGGGACCGGGAACGCGGACGCGGACTCGGACGCGGATGCGGACGCCGACGCGGATGCGGACGCCGACGCGGATGCGGACGCCGACGCGGATGCGGACGCCGACGCGGATGCGGATGCGGATGCGGACGCCGACGCGGATGCCGACTCGGACTCCGACACCGCCACGCTGCAGCCCGAGGGCACCTGTCCCTGGTGGTGCGCCGATCTGGTCGACGAGAACAGCTGCTCCGACCAGTTCAACCCGCCCACCGCAATCCACAATCCGAACTACACCTGCGACTCGGAGGAGCGCGTCTGCTGCCAGCCGATGGGCGCCGAGGAGGGCCTCGACGAGTACTGCAACGACCAGCCCGATCACTACTGCGCCGAGGCCTGCGACGGCGAGTGGGAAGAGCTGACCACCGACTACTACTGCCAGTACGCCACCGCGGTCTGCTGCCACGATCTGGCCCCCAGCTGCGAGGAGATGGGCGGCACCTGCATCACGCAGATGACGGAGAGCTGCCCCGAGGGCTACTCGGTGGTCGAGGAGCACGACTGCGGCAGCTGGCTCGAGGTCTGCTGCATGCCGCCGCTCTGCCCCTGGGACTGCGAGCCGGCCGAGGACGAGTACACCTGCTCGGACTCGCTGGAGCCGCCCAGCGCGATACACAACTACAACTACACGTGCGAAGAGCCGAGCCAGTTCTGCTGCCAGCCGCTCGGAGAGCCGGACGGCGGGATCGTCGACTACTGCGGCGACCAGGAGGGGATGGACTGCCAGATCGAGTGCGAGAGCTACGAGGCGCTGCGCACCGACTACTACTGCAACTGGGCCACCGCGGTCTGCTGCGAGGACCTGCGCGAGCCGTGCGCCGAGCTCGGAGGCAGCTGCGAGAGCATGTGGGAAGGTTGCCCCGAGGGGAGCGCGGCCAACCAGGGCGGCATCTGCGAAAACTTCGGCGAGCAGTGCTGCACGCCGATCGATCCTGAAAACGCCTGCGCGCTGGCGGGCGGGCAGTGCGTCCAGTGGGGAGAGAGCTGCCCGACGTTCTACGAGCCGGCGCTGACAACCTCCTGCGGAAGCTGGGAGCAGATGTGCTGCATGCCCATGTTCTAGACGCCCTTCACGGGTAGTCGAGTCACGACATCGAGAAAGGAGCCGCCGTGCTGGAAGGGATTTTCACCGCTCTGGTAACCCCGCTGAAGAACGGAACCGCCGATCTGGGAGCGCTCAAGGCGCTGATCGATCGCCAGCTGAAGGCCGGCGTGCAGGGCCTGGTGGTCTGCGCCACGACCGGCGAGGGCGCCACCCTGACTCCGGACGAGCGGCGGATGGTGATCGACTCCGCGGTCAAGCGAGCCGACGGACGCCTGCGCGTGCTGGTCGGAGTCAGCCAAGTCGCTCCCTGGGCCGTGCTGGAGTCGATCCGCGTCGCCGCCGACCTGGGAGCCGAGGCCGCGCTGGTCGCCGCGCCGCCCTACGTCAAGCCCTCCCAGGACGGAATCTGCTCGCACTACAAGACGATCGCCGATCAGTCGGCGTTGCCGATCGTGCTCTACAACGTACCGTCGCGCACGGCCTGCGACATCCGACCCGCCTCGGTGGCGCGTCTCGCCTCGCACGAGCGCATCGTCGGGATCAAGGAGGCGACCGGATCGGTGCAGCGCGCCCAGCACGCGGTGGCGGCCTCGAAAGGCGGCCTGTCGCTGCTCTCCGGCGACGATCCGCTCACGGTCTCGCTGCTGGTCGCCGGCGGGCACGGCGTGATCAGCACCGGGGCCAACGTGGTCCCGCAGAAATGGGCCGAGCTGTGGCGCCGCTGGGACGAGGGAGACGTCACCTCGGCCGCCGCGATCCAGGCCGGCCTGCTCGGCCTGCACGAGGCGCTGTTCCTCGAGTCGAACCCCGGCCCGGTCAAGGGCGCGCTCCACCTGCTGGGCCTGCTCGAGCAGGAGATCCGCCTGCCGCTGGTCTGGCCGTCTCGCTCGACTCTCTATCGGCTGGCCGCCGAGCTGGAGAACCTCGGCCTCGAGGTCGGCGGAGTGACGCCGTGAGCGGCGGGCCGATCCGCATCGCGCTGATCGGCGCGGCGGGCCGGATGGGCCGCGCCGTGGCCCGCGAGGCGCACGACAGCCCGGAGGTCTCGATCGCCGCGGCCGTGGATCGCCCCGGGGCCGACGGTTTCGGCCGAGACATGGGAGAGCTGGCCGGAGTCGATCGCCTCGGTGTGGCGGTGGGGGGTGAATTGCCCGAGGCGTTGAGAGCAGCCGAGGTGGCGATCGACCTCAGCCATCCCTCCGCGCTGGCGGGCGTGCTGGACGCGGCCGTGGCCTTTGGGCGGCCGCTGGTCTGCGGGACGACCGGCATCGAACACGGACAGCGCGCGGCCCTGGAGCGCGCCGCCGGCGAGATACCGATCCTGTACGCGGCCAACCTCAGCCCGGGAATCGCCGTGATGACCGCGTTGCTGCGGCGGGCGGTCGCGGCCCTGGGTCCCGACTACGACCTGGAGATCGTGGAGCTGCATCACCGCCGCAAGCTGGACGCGCCGTCGGGAACCGCCCTGCAGCTCGCCGCCGCGGCGCGCCGGGAGTCGGAGGACCGGGCGACGACTATCGTTCACGGTCGCAGCGGGCAGATGAAAGAGCGGTCCGCGGCCGAGATCGGAGTCCACGCGCTGCGCGGCGGCGGGGTGGTCGGAGAGCACACCGCGATTCTGGCCGGCGAGCACGAGCGGATCGAGATCACGCACCGCGCCGGCTCGCGGGAGCTGTTCGCCGCCGGAGCGCTGCGCGCCGCGCTGTTCATGGCCGACGCGGGGCCGGGGCTCTACTCGATGAACGACGTGCTGGGACTGTAGCGGCAGCCGCGGTCGCTCAGTGTCGCTCGTAGGTCCGTTTCCAGGGGCTGCTCCTGTACCTGTTGTAGTCCATGATCGCCAGGCGCAGCGTTTTCGTGGCCAGCTCGGCGCAGTGCAGGTACTGCGGGGGCAGCCCGCCCAGCCGCTCCAGGACGTCGTCCCGCTCGATCGCCAGGGCCGATCCCACGCTCATTCCCTTGACCATCTCGGTCAGCATGCTGCCCGCGGTGATCGTGCCGATGCAGACGTCGCCGACGTAGGCGGTCCTGCGAATCGTGTCGCTCACGACCCCGATCCAGATCCACATCGAGTCGCCGCACGGCCCGGTGTGCTTGCCGGAGAAGCCGCTGTAGTCGGAGATCTGGCCGAAATTCCTCGGGTGCAGCCAGTGGTCGATCGCGGTATCCGAGTAGCCGTCCCCTCTGAGCTGCTCGATGATGACGCGTTGTTCCTCGTCTTCGGGCTCCATCGACGGACTCCTTTTTCCGCCCCCGGGTCTTTTTTGTTTCCAGGAAAGGCAAGAAGTCAACCACTCCCGAACAGCGCGGATGGTTTTGGGATGATGGCCGAATGTATTGTATGATATGGTCAAAGCTGTCCGGGGTTGAGCCGATGGCCAGGAAAAAAATATCCACCACGATCTACATCACCGAAAAGCAGGAGCGTAAGCTCAAGGAGCTGAGCAAGCGCACCAAGGTTCCGGTGGCGGTCTACATCCGCGAGGGCATCGACATGGTGCTGGAGCGCTACCAGGACAACCTGCCCGGACAGCTCAAGCTCGATGTCACCCGCTAGCCGATGAGGCTCCGCGTCCAGATTTTTTTTTTCGCGGCTGTTGCGTGCATGCTGACGATCGCGGCGCCGGCTCGCGCCGACCGGCCGCGGCCGGCCCGTCGGGCGGCGGTGGTTCCCAGCGAGGGCGCGCTGTCCGATCCCGCCCTGCGGGCCGTCACCTCGGAGCTGCGCCTGCGCCTGCGCGACTATCGCTACCGGCTGTTGCTGCAGCGCCGGGTGCGCGCGGGGGTGGAGCGCGTCGGCTCCGCGGACACGCGGCGCGAGAAGCTCGGCGCTCTCGCCGACGAGCTGGATGCCGGGTTGGTCGTGCTGGCCCGGGTGGGAGTCGCGCCCTCCGGCGAGCGGGTGTTGAGGCTCTTCTCCGCGGGTGCGGACGCGCGGCGGCCCGGACCTTTCGACGCGCGGATCGAGACCTCGCGGCCGGGTCGGCTGCGGCGCGGGGACCTGCGGCGCTCGGTGCGCGCCGCGCTGAGAGAAGCGCTCGGCGAGCCGCCGTCCGCGGAGCGGCGGAAGGGCCCGCCCGCCGAGAGACCCCCTTCGCAGGCCGAGCAGGAGGAGGTCGTCGGCCCGCGGCCGCGCCCGATCGACCGGCACGACGAGGACGAATGGCACGACGCGGACCACGAGGGTTTTTTCGGCGACCTGAGCCTTCTGTTCTCCTGGTGCTACGGCGACACGCTCTGCCACGGCACCGGGACCGGCTACGGGGGACGGCTCCGTTTCGGCTACCGGATCCTCTCGCACCTGGCGCTCTCGGTCTCGGGCGCGGTGGCCGGGCACAACCTGCCGAGCAGCACGGACGTGCAGAGCATCGCGCACACCGATCGGGCGTTGCTGTGGCTCGGCGTCTTCGGCGGTGCGCGCGGCCACTTTCTGAATCGCTCCTGGTTCGATCCGTACCTCGGGCTCGACCTGGGCTGGATGCGGCTGTTCTTCACCGAGCAGGTGGAGCCCGAGGTGGCGAGCGATGACTGCACGACCTACATGGGAGTGGATCTGTGCGGAGAGAGCACCCAGATGCACAACACCCTGTCGCTGGACGGCTTCGCGCTGGCGCCGCACGCGGGAGTCAACTTCTTCATCACCAGGAACGTGGCGCTGGGAATCCAGCTGGAGCTGCTGGTGCCGTTCTGGTCGAAGGCGTGCCGCGAGCTGGAGATCTCGGGGTTGAGCTCCGCCGGCGAGGCCGACGAGGGCAAGAGGTGCAGCGACGTGGAGCGGGCCGACGAGGAGTTCCTGGACCTGGAGCACGGGCGGATCAGCGACGAGGGCGAGCTCCCGATCCACCTCGATCTCGATCTGCACCTGGCTTTCGTTTTCTGAGGCCGGCCGGCACGGGCGGGTCGTCAACAGCGTCGGATCACAGTATCATGCGCGTCGCGAGGAGGTGCGAGGATGAGCGAAATCGCCGCTGTCGTGCTGGCCGCCGGCCGGGGAAAGCGAATGCGCTCCGCCACGCCCAAGGTGCTGCACGCGATCGGCGGCAGACCGCTGATCGCCTTTCCGCTGGCCTTGGCCCGGCGCCTCGGCTGCGAGCGGATCGTCACCGTGGTCGGCCACGGGCGCAAGGAGGTCGAGCGCGTCGTGGCGGGGCTGCCCGGCGGAGAGGACGTCTCGCTCGCGGTGCAGGAGGAGCAGCTCGGCACGGGCCACGCAGTGATGGCGGCTCTGCCGGCGCTGCGCGGTTTTCGCGAAGCGGTGCTGATCCTGTCCGGGGACGTGCCGCTGCTCGGCCGCGAGACGATCTCGCGCTTGCGCCGCGCCTACCGCCGCGCGGGTGGACCGCTGGCGATGGTCGCTTTCAGACCCGACGATCCGTCGGGGTACGGTCGCGTGATCCGGGAGGGACGCGGCGCGGTCGCCGTACGCGAGCACCGCGACTGCAACCGCGCCGAGCGGGCGATCGGCGAGGTCAACGCCGGGATCTACCTGGTCGATATCGGTTTCCTGCGCCGCTCCGTGCGCCGCCTGCGCGCCGACAACGATCAGGGCGAGCTGTACCTCACGGACCTGGTGGAGCTCGCCGCCCGGGGGAGCCGCGTGCCGGTGATCGAGGCAGACGAGAGCGAGGTGGCGGGCGTCAACGACCGCGTCGATCTGGCGCGAGCCGAGCGCGAGTTGCTGGCGCGCAAGAAGGAGGAGCTGATGCGCGGCGGAGTGACGCTGCGCCACCCGGAGTCGGTCTGGATCGATCTGGATGTCGAGGTCGGGCGCGACACCGAGATCGAGCCGGGCGTCCGCCTGCTGGGCGCGACCCGGATCGGAGCCCGCTGCCGCGTCGAGAGCGGCTGCATCGTCTCCGAGAGCCGGGTCGCCGCCGGGGCCTCCTTGCTGGCCTACTCGCTGCTGGACGGAGCCGAGGTGGGGCCTGGCGCCCAGGTCGGGCCGCTGGCCAGGCTCAGGCCCGGCGCCGTGCTGCGCTCCGGAGCCAAGGTGGGCAACTTCGTCGAGGTCAAGAAGACCGTGATCGGCGCGGGCTCCAAGGCCAACCATCTCGCTTACCTGGGCGACGGCGAGATCGGCGAGGGAGTCAACGTGGGAGCGGGGACGATCTTCTGCAACTACGACGGCTTCTCCAAGCACAAGACAGTGTTGGAGGACGGCGTCTTCATCGGCTCGGACAGCCAGCTGGTGGCTCCGGTGACGGTCGGGGAGGGCGCCTACGTGGCCTCGGGATCGACCGTGACCCGCGACGTGCCGCCCGACGCCCTGGCGATCGCCCGCGGTCGCCAGCAGAACAGGGAGCGGGCGGCCGCAGTGCTGCGCCGCACCCTGGCGGCGCGCAAACGCAAGGCCGACCGGGAGCAAAGCGGACAAGGCGGCGGAAAGGGGAAGAAGCGGTGAGGATCGCGCGAGCCAACCGCTGCGGGATGCTGGTCGCGGCTCTGCTGGCGTCGCTGGCCGCGGGCTGCTCGCCGGCCGTGATCTCGCGGATCGGCCCGGCCGTTCCCGCGCGGGGCGAGAGCTGCGGGATCGAGTTGCTGGAGCCGGGTGAGCTGCCGCAGCGCCCCTACCGCGACGTGGGGGTGGTCTCCCTGGAGAACTGCCAGGACTACCGCGATCCGCCGTGCCGGGGCTGGCTGACCGAGGCCGCCTGCGAGCTGGGAGGGCAGGTGGCCTACGTCCCGGACGAGACGCTCAGGGACGGCTTCGGGGCGATGACCTGCACCGTGACCGTGGCGGCCTACGTCGCCGACCTGCGCCCCGACCCGGAGAACGACCCGGTGCTCGGCGCCGAGCGACGGGAGCTGGTTTCGGACTGCGATTCAGTGGAGATCGCGGGTTCCAACGAGCCGCTTCCCCAGCGTTGCGTGGAGTAGAAGTTGCGCAGGTTTTTCTCCCACCTGTTGACCGTTCCCAACGCGTTGTCGCTGTTCAGGCTGCTCTCCGCGCCGCTTTTGGCCGTCTTCTGGCTGGGGCTCGGCTGGAAGGCGATCGCGCTGGCGACCGGGACCCTGGGCGGGATCAGCGATCTGTTCGACGGAGTGCTGGCGCGCAAGCTCGACCAGGAGACCGAGCTGGGCGCGGTGATCGACCAGCTCGGCGACCTGATCTTCGAGTCGTTCTGCCTGATCATCGCGACGCTGATCGGACAGCTCTGGCTCGGCTGGCTGCTGCTCTACCTGTTTCGCGAGCTGACCGTCACCGCGATGCGCGGCTACATGAGCGCGCGCGGCGGCAAGCTGCCCTCCTCGGCGCTGGGCAAGATCAAGTCGAGCCTTCTGCAGTGGGCCTTTTTTCCGCTGTTCCTCGGCGCGATTCTGCTCGACCCGGGCGTGGTTCCGCGTTCCTGGTGCCTGGCCGGTCTGCACCCGGGCCAGGTTCTGCTCTGGGTCGCCACCTTCGCGATCGGAGTCGGGATAGCGGTAGGTCTCGTCTCCGGCTGGAGCTACCTGCGGGCCTTCGCCCGCTTTTACGGCCGCCGCGGCGCCGGGGAGGTCTGAGACGTGGTCGAGCGTCCGATCACCACGCTGGCCGGGGAGCACAGCGTCGAGACCGAGGTCAAGCGCAGCCGTTTCGTGGCGCGGGCCCGCCGCGCGGACGCGGTCGAGGAGGCCGGCGAGTGGCTGGAGCGCGCCGCCGATCCGGGCGCCACGCACAACTGCTGGGCGTACCGCATCGGCGACGCCTACCGCTTCTCGGACGACGGAGAGCCTGGAGGCACCGCGGGGCGGCCGATCCACGGCGCGATCGAGTCGGCCGGGCTGGACCACGTGACGGTGCTGGTCACGCGCTTCTTCGGGGGGATCAAGCTGGGGGCCGGGGGGCTGGCGCGGGCCTACGGCGGCTCGGCGGCTGAGTGCCTGCGCGGGGCCGAGAGGATCGAGCTTCGCCCCCGCGTCCGCTCGCGGTTGGAGGTGCCGTTTTCCGAGATCGGAGCCGTGCACACCGTGCTGGAGCGCGTCGGCGCGACCAAGCTCGGCGAGCGCTACGGTCAAGGCGGCGTCGCGCTGGAAGTCGAGCTGGACGCGGAGCGCGTCGGAGAGCTGGACGCGACGCTCGGCGACGCCACCAGGGGCCGCGTGCGCGGCGTTCCGATCGATTCGGAAGAAGGCATGGGATGACGGCGCGTCTGTCGGCGAAAACGACGATCCTGGTCGCGGCCGCGCTGGCGCTGTGCTGCACGGCGCGCGGAGCACGGCCCGGCGACCGGCCGGAGCCGGGTCTGACAGTGGCGTTCGCGCGGGCCTCGGTCGAGAACATGCGGGCCTCGAAGCTGATCCTCTGCAAGGCGGAGCGGGTCGCCGCGGGTCGCGCCGTGCCGGTCGCCGAGGTGGCGCTGCGGAGCGGCACCGGTACCTACGCGACCTTTCTCGAGCCGGGGCGCTACGCGGTGCCCGGCGTGATACCGGCCGAGCAGCTCGACCGCCCGCTGGAGGCGGAGCGCGGCACGCTCGTCTTCGAGCTGGAGGCCGGGGCCGGCAACTACATCGGCAGCTATTACCCCCTCACGGAGTCAGGCCGCCGCATCGCGGTCGACCTGCGCAAAGGAGAGGTCTTTCGCGCCGCCGCCGCCGCGTTCGAAAAGCGCTTCACCGGGCTGGCGAGAAGGTTCCCCGTCCGCGACGCCCTCGAGACCGCGGAGCTGCTGACCGTCCAGCAGACGGAAGAAGAAAGCCGCTAGTGCCTCACAACGCGGAGTGCTCAAAGTTTGCAAAGGGCTGGCCCGGGGCGGGCGCTGCTGTTATTATCTCGCCCCTCGGAGACGGAAAGAGGTGGAATTGCCGGCGATGATCGACAGATTCGGGCTTGGAGCGGCGCTGCTGGCCGCGCTGCTGATCGCCGCGGGCGCGGGATGCGCCGAGAAGCAGAGCCGCACCGCGCTGCTCGACTACACGCAGTCGGCCGAGGATCTGTACGCCGAGGCGATGGAGGAGTTCGACGCCGAGGACTGCGTCGACGCCGAGAAGCTCTTCCAGCAGGTCAGGCGCGATTTCCCCTACAGCAGCTACGCTCCGCTGGCCGAGCTGCACATCGCCGACTGCGCCTTCATCCAGGACAACCACGCCGAAGCGGCCGTGGCCTACAAGCAGTTCGTCAAGGCGTTCCCCACGCACGAGCAGGCGCACTACGCTGCCTACAAGCGCGGAGAGAGCTACTACGAGATGATCCCGGGAGACTGGATCATCACACCTCCGCCGCACGAGCGTGACCAGGCCGCGACCCGCGACGCGCGCTTTGCGCTGCGGCACTTCCTGCGCACCTATCCCCGCAGCGAATACCTCGAGCGCGCCGAGGAGCTGCTCGCAGAGGTGGAGAACGCGCTCGTCCGGCACGAGATGTACGTCGCCGAGTTCTACCTCAAGCGCGACGAGAAGAACGCGGCGGCGGTGCGGCTCGAGGTCGTCAGGAAGAAGTTTCCCGACGCCGGGCTGGTGCCGGACGCCATGTTCCTGCAAGCCAGGACGTACCTGGAGATGAACCGCATCGAGGAAGCCCGCCGGGTCTTCGAGGAGATCATGGAGTTCTACCCGGAGCACCACCAGGCGCTCAGGGCGCGGGACTACCTCGATCACCTGGAGGAGAAACACCCCAGCCAGAGCCGAGGAAGAGATGGATAGGGAAACCCAACTGCGGCTGGAGCGAGGTCGCGAGCTCTACGAGAACCGCGAGTACGACAAGGCCGAGGAGCACCTCTCGAAGGTGGCCCTGGAAGAGGCCGGATTTGCGGACGTGATGAACATGCTGGGCGTGATCTATCACGACCGGGGGGAGGTCGCGCGGGCGCAGGAGCACTTCGAAAAAGCGGTCGGGATCAATCCCCGCTACACCGAGGCGGCGCTCAACCTGGCAGTGACCTACAACGAGCAGGGGCTGTACGAGGAGGCCAGGAAGATCCACCGGCAGCTCGAGGACCTCAGACCGGAGACCTCGCGCGAGGTGGAGCCGTTCGCCCGCGGCAAGCTGGCCAACATGCACGCCGACCTGGGCCGGGCCTACGCCGAGCTGCAGCTCTACGACAAGGCCGTCACCCAGTACCGCGAGGCGCTGGCGCTGGCGCCCTCGTTCGTCGACATCCGCACCAACCTGGGCAAGCTGCTCAAGGACGCGGGCAGCTTCGAGGCCGCGCTGCGCGAGCTGCACAAGGTCAAGGAAGACCGGCCCAGGTACGTGCCGGCCCGCGTCTCGCTGGGAGTCACCCACTACATGATGGGGGACAAGCAGGCGGCCCGCGCCGAGTGGTCCGAGGCGCTCGAGATCGATCCCGAGAACCGCACCGCCCGCATGTACCTGCGCATGGTCGAGCAGCTGCTGGCCCAGGAGGAGGCGACCGCCGCCGGGGTCCACCTGGAGGTCGAGTCGCCCGAGTGCGACGCAGCGGGGTCGAGCCAGGAGGAGGAGGGAGAGCTGGATTTCTCCTTCGACGGCGAGCGCTCCTCGGTGATGCCGGCGCCCAACACCGAGGAGGAGTCGGAGAGGCAGGACAGGTCCGACGGATCCGACGAATCCGACTGACTCCTACCTGTCAGACATGTCCCCCCTGTCCGGCCTGTCCGACTTTCCAGGTTCCCCTCAGATCAGACTCTCACCCTGCTCTCCTCTTCTTTTCCCAGCGCCGCGGCGAAGGGCTCCAGGCGCGGTCGGACCGTCTTTTTCAAAAAGTCCCTTACCTGGTCCGCTGCCCGGCCGGTGAAGCGGCTCGGATCGCCGGCCAGCGCGGCGAGGTCCCCGGCCGAGAGCGGCAGGTCCGAGTCCGCCGCCAGCCGCTCCAGCAGGTCGTTGGGCCTGCCCTCGTTTCGCACCAGGCGCGCCACCTCGACCGCGTGGCGGCGAATCACCTCGTGCGCCCGCTGGCGGTCGGCGCCGCGCTCGACCGCGGCTGTCAGGATCTCCTCGCTGGCGAGGAACGGCAGCTTGGCCTCGAGCCTGGCCTCGATCGCAGCGCGGTTGAGCTCCAGCCCGCCGGCGATGTCGATCAGCAGCCCCAGCACGGCGTCGGCCAGCAGGTAGGCCTGTGGAATGTCGATCCGCCGGATCGCCGAGTCGTCGAGGGAGCGCTCCAGCCACTGATTGGCGTGGGTGGCCTGGAAGTCGGCCGGGAGGCCGATCAGCTTGCGCGCCAGCGAGCACATGCGCTCCGAGCGCATCGGATTACGCTTGTAGGCCATCGCCGAGGAGCCCACCTGCCTGGCGCCGAACGGCTCCTCCATCTCCTCCAGCCCGGCCAGCAGGCGAACCTGCACGCCGAGCCAGTGCGCCGAGGCTCCTATGCCGGCCAGCGCCTCGACTATCTTGGTGTCGAGCTTGCGCGGATACGTCTGGCCGGTGATCGGAAACGCGGAGTCGAAGCCCAGCTTGTCCGCCACGCGGCGATCGAGCTCGGCCGCCTTGTCGGCGTCCCCTCCGAACAGCGATACGTAGGAGGCCTGCGTTCCGGTCGTGCCCTTGGCGCCGCGAGCCGCGATGCGCTCCAGCACCCACTCCACCGCGTCCAGATCGAGCAACAGGTCCTGCACGCTCAGGCAGAGGCGCTTGCCCGCGGTGGTGGGCTGGGCCGGCTGGAAGTGGGTCGCGCCCAGCACCGGCACCTCGGCCAGCCGCTCCGCGGTCGAGGCCAAGCGGTCCGCGGCCCGCGCCAGGTCGTCGCGGATCCGCGCCAGCGCGCGGCGGTGCAGGATCAGGTCGGTGTTGCAGACCACGAACTGGCTGGTCGCCCCCAGGTGGATGATCCCGGCCGCGGCCGGGCACTGCTCCCCGTAGGCGCGAACGTGGGCCATCACGTCGTGGCGCAGCTCGCGCTCGAGCCGGTCGGCGCGCTCGAAATCTATCTCGTCGGCAGCGGCGCGCAGCTGCTCGAGCGCCTCCTCGCCGACGATTTCGCCGAGCCCCAGCTCGCGCTGAGCCTCGGCCAGGGCGATCCAGCAGCGGCGCCAGGTACGGACCCTGGTCCGCTCGCTCCACAGCTCCTGCATCGCGCGGCTGGTATAGCGGCTGACCAGCGGATCACGGTAGACATCGCGGCTCATCGAGATTCTCCCGTCCCAGACCGAGATCAGAGCCTACCGGAATCGGACTTCGCCCGCCAGTCTGGTAGTCTGGTGATCAATATTTGGTGAAGTCGGCGAGCGGCGAATGAGCACAACCGAAAAGATCACGGCCCGGCTGATCCGCCCGGCTCCCGGGGCCGCGGTCTGGACCGCAGCGGCGCTGGCCGTGCTGGCCTGGTACACGTGCCTGATCTGCGAGGCGCCCCACCCCAGCTCGTGGGACGCTTTTTGGCGCCTCTACCACGCGGATCGGCTCTTCGTCTCGCACTGGCTGCCGCTGCCCCAGCTGCCGTTGCTGCTCGCCGAAAGGCTGGCGTCGGGCCTGATCGCGATCAGGCTGACGTACGCAATCGCGGCGGCTTGCGGAGCGGTCGCCGCCGGCTGGGCGGCCGCCGAGATCTCCGGCTCGCGCCGCGGGGGAGTCGCGGTCGTTTTCGCCGTGGGGCTGCTGCCCGCCTACGCCCGGCACGCGACCCTGCCCTACCAGGAAGGGATCTTCGTTCTGTTCGCCGCGCTGTTCGCGGGAGCCTGGGCGCGCGGTCTGCGCGGCGGCGAGGCGCGCTGGCGCTGGATCGCCGCGATCGCGCTGGCGCTGGCCTGCCTCTGTCGCTACGAGGCCTGGCTGCTGGCCGCGGTCTGGGCAGGGGCCGAGCTGCTCGAGCGGCGGGCGGGAAGGCTCGTCCACCTGCTGCCCGCGGTCGCGGCGGTCGCCGCGATGATCGCGGCGCGCGCGCTGATCGACGCTCCGGGCGACCCGGCGACCGAGCCCTACCGCGCCGCGTTCGCCCGGCGAGTGGGAGGAGCGTGGGATCTGATTGCGCTGACGGGCGAGCGGCTCGTGGAGATCGCGCTGTTTGCGGCCAGGGTGCTGAGCTGGCCGGGAGTCGTGCTGGCGCTGATCGGGACGGCGCTTGCGGTTCGCGACCGGCTCCTGCTGGGGCGCCGCCTGGCGCTGCTGCTGGCGCTGCTGGCGGGCCTGGCGCTGGGGCGCGCGATATTGGTGGTCCAGCCCAACGAGAGGATGCTGCTGCTGCCGGCCTGCCTGGGGATGCCGCTGGCGCTGCTGGCGCTGGGGCGGCTGACCGAGAGGCTGAGGCCGGCCGCGGTCCGCTGGGGGATCCGGGCCGCCGCGCTGGTCGCCGCTCTGGCGGTCTTCGGAGCGAACGGCTACGCGCGGCTGGTGTTGGCGAGCGAGCGCTTCGAGCCCGAGGCGCGAGCCGCCGCGGCGCTGGCCGCGCTGCCCGGGGACGCCAGGGTGATCCTGCTGCCGCGCTACGTCCCGCGCGAATCCGGAACGGCGGCGCTCTTCGCCGCCGCACCCGAGCTGGACACCAAGGAGAAGCGCTGGATAACGGACCCGCAGAGCGCCGCGAGCGCGGACGGCCCGCCCGACTACGCCGTCTACTGGCACCGCTGCCGCTACCGGATCAAGAAGCTGAGCGGAAAACAGGCCGCCGGCCTGGACCGCGTCTATCCAACCCGCCGCGAGCAGCTGAGCTGGAGCGAGCCGTTCTGAGGAAAAGGGGCAATGGACCGGATGGACGGGATGGACGCAATGGGCCGAAGCTGTGTTAGATTGGCCCGCCGGGCGGTTGTTGTTGCTCTTGCCGAGGAGGTCGAATGCCCTTGCGCAGCCTGCACCTGGTGGCGCTCGGTTGTCCCAAGAACCGGGTCGACGCCGAGGTCTGCGCCGGGCTGGCCCGCGAGCTGGGCCTGGAGATCGTGCCCTCTCCCGGCGAGGCCGACGCGATCGTGGTCTACACCTGCGGCTTCGTCGAGCCGGCCAAGCGCGAGTCGATCGACGTGCTGCTCGAGATGGCGCGCTTGCGAACGGAGGGGCGCTGCCGGCTGCTCGTCTCAGCCAGCTGCCTCTCGCAGCGCTACGCCGGGGAGCTGGCCCGCGAGCTGCCCGAGGTCGACCTGTTCGTAGGCACCCAGGAGCCGCGCTGGCTGGAGCGCGTCCTGGACGGCGATCTCTTTCGCGTCGAGGTCGGCCCGGCCGGACACTTCCTGCAGCGCCCCGGCACCCCGCGCATGCTGGAGCCCGGCGCCGCGTCCGCCTATCTCAAGATCGCGGACGGCTGCTCGCGCCGCTGCGCCTTTTGCGCGATTCCGGCGATCCGCGGTCCGATGCGCAGCAGGCCGATCGACGAGATTGTAGACGAGGCTCGCGAGCTGGCGCGGTGCGGCGTTTCGGAGCTGGTGCTCGTCTCGCAGGACACCGCGGCCTACGGGCGCGACCTGGATCGCGGCGCGAGCCTGGTCGCGCTGCTGCGCGCACTGGACGGCGTGCCCGGTCTGCGCTGGGTGCGGCCGCTCTACCTCTACCCCGACGGCGTAGACGACGAGCTGCTCGGCGCGCTGGTCGATCTGCGCAGCGCTGTGCCGTACCTGGACGTTCCGATTCAGCACGCCAGCGCCCGGATGCTGCGCCGCATGCGCCGCGGCCACGGCCCCGGCCGGCTGCACAGCCTGTTGGAACGAACGCGCCGCGTCGCGTCCGAGCTGTTCCTGCGCACGACCGTGCTGGTCGGCCACCCCGGAGAGAGCGCCGAGGACTTCGACGAGCTGCTGCGCTTCGTCGAGCGGGCGCGTTTCCACCACCTGGGCGCGTTCCGCTACAGCGACGAGGAGGGCACCCCCGCCTTCGCGGGGCGCCCGGCGGTCCCTCCGCGCGATTCCTACAACCGCCAGCGGCGCGTGCTGGCCGTGCAGCGCCGCATCTCTCGCGCCCGCAACCGCGAGCTGCTCGGCCGCGAGCTGGAGGTGCTGATCGAACGGCCGGCCGACGAGTCCGGCTACGTGATGGTCGGCAGGCACGCCGGACAGGCGCCGGAGATCGACGGGGTCACCTATCTGGTCTCCTGCCCGGCCGCGCCCGGCGAGATGGTGCGGGCCAGGGCGATCCGGGCCGGCGACTTCGACCTGGTCGCCGAGCCGTGCTGACCGCGGCGCACCGTCTTCTCTAGAGGAGCTTTTTCTGGAGCAGGTTGGCGGCGGTCAGCAGCGGATCCCAGGTGGGGCCGAACGGCGGGGCGTAGGGCAGGTCGCTCTGCCAGAAGTCGGAGACCGTCATTCGGCTCTGCAGCGCTACCGCCACGGCGTGGATGCGATGCGCCGCGCCCTCCCGGCCCACGATCTGCGCGCCCAGCAGGCGACCGCTCTTCTTGTCTCCCGCCATCGCCACGTGGATCGGCGTGTTTCCCGGGTGAGCGTGGGCGCGGCTGCGCGACCGGATCACTACCTCGACCGGATCGAAGCCGTTCCGCTCGGCCTCGCGCGGCCCGAGCCCGCTGCGCGCCACCTGCAAACCGAAGACCTTGAAGACCGCCGAGCCCGCGATCCCCTGCAGATCCAGCCCGTCGCCGAAGAGGTTCTCCGCGACCGCCCGTCCGGCCCGGTTGGCCCACACGGCCAGCGGCACCCAGGTCTTCTCGCCGGTGAGCACGTGGTAGGCGTCGGCGCAGTCTCCGGCCGCGTAGATGCTCGGATCGCTCGTGCGGCAGCGCCGGTCGACCGCGATCGCCCCGTCCGCGCTGGTCTCCAGACCGGCCTCGGCCGCCAGCCGGCTGTTGGGCTCTACCCCCACCGCGGGCAGGACCAGCTGGCACTCCAGCTCGAGCCCCTCGCAGTGGACCGTCAGGCCGGCATCGGTCTTCTCGATCGCCTCGACCGCGCGCCCGGCGTGAAGCGCGACGCCGTTCTCCTCCAGCTCCGCGCGCACCGCATCGGCGAGATCCTCGTTCAGCCAGGGCAACAGCCGCTCGCGCGGCTTGACCATCGCCACCTCGATCCCGCGGCTGCGCAGCGACTCGGCCATCTCCAGCGCGATGTAGCCCATCCCCACGATCGCCGCGCGCGAGACGTCGTTGCGCGCCAGATAGCTCTTCAGCGTGCGGCCGTCGTCGAGCGTCTTGAGCGTCAGCACGCCTTCGTTGTCCGCGCCGGGAACGTCGGGAACGATCGCGGAGGCGCCCGTGGCGATCAGCAAGCGGTCGTATCCGCATTCGAAGCGCTCGCCGGCAGCGGTCTCGCCGCCGACCGACTTCTTCTCTCTGTCGATCGCGGTCACCTCGTGGCCGGTGCGCAGGTCGATGCCTTGCTTCTGGCGAAACACTTCGGCGCTGCGTACCACCAGCTCCTCGATCGGCGAGCCCGAATCGGCGATGTTGTAGGGCATTCCGCAGGCGCTGTACGAGACGTCTCCGCTCCGTTCGAAGACGACGATCTCCGCGTCGGGTCGCAATCTCCCGCCCCTGCTGGCGGCGCTCATTCCCGCGGCGTCCGCGCCGATGATTACGAATCGCATTGTCGCTCACCTCGTCTTTCGCGTTCGGCAATCGGGTTGGTCGTGGAGAAGTCGCGGCGCCCCGCCGGCCGTCAGTCCTCGACCCGCTCCTCGATCAGCGTCGCCAGATCGGCCATCGCGCTTTGCCAGTCCTCGTTGCAGATCGACGCCACGTAACCCCCGGTGCCGAACTCCATCGCCAGCTCCACCAAGCGGCGCCCCGGTCTCGCGCGAGTGACCAGCTCAGAGCCCTCGACGCGCTCGCAGGCCGGCCTGAAAACCCAGAACGAGCCCGACGGGGAGCTCTCCATCTCGGGAACCAGCTTCATCTTCTCGTGGGAGAGGCAATCGTCCAACTGGTCTCCGGACCCCTGGCAGACGTCGTCGATCGGCACGCCCGCGATCGCGGCGAACACCACCGCGCGCGGGTCGCCGCCCTTGAGCTCCGCCAGCCGCTGGCGGTAGTGGGACGGCGAATAGAGGTGCTCGGGGTGGTTGCCGCAGGCCAGGTTGATCTCGTTGCTCTCCATCTCCTGGATCTCGTCCTCGGCGAACAGCCCCGGCCCGTCGCGCATCGAGCAGTCGCCCTCGTCGGTGACGGCCAGCACCGCCAGCAGGGCGTCGGAGCGCACGAACCCCTCGTGGTCCTCCCGGTTCAGGGCGCGCGTCGCGGCCTGGAGCTGCTGCTCGAAACCGCAGCCGGAGGTGCCCAGCTGGACCAGGCAGGCGACCTGCATCGCCACCTCCGCGCCGGTGGAGACATCCTCGCTCTCCACCAGCGGATCGTCGAGGGGCGGGCAGTCCTGGCTCGAGCCGTCGCCGCCGGGCGCCACGCAGACTCCGTCGATCCCCTCGCTCAGCTGACACGACCAGCCCGGAGGACATTGGTTGTAACCGGCCTGGCAGGAAATCGCTCCCGAGCCCAGGTCCACTTGCAGGCCGTCGGGGTACTTCTTCAGCTCCCCGTCGTCTCCGGCCGCCGTGCACGGAATGTTGTCGTTCGGCCAGCCGTCGCCCTGCTGGTAGGGATTGCCTCCCCAGGACATCCCCAGATCGCTGCTGGTCACGGCCAGGCGCAAATCGTCGATCTCCAGCTCGCCTCCGCCCGGATCCAGGAAGGCGCTGAACAGCTGAAAGACGGCGGTGGACAGCATCGACTGCTCCTCGGACATCGAGGACGAGTTGTCGACCACCAGCAGCATGTCCACCGCCGGGAAGACCGGCGGCGGGCCCTGCGTGTCAGTGTCGGCTCCGCCGTCGACGGTGAAGAGATCATCCACGTGCTGACAGCAGGTGAAGGCCAGAGCCGCGCTCATCGCGATCGCGCATCGAAACATCGGATCTCTCCTTGGCCGATTCGAAATCCGCATCCCCCCCCAATCGTAGTCGATGGATGAGAAAAAGACAGCCGGACGCGAAAAACACCGCGGGGCTTATACGTGTCCGTCCGATCGGTTATTCTGACCGCACGGAATCACAGATGCGACACTTGGCCAGACTGATATCCCTGGCGGCCGCCGCGTTGGCCGGCTTCTTGGTGCACCGGGAAGTCGCGGAGGTGTTCGCGGGCAAGGCGCCCTGGATCTGCGCCGGCGTCGGCGGAGCGCTGGTCCTGGTGCTGCTCTACTTTCCCCTGCTGCGTCCGCTGGCCGACGCGCTGGACGATCGCCTCTCCTCGTTGCGTCACCGCTTCGTCTCCAGGCGGGCCGGAACCGGGCTGGACGAGATCCCCGAGCGGCTTCCCGACAGCTACGACAAGCCGAAGCTCGACGTCTGCTCCATGTGCGGCCGCCCGGGCGGACCGATCTGCGACGCATGCCGCGAGTCGATGCTGCGCGACTCGCGGGCTAGATGATCACGAGAAACGCGCCGGGCACGGCCAGGCTGATCGCCAGCAGCCGCCGCCTGGTCAGCGGCTCGCGCAGGAACAGCACGGCCAGGACGAAGATGAAGATCGTCGAGAGCTGGTTGAGCAGCGCGGCGCGCGAGACCTCGGTGTGCTTCATCCCGCCGATCCAGGCGATCATCGCCAGGTAGGTTCCCACCGCCGCGCCGGGCGCGGCGTGACGCCAGTGTCGCCCCGGGCGCAGCGCGGCCAGCAGCTTGCGCCGCCGCGGGTCGATCAGCATCAGCGGCACCAGACCCACCACGCCGGCCAGCAGGCGCACCCAGGTCGACCACAGCATCGGCGAGCGGACCAGCACGTGCTTGATCATCACGATGCTGGCCGCCATCAACGCGATTCCGGAGATGCCGATCAGCACCCCGGCCACGATGTCGATCCGTCGCTTGCCCGGCTCGGGCCGGCTCAGCGATCCGACCAGCAACGCGCCCATGATCAGCGCCGCGCCGAGCAGCACGTGCAGCCCCACCCGCTCTCCGAGGAAGACGAAGGACAGCGCCAGCATGATCGGCATGTAGGACGTGTCGACCACCGCGGTCAGACCGGCTCCCAGGCGCTCCAGCGACATGAAGAAAAGCGTGTCGGCCAGCGCGATGCCGAGAAAACCGGAGATGCCCAGCAGACCCCAGTCGAGCAGCGTGTTGTCCGGCGTCAGCGTGCCGCCCAGCAGCGGGATCGTGGGTGTCAGCAGCGCGACCGCCAGCAGGTTCTTGAACATGTTGAGCGACATCGCCGGCATCCGCTCGCCGCTCTTCTTGAACAGGATCACGCCGACCGCCCAGCAAAGGGCCGCGCTCACCGAGAGGGTCTCTCCCAGGCAGGACAGGCTCTCCATCAGCTTTCCGTGCTCTCCAGCGCGCGCCGGGTGCGGCGCGACAGAACGATCCAGAGACCCGCGCAGAGCGCGACCGCCAGCAGGGCGATCAACTGGCTGGTGCTCAGCGGACCGACCTCGCCCCGCTCGTCGCGCCGGATGAACTCCAGCGCGAAGCGCAACACGGCGTAGCCGATCATCGCCACGACGAAGACCTGGCCGTCGAAGCGCTTGCGCGGCCTGAGCAGGAAGTAGACCCCGGCCGCCAGCAGCAGGCAGCCCAGCGACTCGTAGGCCTGGGCGGGGTGGACCGGCAGCGACTCGACCCTGTAGCTGTCGAGCAGGCCCAGCTCCCAGTGGTGGCGCGAGGGACTCGAGCCCGGGGGAAAGCGGACCGCCAGCGGTCCGTCCCAGCGCGCGCCGAAGCAGCACGACGCCAGCAGGCAGCCCATCCGTCCCCAGGCCACCCCCAGCGTGATCGCGAAGCCGCCCAGGTCGAGCATCTTGCCCACCGGCAGGCGGTGGCGCCGGATGAACCGCCAGGCGAACAGGGCGGCGGCGATCAGCCCGCCGTAGTAGGCGAAGCCGCCGGCGGTGATGTCGGCCCAGGCCCAGCAGTTGCGCTCGGTGGGATGACAGAGGCCGGTCGACTCGTCCCAGCGACCCTCGAGCGCGGCGCACTCGTGGACGTCAACCTTCCAGTCGACCTGCGACGGGTCGCTGCAGAGGTGGACGTAGTCCCAGAAATGGCCGTCGGCCACGACGTGCAGAAGCCGCGAGCCGATGATTCCCCACAGCGCCATCCAGATCACGAAGTCGATCATCAGCCGGTGGTCGAGACGGTGGTGCTGCGCCCAGCGCCAGGCCAGCACGAGTCCGATCATAAAACCGATCGTCACCATCGTGAAGTAGGACGGCAGCTCGACCCCGCCGAAGATGGTCAGGCTCGGGTTCATCGAGGCCCTTATACTCTCCCGCAACCGCGTGGTCCATGAAGCGTGACGAGGTTCGTGTCCCTTTTCTCTACCATTCCCCCAGCAGGAAATCCTCCATCGTCACCCCCCGGATTCGCTCTGTCTCGAAGCGATCGCGTCCCACCACCGTCAGGCGGCCCCGGGGAAAGCTCTCCGCGAACCAGCCGAGCTCCAGCGGTGAGGTACGGCCGCTCTTGACCTCGACGAACCGCCCGGCATCCAGAACGAAATCGAGCTCGTGCGAACGGCTCTTCCAGTAGGCCATCCGCTCCGGTGTCTCGTCTCCCGCCATTGCGGCTCGGCGCCAGATTTCCTGGGCCGCAAGCCACTCCCACCACCTGCCCCGAGCCGTCGACGGCAGCGCCTCGAAGTCGTTCACCGAGCGCGGGCTCGAAGGATCCCAGGCCGCAGCGGCCAGCAGGTTGACAAAGTGGTACTTGGCGGGCCTGCGCGTCAGAGTCACCCTGCGCGACTCGTCCCAGGCGCTCGCAATGCCCACGCACATCAAATCCGCCAGCAGCTCCACGTAGCCGGCCGCAACCGTGTTGTTTGCCAGACCGCTCTCGCGCGCCAGCTTGGCCTGCCCCAGCGGCGTGCCCCCGAACGAGAGGAGCTTCTCCATTACCACCAGCAGCGAGGAGCGCTGCCGCCCGGAGGCCGCGAACTCTCCGCGGATCCAATCCCGTACCATGGTGGGCACGTACTCGGGCAGCGCTCCGTGAGCCGCTATCTCGGCGCACGCCACCGGGCAGCCGCCCGCGAGCAGGTAGGCCGGCAGGGCCCTCTCCTTCAGGTCTTCACCGCAGACTCGCTTGAACTCGAAATAGGAAATCGGGGTGAAGAGATAGGAGGTCCGCGCCAGCTTTCCCTTCCGCCCAGGCAGCAGCTCCGCTCCGCGGCGCAGATCGGTAGCCTTGGATCCCGTGGTCACCACCAGTACGTCGCGCAGCTCTCCCCGGTCCACGAGCCTCTTGAGCGCGCGCTGCCAGTCGTCGACCGCCGTGATCTCGTCTATGAACAACCTTCGAGCCGGGGCGCGGGGCGGATACGAGCGCACGAGTTCGAGGATCGACTCGGCCAGCGAGTCGGAGTCCGCGATCTCGTCGCCGTTGAGGTAGAACGCGCTCGCCGGTCCGAAACGTTCCACGCTGTCGCGAAGCCTCGCCTCGATCCACGTGCTCTTGCCGTATTGCCGGGCGCCGCGAATGATAAGGATGCCCGGCTCCTCGGGCAGGCGATCGAGGCCGAAGTCGAACCCGAAGACGAACGGCTGGCGCTCCAGCTGCTCGAGGTGCGGGAAGAGCCCCGAAACATCGATTGCGCCGCGGAAAAGGTGTTCGTTGACATCCTTAACGTTCATAACGTTAATATAGTTAACGCTGTAAACGTTTGCAAGCGTCGAAGTGTGCGGGAACCGGGGATCGATCCGCGGTCGGGGGGCCGGGGATCAGTCCTTCTTCAGCTCGCTCTCCAGCTCGCTGAGGTCGGGCAGCTCGTCCAGGTTGGGCATCAGCACGATCTCGATCCGGCGGTTGAGGCGTCGGTTCTTCTTGCTGTCGTTGGACACGGTCGGCTGGTACTTGGAGTAGCCCGAGGCGGCCAGCGAGGTGGGATCGACACCCATCTCCTGCAGGGCGCGCACCACCGAGACCGAGCGCGCGGTGCTCAGCTCCCAGTTGTCCTCGAAGCGCCCCGAGGTGATCGGCACGTTGTCGGTGTGGCCCGCGACCTGGAACTCGCGATCCTCGATCTGGGAGAGCACCTCGGCCACCTGGCGCAGCGTCTCCATCCCGTCCTCGCTGATCTCGGCCTTGCCCGAGGGGAACAGCACCGCGCTGGGCAGCTCCAGCATCAGCTTTCCGTCGCGTATCCGCACGTTGAGCTTGCCGCCCTCGATTAGCGACTTGAACTTGGACAGCATCCCGCGCAGCGTCCCCATCCGCTTCTCGGCGCGCGCCTGCCGTTTCTTCATCTCGTCGATCAGCCGCTGCTGCTCGGCCATCGCCTCCTTGTATCGCGCCGCCATCTCGGCCTTGTCTCCGCCCAGCTTCTCCAGCTCGGTCTCCAGCTCCTGCTGGTACTCGACCAGCGCCCGGATGCGGGCGTCGTAAGTCGTGACCTTTTCGTCGAGCCGGTTCTTGGCCGCGGTCAGGTCGACCACGCGGGCCTCGAGATCGTCGCGCTGCTCCTGCAGCTCGGTCATGTCGATTCGCAGCTTTCCGATCTCGTCCTTCTGAGAGGCGATCTTCTGCTTGTAGTCCTTGCAGCAGCCCCCCAGCGTCAGCACGGCGGCGACCGCGATCAGCGCGGCGCGAGCGCCCGGTACCTTCGTGTGCATGCCGTCCTCCTCCTTTTGGTTCTTCCCGCGAACGAGCAGGGATCATAGATCCCGGTCGCCTTTCGCGCCACCCGGGATCGACATCTCACTTCGAGATCGGCTCGCCCTCTTCTTCCGCGGACCTCTCTTCTATCAGAAGATCGCGGATCCGATCGAGGTCGTCGTTGGTTTTCTCCACCCACTCGTTCTCCAGCCCCAGCCGGATCGCCAGCTTGAGGGTGCGCTCCCACTGGGCCAGCGCCTTTTCCAGCAGCACGCGGACGCGCTCGCGCAGAATCTCCTCGTAGACCTCGCGCTCCTCCTCGTTCAGCTCCGGGGGCGGCTCGGCCGAGAGGATGTCGACCCAGAGGTGATGGTAGAGCGCGCCGATCCGGTAGGCCGCCGCCGCCGCCCAGTGCTGGTGGCCGATTCGGATCACCTTGGTGTAGAGCCGTTGCGCGTCGAGCAGCAGCTGGGCCTTCTGCTCCAGCTTCTGCCCGAGCAGTCGTTCGTCGGGCGGAAGCTCCAGCTCGCGCATCCGCCGGTGGACGATCTCGCCGAGCTTGAACTGCGCCATCGAGTAGTGGAAGACCGAGTCGGCAGGAGAGATTCCGCGCCCCAGCCGATAGCGTCGCGTCGCCTGCTCCAGCGCCGAGCTGGCCTCGTCCGTCCGGCCCGAGGCCAGCAGGGCCGAGCCCTTGCGCGCCAGCGCCTCGATCCGCTCGATCGGCTCGAGATCGGGCCTTTCCAGAAGGAGCGTGTCGAACACCTCGACCGCCTCGCTCCATGCTTCCAGCTCCTCGCAGGAGCCGGCCAGCCTGAACAGCGCGTCGGTCACGTCGCGCGAGTCGCCGAAGCGCTCGATCATCTCGCGGTAGGCAGCGGCCGCCCGGCGGTGCTGGCCGAGCTGGTCCAGGCACAGCCCGGTGTTGTAGAGCGCCGGCTCGACCAGCTCCGAATCGGGGAACTCCGCGACCAGTCGCTCGTAGATCGCGACCGCATCGCCGCAGCGCCCCCCCCTGAGCGCGACCGCGGCGCGGTGGAACAGCACGTCGGCGTCGTAGGCGTCGATCGAGAGGCGTCCCTCGTCGCGGGAGGCGGTCACGTGGACAGGATCGAGCACGCCCTGTACCTCGGGCCGGGGCTCCCGCGGCGCCGGAGCTCGGCAGCAGGCGACGGCGGTCGCCGCCGCGGCGCAGAGCAGAGCGCCGGCCGCGAGGCTCCTCACGCCTCTCCGATCGCCTTGTCCGCCGCGCGCGCCAGCAGGTGGGCCACCTCCTCGGCCAGCTCCCGATCCTTGCTGCTCCACTCCCGCGATCCGGTCTCTTGCTGCAGCCAGAGAAACGATCGCGGCGCGCTTCGGGGGTGCAGCTCCACGCTGAGCAGAGCCGAGGTGGGCTCGAGCAGATCGCGGTTGAAGAGGTCCTCCCAACCGTCGCTGTCGAACGCCGGGGGACGGCGGACGTAGGTCAGGGTCACCGCGCCCGCGGCGAGCCGATGCACCTCCAGGAGATGACCGAGCCCGCGCCCGGTCAGCCGGCGGCCGCGCGGACCATCGCTCCAGGAGCCGCTGGCCGCGTTGACCACCAGCCCGGGCTCGGCGCCGTCGAACGGAGCGACCAGCGCGGCGCGGTCGCTGCCGAAGTCGTCGCGCAGCACTTCCAGAATCTCCTCCTCTCGTTCCGCTCCGGGCGGGAGATCGAACAGCAGCTCGTGCACCGCCAGCATCACGGCCACGCGCCGGTCGGAAAAGCGGCGGTGCTTGGTTCGCCTTTCGCTCGCGAGAGTCATCGCACCTTCCTCGGGCGGATATTATGGTCCGGGACGCGGCTCAAATCCAGTGAAACTCCCGGGGAACTATCAGCCGCAGCAGCCGCTCGTGCACCGTGATGCCGAAGTGGTCGGACTGCACGAACTCCTCGCCGTCGATCTGGGAGGGAAGACGCTTGTCGACGTTGGGGCGCAGGATTTGCACCTGGAGCGAGCTCCCCTGCAGGATCGGGGAGTGGCTGACGCCTATCCGGTTGAGCATCTCCTCGGTGAGCGGGACGCGTTTGTGCGAGACGATCAGCTTGCTCGTCCAGTCCCGCGTGCCGCGGAAGGTGGCGATCTCGAGCTTGCCGTCGTCGTGGCCCGCCTCGGGGGCGATCATCCACTCGCCGGCGTACAGCAGCGTGTTGCTGACCACCATGTCGGTCAGATCACCGAGCACGTGGACCTCGCCGTCGACCTCTATCTCGGCGGTGAAGCGATCGCGCGTCACCCAGTTGAGCGCCAGCTCGCGCACCGCGGCCCGGATGTAGACCATGTGATCGCGGTACATGTCGCGCCAGACCGGGATGCTCTTCACGGTGTCCAGCTCGCGGTTGCGGAACTGCAAGATCGCAGCGGACAGCCCCCAGCCCAGCGAGTCGAAGAACAGGTCGCGCCGCAGCACGGTCCCATTGTCGGCACGCGCCTCCACCTCGCCCACGTCCAGGCGCGTCTCGTGCCCCTCGGCGAGAACGTCCACGTTGCGCTCGAGCTCCTTGGGCTTGGCCGAAAGGCCGAACGACTTGCCCTGGTCGTTGGCCGTGCCCGAGGGCAGCAAGCCGATCCGGGCCCGCTCGCTCGCGCCCGAGAGGCAGACGCCCTTGGCCACCTGGTTGAAGGTGCCGTCGCCGCCGAGGCAGACCACGGTCTCGAAGCCCTCGTCGATGATCGCGGCGGCGACCATCTCGGCAGTGCCGCCGTCGGGGTCGGTCGAACGCAGCTCGTGCGCCAGACCCCGCCGCGACATCAGCTCGCGCGCCAGCCCGATCCGTTCCGCGCCGCGCCCCTGCCGCGAGGCGGGGTTGCCCACCAGCAGAAACGGCTGCCCGTCGCCGCTGCCGGAGGCGGAGCGCCCCGCCTTTTTCGTCTTTTCGCTCACTCGGTGATTGTCTCTCGAAACGCAAAAGCTTTTCAACGTTTTACCCAGAAGCACAATCAGCGACAATCGGACGCCCTTTCCCAACCGCCCGGTTGTCATCTACAATCGCCCAAACGGTGAGCAGCGAGGAGAGGCGATGAGACGAGCCGCTACTGTAGCAGGTCTGTTTCTGGCCGTGTCGCTGGACGGCTGCGGGGCTCACGAGCCCTCTGCCGAGGCTCCCTCCGGCGAGATCGCCGCCGGGCCGCGGCGGCCGGTCAGCTTCGTGGAGGACGACGAGCTGGAGGGGATGCGCATCCACCTCGGCGAGGCGGAAAGCTCGGCCCCCGAGGCCGCGGTTCCGCTCGCGGCCGACGCCGAGCCGCTCGACGGCTCCCGCGTCGCCGAGCTGCTGAGGCGCGTCCGGGCGCTGAAGAGCGAGCCCGGCGACGAACGCGAGTTCGCCCTGAGGAAGAGTTCGCGGCCGCCGCCCCGCACCGGCGAGACCGTCGACGTGCCGTTTCCCCCCGAGCTCGAGCGCCCCGCTCCGGAGCGCGGCCAGCCCGGCGAGCTGGAGGTGCTGCGCTTCGCTCCCGCCGGCGACGTGCCGATCGCTCCCCGTGTCAGCGTGACCTTCTCGCGCCCGATGGTGGCGGTCGGCTCGCAGGAGCGGGCCTCGCGGACGGTTCCGCTGCGGCTGGAGCCCGAGCCGGCGGGCGAGTGGCGCTGGCTGGGCGCGCGAACCTTGCTGTTCGACGCCGCGCCGCGGCTGCCGATGGCGACCGACTACCGCGCGGTCGTTCCAGCCGGCACCAGCTCGGCGACCGGCGACAAGCTGGAGGAGGAGCTGGCCTTCGAGTTCTCCACCCCGGCCGTGGGAATCGAGCGCGGCCACCCCAGCGGCGGCCCGCACGAGCTGCAGCCGGTGATCTTCGTCGAGCTCGATCAGCGCATCGACCGCGAGGCGCTGCTGCCCTTCCTCCGTCTGGAGCTGCCCGGCGGCCGGACCCGCGAGCCGCGGCTCGCCACGGACGAGGAGATCGAGGGAGACGAAGAGGTGCGCCGCCTCGCCGAGCGGGCCGAGCCCGGGCGCTGGCTGGCGCTGCGGCCGAGAAGCCCGCTGCCCGGCGACAGCGAGGTGCGGGTGGTGCTGGCCGGCGGCGCCCCCTCGGCCGAGGGCCCCGGGAAGACGCCGGGACCGCAGTCGTTCGCCTTTCGCACCTACGCCCCGTTGAAAATCGTGCGCCACCGCTGCGGCTGGCGGGACGACTGCCCGCCGACGATGGACTGGCGCGTGGAGCTGAACAACCCGCTCGACGAGAAGGCGTTCGATACCGACGCCTTCTCGGTGGAGCCCGAGGTGGTCGGTCTCGAGATCGACCAGTGGGGCTCGACGATTCGCGTCGGCGGGCTGAAGAAGGGCCGCACAACCTACACGCTGAGCGTGCCCGGCTCGCTGACCGATCGCTTCGGCCAGAGGCTGGGCGAGGACGAGCACCTGACTTTCGAGGTCGGCCCGGCCAAAAAGACGCTCTTCGGTCCGGGCAAGACGCTGGTCACCCTCGATCCGGCCGGCCCGCCCGAGCTGCCGGTCCACACGATCAACCACTCGCGGCTGGCGCTGCGCGTCCACCGCGTGAGCCCCGCCGACTGGCCCGGCTTCGTAAACTGGATGCAGCGCGCCCGCTACGAGGACGCCGAGCCCGGCCCGATGCCGGGCGAGCCGCTGGACGAGAAGACGATCCGCCCCGACGGCGAGTCGGACGCGCTGACCCGCACCGGGATCGACCTCGAGCCGTACCTGAGGGACGGCCACGGCCAGCTGCTGGTGCACATCGAGCCTCTGCCCCGCGCCGAGGAGCCCTGGAACCGCCAGCTGGTGATCGCCTGGGTGCAGGTCACCGAGATCGGCCTGACCGCCTTCGTCGACAACGACGAGCTGCTGGGCTGGACCACCTGCCTGGCCGACGGCGAGGCGATTCCGAACGCCGAGCTGGAGCTGCTGCCCGACGCGGGCATCTCGGCCGAGAGCGACGAGTCCGGCCTGGCCAGGCTGAAGCTGGGCGACGACGCCGCTCTGGCCCGGGTGCTGGCGGCCCGGCGCGGCTCGGACAGCGCGATCCTTCCGGCCCGCAGCGGCTACTGGTACGGAGGCGGAGGCTGGCAGCGGGTCGAGAGGAACGACGCGCTGCGCTGGTACGCCTTCGACGACCGCGGCCTCTACCGGCCCGGCGAGGAGGTGCGCGTCAAGGGCTGGATGCGGCGCTTCGAGCCGGGCACGAACGGAGACGTGCGCGCCCTCGAGCGATTGCCGAAACGGATCGAGTGGACGCTGCGCGGACCGCGGGGCAACGAGCTGCTCTCGGGAAAGGCGAAGCCCAGCCGCCTGGCCGGCTTCGAGATCGGCTTCGAGCTGCCCGGGGACGTCAACCTGGGCACCGCCTGGCTGGAGCTGACCGCCGTGGGCGCGGACGAGCTGACCAACAGATCGCACACCCACGCGGTCCGGATCCGCGAGTTCCGCCGCCCCGAGTTCGAGGTCGGCGTCGAGGCCGAGCCCGGTCCCTGGTTCCTGGGCGAGGAGGCGATCGTGACCGCCAACGCCTCCTATTACTCCGGGGGCGGCCTGCCCGGCGCCCCGGTCAGCTGGCGCGCCACGATCGAGCCGGCGAGCTACGTGCCGCCCGGCCGCTCGGACTTCCGCTTCGGCACCTGGTCGCCGTGGTGGCGGCCGCTCGGCCGAGGCGGAGACGGGGGCGAATCCCGGCTGCTGAAAGGCGCGACCGACGCGCTGGGCAACCACGGCGTCGGGATCCACTTCGAGGCGATGAACCCGGCGCGCCCCTACAGCGTCCGCGCCGAGGCGACCGTGACCGACGTCAACCGCCAGGCCTGGAGCGCCGCGCGCGAGATCCTGGTGCACCCGGCCGAGCTGTACGTGGGGCTGCGCACCGAGCGCGGCTTCGTGGGCCGCGGCGATCCGATCGAGGTCGAGGCGCTGGTGGTCGACGTGGACGGCGAGGCGGTGGAGGGGGTGGACGTCTCGATCGAGGCGATGCGCGAGCGGCGCGGCGGAGACGGCGGCGGCGAAGAGGGCGAGAGCTGCTCGCTGAGATCGCGCGCCGAGCCGCGGCGCTGCGTCTTCCACCCCGAGGTGGGCGGCTCGTACCGGATCACCGCCGAGATCCGCGACGGGAGCGGGCGGCGCAACAGCAGCGAGCTGCGCGTCTGGGTCGCGGGCGGCGAGCGCCCCGACTCGCGCGGGCTGGAGCGCGAGGAGGTGGAGATCATCCCCGAGCGCGAGCAGCACCGCCCCGGCGACACGGCGCGCCTGCTGGTCCGCTCGCCGTTCCACCCGGCCGAGGGCCTGCTGACCGTGCGCCGCTCCGGCCTGGTGCGCCACCGGCGCTTCTCGCTGGACGAGCCGAGCATCGAGCTGGAGGTGCCGATCGAGCAGCGGCACATCCCCAACGTGGAGATCAGGGTCGACCTGGTCGGCTCGGCCGAGCGCGAGCCCTCCCCCGGAGCCGCCGGCGAGGACCTCCCGCGCCGCACGGCCTACGCCTCGGGCGGGCTGGAGATCCCGGTCCCGCCGCTGGAGCGGGCGCTCGAGGTGGAGGCGGTCCCGCGCGAGGAGACGGTGGAGCCGGGAGGCGAGACCACGATCGATCTCTGCGTGCGCGGCGCCGACGGAGAGCCGGTCGAGGGAGCGGAGGTGGCGATCGCGGTCGCGGACGAGTCGGTGCTGGCGCTGAGCGACTACCGCCTGCCCGACCCGATCGAGGTCTTCTACGCCTCGCGCCCGCCGGGCGTCTCCGACTTCCACTCCCGCGACCAGGTGCTGCTCGTCGATCCGAGCGAGCTGCTCGCCGCGCAGCGCTCCGGCGGCCTGGCGACGGGCAACGCTCCCGCGATGCAGCAGAGAGCGATGCCGCCCGGCGCGCCGATGGCCGCGGCCCGGGGAGGAGGCGGCGGGAGAGGCGGAGAGGTGCCGGGCGGCGCGATCGCCGAGGCCGCCGACAGGGAGATGGACAAGGCGGGGCCGCGCCCGAGCAAGAAGGCCGCCGCGCCTTCCGAGCCGGAGGCGATCGCGATCCGCTCCGACTTCCGGGCGCTGGCGCTTTTCGCTCCCGAGGTGCGCACCGACGAGCGGGGCCGGGCCGCGGTCCCGCTGGAGCTTCCCGATTCGCTGACCCGCTACCGGGTGATGGCGGTCGCGGTCCACGGCGGACAGCGCTTCGGCAGCGGCGAGAGCGCCGTCACCGCGCGCCTGCCGCTGATGGTGCGGCCCTCGGCGCCGCGCTTCCTCAACTTCGGCGACCGCTTCGAGCTGCCGGTCGTGCTGCACAACCGCACCGAGAAGCCGCTCGAGGTCGAGGTGGCGGTGCGGGCCGCCAACGCCGGGTTGGCCCCCTCGCTGGACGAGGCCGATCCCGCAGCCGGGTCGGAGCGTATCTCGACCGCCGGGCGGCGCGCCACGGTCCCGGCCGGCGACCGGGTCGAGGTCCGCTTTCCGGCCGCGGCGCAAATGGCCGGTACGGCCCGCTTCCAGGTGGCGGCCGCGGCGCGGCGCTGGAGCGACGCGGCCAGCGTGGAGCTGCCGGTCTGGACCCCGGCGACCTCCGAGGCGTTCGCCACCTACGGCGAGATCGACGCGGGGGCCCTGGAGCAGCCGGTACGCGCGCCGGACGATGTCTGGCCGCAGTTCGGCGGCCTGGAGGTCACGGTCTCCTCGACCCAGCTGCAGGCGCTGACCGATGCGGTGCTGTTCCTGGTCGACTACCCGTTCGACTGCAACGAGCAGATCGCCTCGCGCCTGCTGGCGATATCCGCGCTGCGCGACGTGCTGGCCGCGTTCGACGCCGAGGGCCTGCCGCCGGCCGAGGAGCTGGAGGACTCGGTGAAAAGGGACCTGGAGCGGCTCGGCGCGCGCCAGAACTCCGACGGCGGCTTCTCCTTCTGGCGGCGCGGCGATCGCTCCTGGCCGTACCTCTCGATCCACGCGGCGCACGCGATGGCCCGCGCCCGCGAGGAGGGCTACGAGGTCGCCGAGCGGAGCTGGCGTCGTTCCGAGCGCTACCTGGATCGGATCGAGCGCCACATCCCGCCCTGGTACTCGCGGGAGAGCCGCTGGGCGCTGCGCGCCTACGCGCTGGCGGTCCGCCACCGGATGGGGGACAGCGACGGGAAAGAGGCGGCGGCGCTGCTCGAGGAGGCGGGCCTGGAAGGTCTCTCGCTGGAGGCGCAGGGATGGATCCTGCCGGTGCTGCACGCCGCCGGGAAGCGCGACGCGACCCGGCGGATCCTGCGCCACCTGGAGAACCGAATCGACGAGAGCGCGGCCACCGCGCACTTCACCACCGGATACTCGGACGGCGAGCACGTGCTGCTGCACTCGGACCGCCGCGCCGACGGCGTGATCCTGGAGGGACTGATCGACGCGGATCCGGAATCCGACGTGATCCCCAAGGTGGTGCGCGGCCTGCTGGCCCACCGCGAGCGCGGCCGCTGGCTCAACACCCAGGAGAACGCGCTGGTGCTGGTCGCGATCAAGCGCTACTTCGACCGCTACGAGAAGGTGGAGCCCGACTTCGTGGCGCGAGTCTGGCTGGGCGAGGGCCTGGCCGGCGAGCACGAGTTCTCGGGCCGCAGCACCGAGCGGGCCCGGATCGAGGTGCCGATGTCGCATTTGGCCGAGCGCGAGGGACGCCGGCGGCTGCTGCTGCACAAGGACGGCGAGGGGCGGCTCTACTACCGGATCGGGATGCGCTACGCGCCGCGCAGCCTGGAGCTGGAGCCGGCCGACTACGGCTTCGCGGTGCAGCGCGGCTACGAGGCGGTCGACGACCCGGACGACGTGAGGCGCGACGAGTCGGGCCGCTGGAGGATCCGGGCCGGAGCGAGGGTGCGGGTCCGCGTGGAGATGGCGGTCCCCTCGCGGCGCTACCACGTGGCGCTGGTCGATCCGCTGCCCGCCGGTCTGGAGGTGATCGACCCCGCGCTGGAGGTCAGCGGAGAGCCGCCGGCCGATCCGAGCGAGGTCGCGGGCGGCAAGAGCCGCTTCTGGTGGTGGCTGCGGCCCTGGTACGAGCACCAGAACCTGCGCGACGAGCGCGTCGAGGCGTTCGCCTCGCTGGTCTGGGACGGAGTGCACGAGTACAGCTACGTGGCTCGCGCCACCACGCCCGGACGCTTCGTGGTCCCGCCGGCCCGGGCCGAGGAGATGTACCACCCCGAGACCTTCGGCCGCAGCGCCACCGATCACGTCGTGATCGAGTGAGAGGGGTCATCGGCCCCTGATGCAGAGCACCCCAGGACGCCGGCAACGGCTCGCCCTCCAGCAAGGGCTGCGGCTGCCGGGCCGCCGGAGCCGACCGCGCCCCGGCTCCCCTGGCTGCTCTTGTTCGGCTGCTCGTCTTCTTTTGCGCGCCCTACGCGCCATGGTCCGGCACTTCTTTCAGAAACTGTTTCGTTATCTCCGCGAGGTCTCCCAGCACGGGCACGCCGCGTACCCGACCGGACTCGTGGAGGCTGCGCAGATCATCGCGGGTCCGGATGCGGTAGTCGTAGTGATACCTGGTTCCATTCGATTCGAAGTCGATGTCGTGCTGCGTCGGAGGAGACCCGCGCTCCTTCCTCAGGGCGAAGGGGGACCACGGGATCTCCTGCGCCGGCTTCAGGTCGGTGTGCGACCTTTCAACATGGGTCAGCAGCTCCCTCACTGCCGCTAGGATGTTGGACTTGCCGGCGGCGTTGGCGCCCCATACTCCGAGAACGGGAAGCACGCCGTGATTGGAGTGGGACGACTTTCAGCGATCTGACTTTTGGCTCGCCCGGCGCGTCCAACGGGTATGAGGGCTCCGCGCGCACCCGGCCAGAGCCGCGAGCGGCCGGACGACCGGCGGCTCGTGCGGCTGGCTCTCGACGGCGAGCACGAGGCGTTCGGCGAGCTGTTCGAGCGCCACTCCGAGAGCGTGCGCAGGTTGCTGGTGAGCGCAATCGGACCCCGCGGCGAGATCGACGATCTGGCCCAGGACGTCTTCGTGCAGGCGTTCCGCTCGCTGGGACGCTTTCGCGGCGAGGCGCGCTTTTCGACTTGGCTGCACCGGATCGCGGTCAACGTGGCCGTCTCGTACCTGCGCCGGCTGAGGCGCGCGATCCCGGCGGTCGATCCGGCGCGGCTGGAGCGGCGCGCCGGGATCGGACGCTCCACGCCGGAGCAGCGCGCCGAGGGCCGCGAGATGCTGCGCCGCTTTAACGCCCTGCTCGACGGACTGACTCCCAAGCGCCGCACCGCGCTGGCGCTGTTCGCCGTCGAGGGGCTATCGATCGCCGAGGTGGCCGAGCTGACCGGGGTGGCGGCGCCGGTGGCCAAGTCGCGGATCTGGTTCGCCAGGCGCGACCTGCGCCGGCGCGCGGCCGAGGACCCGTACCTGGCACCCCTGGTGGAGGAGATCGCGAGATGACTTCGGGCGAGGGCGAACGGATGCTGAGAGACCTGCGGCGAGCGGCCAACGCCGAGGCCGAGCGCGGACCCAAGCGCGCCGAGCTGGAGCGCCGGCGGCTGGTCGCAAGGATCGGCAGCCACTCGGGAGAGCGGCGGCCGGCAGCGGCACCCGGCTGGATCGTCCCGGCGATCGCGGCCGCCTGCGCCGCGGCGCTGGTCGCGATCGGAGCGGCGCTGCTCGAGGACCGCGCACCGCCCGAGCTGCGCTCGTTTCGTTTCTCGGGCGTGTGGCGCGTGGAGCCGGGCGATCCGCTCCGCGAGGGAAGGGTGCTGGAGACTCCGGTCGGCGCGGGCGCGCGGATCGAGCTGCCCGGCGGCGCAAAGCTGCGGCTCGGCGGCGGAGCCCGGCTCTCGTTGGAAGACGGAGATCCTTCTCGCGTGCGCCTCGACGGAGGAAGGCTGCTGGCCTCGGTGCCGCCGCGTTCGGCCGGAGATCCGCTGATCGTGCTCGGCGCGGCGGCGGCGGCGGTGGTGCGCGGCACGACCCTGGCCGCCTCGGCCTCGACGGGGCGCTTCGCGGTGCGGCTCTACGAGGGACGGGTGGAGATCGAGCGCGGCGGGGAGGCGGTCGAGCTGCGACCCGGCCGCGAGGCCGTGGTCGACGGCGAGGGGCCGGTCGAGCTGCGCGAGATATCCAACGGCGAGGCGCTGGCCGACCTGATCGCGGCCGAGTCGGGCCCCGGATTCGAAAGACCCTCTTCGGATCTCGGCAGCCGGGCGGAGCCCGAGCCGCCCCGCCCGGGCACCGCGGGCGCGAGAGACGAGATTCCGCCGGCGGACGAGAAGCGCGCGGCGTCGCCTCCCCGGCGGCCGGCGCAGAGAGCCGCGGCCGGATCTCCCGGAGCAGAGGAGCGGAACGAATCCACGCAGCCCCCGCCGGCCGACAAGGCCGCGGCCGTCGACGCCGGCGCCGAAAAACCCGATCGGACCAGGATCGGGATCGAGTCGCTGCGGCGCCGGCTGGAGAGCTTTCCCGAGGGTCGCTACTGGCGCCGCGTGCGCGACATCCTGGGCACGCCCGAAAAATAGTCTCGGCCGGCCGCACGACTTTCGCGCCGCTCGATCGACAAAGAGGATGAAGGCGGACGAAAGGAGATCGAGAGCGTGGAGGAGATCTGAGGCGAGCGGCCGAAGGCGGGCAGCGCGTCCCTCGGCGCGTCCCTCGGTCTGTGCCGCGATAGCTGTGCCGACCTCGAAGACCGGCGGAGCCTCACCAGACGGCCAGATCGCAGTTTTTCCGGATCGTCTCGTCCGCGGTCAGCAGCCTGGTGTCGGTCGCCACGGCCGTGGCCGCGATCAGCCGGTCGAACGGGTCGCGCGTCCAGCTCATCCGTTCCGCCTCGGAGACGACCTCCGCGAACGGGATCTCCACCCGGCGCAGACCTATCCGGCGCCGCATCGCGGTCAGGACGTCGCCGGCGGGCAAGGTGGTGCGCCCCACCTCGAACAGGTACTGCAGCTCCAGGTCCACCATCGGGGAGACGAAAAGATCGTGCAGATCGATCAGCCTCGCGGCTGATCGCGAAAGCCGCTCGACACTGCCGGCGAAAAGCCAGACCACCACGTGGGTGTCGAGCTGGATCACGGGCTCCACTCGTCGAACCAGTCGAGATGGACCAGCTCGTCCGGATCGCCGACCACGTAGTCGTCCCGCCTCTCCAGGCGCGAGAGCTTGGAGGCCCGCTCGCAGGGGACCAGCATCACCCGGCCGTTCTTCCTGCGGATCTCGACCCGCTCGCCGGTGCTCAGCACGCGGTCGATGATCCTGTAGATGTTGCTCCTCAGCTCTGATGCGGTTATCTCCACCGGCGCCTCCCGTACGTACAAAAAAATATAACGTACGTACCAGACGCGGTCAAGAAAAGGATCGGCTCAGGCCGGCCGGATCAGACCAAAGCGGGCGTCGAATGTCTTCGGCTCTGACCCGCTAGAACGGGGTGCCTCGTCAACCCTCCGATGACGGGTTCAGGGCGAGAGATCATCGGCGAGGCCAAGGAACGACGACGAAGGACTGGCCGCGCCAATTCGAGGAGGAGTGACGCGGGGATCGTCGATGAGGGCACACCCTCACCCGAAGTTGTGGGGTCGAAGAGGCACTAGTCCCGCTCTCCCTTTTCCGACTCCGAAGGCAGCCGCCCCGATTCGAGTCCGATGCGGCGTATCTTTCGAACCAGGGATTCGAGAGGGAAACACGCTTCGCTCGGAGTCCAGCCGAGCGCTCCAGCGGTCGCCATGTCCGGATCTGCGAGCTCGCGCGTGGCGCAGCGCTCGCCTGTCGCGGCTGCGGTCTCGATCGAAAAGCGGCCCTGCGCCATCCCGGTCACGCGCAGCTCGCCGGTCGAGCCCGGTACAGGCTCCAGGAACAGCAGCGACTCCTCTCCCTCGGGCAGCTCGGCCTCGCCCGGGACCCAGGTGCCTGCACCTTCCAGCTCTCCTCCGAGCAGAGTGACCGTCACGCTGTCGTCGACCTCGCCGATCACGCGCCGCTGCACCGCGAACGGCACCCTCCGCACGATCCGGCCGCGCGCGTCCCTGCCGGCGACCGGAGCGCCGGGAACTCCGATCACCACTGCGCTCGAAGCCCGCACCAGCTCCTCCAGGCTCAGCGCGCGAACGACGGACGGCTCTCCGGCGCGCGGCAGCAGCGCCGCGGCGGCGGTCAGCGCGGCGAGAAAGGCCGGCAGCGGCGCTCGCGATGCCACACGCGCTGCGCCCGAGGCGCGCTCTTTGCGAGAGGTGGTCGATCCGTTGCCCATCGGTTGGAACAATACCAGATCATCCGGCGCACCGTGAAGGATCCGGGATCTGCGGCGCTGGTTCTGGTAGGATTGCGTGTCGATGTCGAACAGATTCGTAGCGCTGCTGGCGATCGCCGCCCTGTCGCTGGGGAGTCCGGCTGCGCGGGCGTGGGAGCAGACCCTTTCCTCGGGCGGGAAGCCGCTGCGCTGGGAGACGTCCTGCTACCACTGGTCGCTCAACGAGAGCGGCTCGGCCGACGTCCCGGCAGACGAGCTCGAGGCGCTGCTGCGCGAGGCCTACGGCGCCTGGGAGGCGCCGGCTTGCAGCTACTTCGGGTTCGTCGAGACAGAGCGGGCGGCGGTGGACGAGCAGGAGTTCCACCCCGACAGGGGCAACGTCAACCTGCTGGTCTTCCGCGACGAGCCGGGCTCCTGGCCGTACAGCCACTCCGTGGAGGCGCTTACCTCGGTGCACTACGACCCGGATAGCGGCGAGATCCTGGACGTGGACATCGAGCTCAACGGCGAGCACTACGATTTCGCGACGCTGGACGAGTACCCGCCCGGCACGACGCTTATCGACCTGCGCTCGGTGGCGACGCACGAGATCGGCCACACGCTGGGCCTGGACCACAGCGCCGAGCCAGAGGCCGTGATGTACCCCTTCGACCAAGCCGGTGACACCACCAAGCGGGATCTGCACCAGGACGACCGGGGCGGTCTGTGCGCGCTCTACCCGGCCGCAGAGGACCCGGAAGTCTGCGAGGAGCCCCACTGCGGCCTGGATCTCGACGGCACCTCCGAGGGCTGCGAGACGCTCGACGCCGCCGCAGGCTGCGGCTGCGCCGCCGCGGGGAGGGGCGGATCGACCGGAGCGTCTCCGTTGGTGGTCGCGTTCTCCCTCTTGCCGGCTCTTGCGTTAGCCCGGCGTGGCCGGGATCAGTAGGCCGCGCCCTCCGCTCCGTCCGCGCCGGTGTCGGTGGACGAGTCGGTGTCCGTGTCGGTCTCGGGAGGCTCGTCTACCAGCACGAGAACTTCTGTTCGGTAGTGCTTCTTATCGCCGCCGCACTCCTTCGAGCCGTTGCACCAGTACCGCTCGTAGTCAGGTGCAAGATCGGTGTCGGCCAGAACCACTCCGGACGAGCTCACCTCCACGTGAACGATCTCGGGAGACTGGGCATAATATCCCCTTTCCATTCCCAGAAACGGCGCCACGTCCAGCAACAACTGACCGTCGTCGTTCAACATTCCCCAGGGAGATTCATAGCCGAAGCCGGTGATGAATACCCATTCCGGGTATACAAGTACCGTTTCAGTTTCCTGGGGCAAATGCGCTTCCAAAGTGCTCCTGGGAATTCCATCGGCGTGAATGGCAATCTCGTAAACACCCTTGGCGGTCGGTTCACTGGTGTTTTGAACAACTACAAGAAAAAACCGATCAACACACCGTACGAGAGTGCAAAACTGGCATGAGTTCGAAATCAGACCAACTGACAGAAAAACGAAAAAAAGAACTATCGAAGTCCTCATCACAGCCCCAGCGCCGAAAGCTCCTGCACGAACAATGCGAAGAGCGGCTCGTTCGGGACGCGCTTGAAGAAGAACACCTTGCCGCCGGCGATCAGCGGTTGTGATTCGCTACCGTCGAGGTTCGTGATCTGGAGATCCTCGCCGGTGGACAGGTCGTGCATCCAGATGTCCACCTGGGAAAAGTCCTCCACGTTGTTCGGCTGGTCGCAGGCGCGGTAGTCCTGCCAGACGACCCGGTCGCCCGAGATGTCGGGACGGTACTTGACCCACTCCCCGTCGGTGATGCGGGTCAACGAGTCGTTCGCGAAGTCGTACATGTAGATGTCGGCGTTCTCGTAGCTGCCCCAGTACTCGCCGTCGCCGTTGCGCAGGTCGGTCCACACGACGCGGGTGCCGTCCATCTGGGGTGTGAACTGGTCCGACGGGTGATCGGTCATGTTCCAGGTGGTGGAGGTTGAGATGCGGTGGGCATAGATCTCGATGTCGGTTTGGTCAGTGGCATCGGTCCAAACGACATATCCGCTATCGGTAAGCACCTTTGCTGAATTGATGTCAGCATCGGAAACCGGCTTGGTTTCCTCGTTCGAGAGGTCGAGGGTAAAAACCTGGCCGTCCTTATGCGATGTTCCGTAGTGTCGTATGTTGTAGGCGACTACATTGTCGTATATTGAAATTTTGAGAAATCTAGGACCTTCCTCTTGACTATTTGACTCCATTTCCTTTAGCAGACAGATTTCGTCCTCAAGAATATTGAGGAGAAGCATGGTGTGGTTTGCTATCGGCTCATTGTACGTGTACGCAGTCCAAGCGACGCTGCCTTCGTCGGACGACGAGGATTGCCAATATACGTTTTCGTATTTTGGATGGGGAACATACGACCAACACTCGTTTTGCGTGTCGATGATGATAGCTCGATTTCCGTAGTTGACC
>CAZHCG010000017.1:0-8535 GCA_964530995.1 uncultured Myxococcales bacterium
CGCAGCGGGTACGTGTAGCCAGGCCCGGCTGAATCGGCAAAAGCGAAGGGGGGAGCGACGCCGCCAGACGCGGCGCCGGGCGCGGGGGTGCGCCCGAAGCCAGGTTTTCGAGACAAAACGGACGAGATCAGGGGGCGAGCCGGAGCGAGAATCGGCCGCGGACGACCGATTTTGAGCACGGACGGCGACTAAACCGAATCGAACCGCGGTCGGATCTCCTTCGGGCCGCGAACGCCGCCCTCGTTTGTTCTGCGTGTCTGATACCTGCGCTTTGTTGGTGTTCGAGTTCGGCGTCAGGTCGGCGTCAAACTGCGCGGCGGGCTGACGCTGAAAGCCGTCGGCGCGGGCGGCGTCCCGGCCCACGCCCCTTCTGTCGACAAGCGGTCCGGCGCCGAGTAGTATTGTCGCGTTCCGAGCGGGCGGAACGTGCTTTCTCTCACAAAGGAGGAACGCCAGATGATCGACGAAGTCTACCAATCGATGAAAGAATCGTTGGACAGCGCCCACGACGCGCTGCGCAAGACCCTGGGCCGGATCCGCACCGGACGGGCCAACGCTGCGATGCTGGACTCGGTGCGCGTCGACTACTACGGGTCGATGACGCCGCTCAACCAGCTGGCCACGATCTCGACTCCCGAGCCGCGGATGCTGATGGTCAAGCCCTACGACCGCAGCTCGGTCGGTGCGGTTGAGAAGGCGATCCAGTCGGCCGACCTGGGGCTCAACCCGGCAAGCGACGGCGAGATCATCCGCATTCCCGTGCCGCAATTGACCGAGGAGCGGCGCAAGGAGCTGGGCAAGGTTGTCCGCAAGCACGGCGAGGATTGCAAGGTCTCGATCCGCAACGCCCGCCGCGACTCCAACGACATGCTCAAGGAGCTGGAGAGCGGCGGAGACGCGCCCAAGGACGACGTGGCCCGAGCGATGAAGAAGATCCAGGAGATGACCGACGAGGGCGTGGCCAGGGTGGACGAGATCGTCGAGGCCAAGGAGAAGGACATCGCGGAGATCTGATAGAGCAGCAAGGACGCTCCCTCACCTTTCTTTTTCTTCGTAAATGCCGAGCGCTTTGCTCCTCGCCAGATCGCGCAGAGAGCGCATCCAGCTCTCGCCGAAGCGCCGGCTCAGCCGTCGCTCCAGCGACGAGAGCCGCACCTCGCGATCCGCGGGAATCGCCTCGCACAGCGCCCGCCCGGCCTCGTCGATTGGATCGCAGGCGATCCGCCAGTCGTCGTACGGCGCCGAGATCAGGAGGCCGACCGGCCGCCGCTCGATTCGCTCGCCCAGCTCGCCGAGCCGCAGCAGGTCCCGCCATTCGAACTCGCTTGTCGTCGGCCGCGAGCGCGCCGTGAAGGCGACCCTCAGCGCGGCGCGGTCGCCGGAGACGGCCCGATCGTCCTCGACGCGCCGCTGCTCGCGCTCGAGCACCAGCCGGTGGTGGCGCCGGCGATCGGGACGCTCGAGCAGCAGCGCCGCCGCCGACTCTAGCCGGAACAGCTGCTCGCAGGCGGCCCGAACCGTCTCGCCGGCTCCCGCTCGCGCCAGGATCTCGAGCAGAGTGTCAAGCACCGACCTGCCCAGCGCCGGAGGGTCGTTGACGTCCACGTTCCGGTCTCCGATCCGCTCGCGGATGTCGGCGCCGATCCTCTCCAGCACGGCGAAAGGCCCCAGCCCGTGACCCCTCTCCTCGGTCCGGGTCGCGTAGCGCGCCACTGCGGCGAAGGACTCGGGACTGCGCTGCACGGCGTAGAAAACGGCCGTGGCCACGTCGTCGAAGCGCCTCAGCTCCGCGAGCCCGAACTCGCGGGAAAGGCCGATATCGGCGTAGACGATCCCGCTCAGGGGACGCACCGCGCGGCGGATCTCCTCGTCGTCGTGCCGCGCGATCCCGTAGCCGTCCGGATCGGCCGCCAGCGCGGTACGGGGAATCAGCGTCAGCGGAAACGGCATCAGGTGCCTGGCGCCCAGCTCGATCGCCTCGTCCACGGTGCGGGCGAAGCCCTCGATGTCGTCCCCCGGCAGGCCGAACATGACGTCGACCGTGTAGTTGACCTCTCGCCGCCGGCGTCCCAGCAGCTCGACCGAGCGGCGGAAGCTATCGACTCCGAAACGGCGGTCGACCCGCCGCAGCACGCCCTCGTCGATCGACTGCAATCCCACCCCGACCTGGATCCGCGAGCGCTCGAGCAGCTCGGCCAGGCGATCGTCCAGCCCCTGGAACGCCGCGTAGCAAAAAAGCGAGGTGCGGCGGTTGTGCTCGATGCAGGTCTCGAGGATCGCCGCGGCGCGATCGTTGGCCAGATCGAAGACCGAGTCGGCGAAGTGGATCGCGTCCACCTCGGCAGAGAGCAGATCGACAAGCTCGCGCCGCACGCGCTCCAGCGGAAAGCGCCGGATGCCGCGCGAGCCTCCCGAGAAGCTGCAGTAATCGCAGGAATAGGGACAGCCGCGGTAGGTCTCGCAGACCACCGCCAGAGCCGTCCCCGGCGAGCGCGGCACGTCGAGCGAGCTCGCGTCGATCCCGGGCAGCCGCGAGAGGTCGGTGGGCCGAGCCGGGGGACCGACGACGATCCGATCGCCGCGCCTGACCGCCGCGCCCGCAACCCCGCCTTCCGGAGCCGAGCCGCCGAGCGCGACGCGCGCCAGCTCGGCGATCACCGGTTCGCCCTCGCCCAGCGCCAGGCCCGAGACGAAGCGGTGCTCCTGCAGAAAACGCTCCGCCTCCGCGGGCCGGGCGAACGCCACCTCGGGCCCGCCCAGCACTGCCCGGGTCTGCCCGCCCGCCCGCTCGACCGCGTTTTTGGCCAGCTCCAGCGAGTCGTCGATGTTCCAGCTGAAGCAAGAGAGCCCCAGCAGATCCGGATCCGTCTCCGCGATGCGGCGCTCCATCTCGCCGGCGCTCTGCGCGCTGCGGTTGAACAAGAGCGCCTCGACCGACTCCGGGCCCGCGCTCTCGGAGACGGAGCGCAGAACCGCCGCCAGCCGCAGCACGCCGGGCATCGCGTAGTAGTGGCGCGCCGAGGCGAAGGCCTGTCTTCCCCAAGATCGCTGCTCGTCTCCGATGTAGGCGAAAAGCGCGCGACGGCCGGTGAGGCTCACGGCTTCTGCTCTCCGGTCAGAGTAGGATCGCCCCTGAGCCCGAACTCCTTCATCTTGTTCTGCAGCGACTTGCGGCTGATCTTCAACAGGCGCGCGGCGCGCGTCACATTTCCGCCCGTCTGCTCCAGAGCGCGAACGATCAGCTGACGCTCCAGGTTGGCGGTCGCCGCCTTGACCTGGTCCTTGAGACCGCCCTCCGCCGGGAGGTTCTCCGCGACCGGAATCTCGCCGGTGATCGGCTCGTTGGCCGCGCCGCGCAGATCGGGCGGGAGGTGGCCGATTCCCACCGCCGGCTCGTCGCAGAACAGGACGCAGCGCTCGACGACGTTCTCCAGCTCGCGGATGTTTCCCGGCCAGCCGAAGGCGCGCAAGGCTTCCATCGCCTCATCTCCGAAGCGCTCGACCGGCTTGTCCAGACGCTCGCGGTAGCGCTCCAGGAAACCGTCGACCAGCAGCGGCAGATCTTCGGGCCTCTCCCGCAGCGGAGGAAGGTGAACCTGCACCACGTTCAGCCGGTAGAAGAGGTCCTCGCGAAACGTGCCGGCCGCGATCCGTTCGCGCAGGTCCTGGTTGGTGGCGGTGATCAGCCGCACGTCGACCTCGGTGGGCGAGAAGCCGCCGACCCGCTCCAGCTCGCCCTCCTGGATCGCCCGCAGCAGCTTGACCTGCATCTCGAGCGATATCTCGCCGATCTCGTCGAGAAACAGCGTGCCGCCGTCGGCCAGCTCGAAACGTCCCGGCTTGGCCGTCTCCGCGCCGGTGAAGGCGCCCTTCTCGTAGCCGAACAGCTCGCTTTCGATCAGGGTCGGCGGAATCGCCGCGCAGTTGACCCGGATGTAGGGCTCCTTCCTGCGGTTGGAGTTCTCGTGCAGCGCGCGGGCGACCAGCTCCTTGCCCGTGCCGCTCTCGCCGGTGATCAGCACGGTGGAGGGCGTCGGCGCGACCCGCTCGATGATGTCGAAAACCTCCTTCATCGCGGCGCTGCGCCCGATCATGTCGAAGCGCCCCCGGCCCTCCCCGTGCGGCGAGGCCTCGCGATCGGCCAGCACGCGGGTGCGCGCCGCCTTGACCACGATCTCGCGCAGCGCGCGGCGCTCGAACGGCTTGGTGATGTAGTCGAAGGCGCCGACCTTGATCGCCTCGACCGCGGTATCGACGGTTCCGTGGGCCGTGATCATGATCACCGGCAGATCGCCGTCGTGGTCGATCACGCGTCGCAGCAGATCCATCCCGTCGATGCCCGGCATGCGCAGATCGGTTATCACGATGTCGATGTGGTTGTTCTCCAGAACCTCCAGCGCCCGCTCGCCGTCCTCGGCCAGCTGCACGTGGTAGCCGTCGTGCCGCAGCATCGCGCGCAGCACCTTGCGCATGTTCGGCTCGTCGTCGGCCACCAGAATCTGAAGCGGCGCGCCCTTCATTCGAAGCTCTCCGTGGTGCGATCCCGGCTCACGGCCGGCAGCGGGTCGACTTGACCGTTCCGCTGGCGTCCTTTGTCACGTCGGCCCCCTGCTCGATGTCCTCTCCCACACCGGTGCAGTAGGTAATCACGACCCGGCCCTTGCCGGTCTCGCCGACCAGCAGCTCGTTGCGTCCGGCCATCGGCGCGACCGCCAGTCCGCCGCCGAAGCGCAGGTGGGAAGTCGGCGAGGAGTGGGCCACGCGACCCGCGACCTCCACCTCCGCGCCGGGCTCCAGCAGATCGGCTCCGCGGTAGACGTAGACGGCACCGGCCTGCCCCTTGCCGTCGACGCGCGCACCGGGCGCTCCCACGATCACCTCCGGGCCGTCGTCGTCGGTGGCGATCTCGCCGACCTCCAGGGCCAAGCCGAAATCGCAGCCCTCGTCGCATTCGATGTCGAGCGGCCCGTCGCCGGGCGTCAGCGTCGCCGGCGGAGGCGGCGCATCGCTGTGACAGATCGGGGCCGCGTCGATCAGCTGGGAGACGGTCCAGACGTCGACCGCCTGGCTGCGACCGTCGGCGAGACCGGAGGAGACCAGCAGCTCGTCGGAGCCGTCGCCGTCCAGGTCCCCGCTGGTCATCACGCCGCCGAAGCCCGGCTCTCCCGTCCGATTGAGGCAGGCGCGCTGCTCGAAGCCGGTGCCGCCCGGTGCCTGCTGGACGAAGAGGTGCACCCGCCCCAGCGCCGGCTCCACGCTCTCGTCGGCCGTGGTCGCGGCGACGAAGATCCGCCCGTCGGCGAGGCGTCCCGCAGCCAGCTCGGTCAGCTTCCCGGGGTTCTCCACCCCGTCGAAGACCGGCACCAGCTTCTCGGAGCGCTGGCTCGCGCTCGAGTAGACGACCGCGAAGTACTCGGAAGCCGCGGCCAGCAGCCAAGCCGAGGATCCGGCGGCCGGCCGAATCCCCGCGAGCTGGTGACCGAAGCGCTCGACCATCTCCTCGCTTTCGACCGGTATCTCGGCCGAGCGCAGCTTCTCCAAGGTCGCCTGGGTCTCGAGGCAGTAGATCCGCACCCAGCGGGTCTGGCCCGCCTCGCCGATCGCCACGCAGCCCGAGACCAGGTCCGGTCCCCAGAGCGGCAGCCCCACCAGCGAGGAGCCGCTGCCGTCCTTTTCGGCCTGCAGCTCGTTGGCCTCGTGCTCGTCCCAGGGATCGATCACGTCCACCAGGTGTCCGCCGGAGGCGAGCCGGTAGAAGACGGTGGGCGTGCCCTCGCCGGCCGAGACCCCCATCAGGTCCATCCGCTCCTCGCCGCGAGTGCTGGTCGGCGCGATCTCGGCGCCGAAGCGGGCCGAGGGGTAGTCGTCGGGACGTCCGACCACGTGCAGGGGAGCGTTGTCCTCGTAGCCGAAGAAGTCGTAAGCCGAGCACCCGCCCGCCGCGATCGCCAGGATCGCAAAGAGCAGAATGCGCGGCCCGCCGCTGATGGCTCTCATCGAGACCTCCTAGAAGACCACCGCCAGGCCCAGCCCGGCCGACTCGTTCGTGATCAGCGGCGCCACGAGCAACCGCGGCGCTCGGGACGCCGTCTCCTCCGGCGGCGTCGATTCCGGCTCGTCGTCGCCCGGCTCCGCGGGGCCCGCGGCCGCCCCGTCGGGGTTCTTTTCGAAATCCACGGGATCGAAGAGCTTGCCTTCGGAGGGCGGGAGCGGATCCCGCACGAAGTAGTAGATGCTCAGCGCGCCCACGATCGTCCCCAGACCGAAGGCGATGTCCGCCCCCAGCCCCAGCAGGAAGCCCTTGAGAATCCGCGGATCGTCGTCGGCCAGCCGGCCGGTGTTGCGCTCGTGGTCGAGCTGGTTGTTGATCTCGAGTGCGAACCCGCCGGTCACTCCGCCGCCGATGAACAGCGCCAGCGAGAAGCCGAGCGAGACCCAGGCGGAGGTACGGCTCGGCTGGGGGTTGAGCCGCACCAGCACCTTGGTGGTCTGCCCCTTTCCGATCCGCACCTCGGTCTCGTAGTCCTTCATCCCATCGGCCGAGACGCGCAGCCGGTGGCGGCCCGGCGGCGCCTGCTCCTCGATCGGCGCCGGCCCCAGCAGCTGCTCGTCCAGGTAGACCCGGGCGCCGGGCACGTTGGTCTTGACCAGCAGCGCGCCGTGTTCGAGGCGCTCCAACTGCAGGTCGAGCTTCTGCTTGTCCCCGAGCCGGATCTCGATCACCTTCTCGACCGGCTTGTACCCGGGCTTCTCCACCCAGACCCGGTGTTCGCCGGCGGGCAGCACGTTGCCCCAGGGCGTGGTTCCGACGCTCCCCTCGCCCTTGTCGTCGATGTAGACGTCGGCGCCGGGAATGTCGGTCTTGATGCCGAGAAAGCCCAGAAACGCGCCCTGGCTCATCTCCACCACCACGATGTAGACCTGACCCGGCGTGACGGAGACCCGGGTCTGCACCGTGCGGAAGTCCGGATGGCTCGCCTCCAGCGTGTAGGTGCCGCGCACCACGGTCTGCGCCGAAGGGCCCTCGAAGCTGGAGACCTCGCCGCCCTCCTCGTCCAGAATCCGGATCCTGGCGTCGGCCGGATTGGTGCGCACCGAGATCAGGGACTTCATCTCCACCTCGGTGATCTCCACGTCCGGCACGCCCGGCGCGCTCTCGCCCGGCGCGGTCTCGGTCGGCGCTTCAGCCAACAGCGAGCGTATCTTGAGCTGCACCTGGGCCGCGTCCGAGGCCTGCGGCTCCTCCTCGAGGTAACGGCGGTAGAGATTCACGGCCTCGGCGTTGTCGCCGATCTTCTCGCGGGCCAGCGCCGCGTTGTATAGGAAAGCGGGAAACGGCGAGGCGCTGTAGGCGTCCACAAAGCGCTCGGTGGCCAGCTCGTAGTCGCCCTCGGCGAACGCCTCCTGACCCATCTCCATGTGGTGCCGCGCGCGCTCGATCGGGTTCTCTCGCGGCTGCGCGCGCGCGACGATTCCGACCGTCGGCGCGGCGATCACCGCAGCCGCCAACATCGGAGCGAAAATGCCCACCCTGCTCATGCAGCTCCTCCGCTTTACGAGACGCCCCCGGCGGCGCTCGCAATCTCTCGGCTCTCCATCGCAAACACTCTATCTCGAATGAATCCGGCCAGCAATCCCGGCATCCCTCTGCCGGGGGCCCGGCGCTACTGGGCGGCCAGCCACTGCACCGCGTTGTGCAGCAGGACGTCGGCGTCGCCCGCGATCTGGGTGTCGCCGAAGAACATTGCGTTGATTCCGCAGATCTGCTGGTCGGCCGAGATCGCAACCGCCGGATAGCCGTTGGAGTAGGAAGCCAGCTCGCTCGCCCCAGCGCGCAGCGAGAGGTCCAGCAGCAGCCCCGAGTCCTGCAACGTCGAAACGCCGCTCATCACCTCGTGACCAGGCTGCGAGACGCTCAGCGAAAGCGGACCGGTTGCCTCGTAGACGGCCTGATGGAAGGGCCCGTAGCCATCGTCGATGTACCTTCCCTCCAGATACCAGGTGTAGTCTCCCACGTAGTAGTCGTGGACGAAATTGGTGTCGACCAGCTTGCCTCCGGCGTCCACGTAGTCGGCCAGGGAGTTTCCCACGCTGACTGGATCTGCGGTCACCTCGGTCCAAGGCGTGTTGTTGCCCACCATCACCACGTCGTACGGCTCCAGATCGGAAAGCGCCGGCACCGCCGATCCGGTGTCGAAGTAGTAGGTGTCGCAGTCCAAAAAGGAAGCGAAGGTATTCGAGATCCAGCTCATATCCGGAGCGGACGGCGCGTAGAAGTCCGGGCTGAGCAGCAGCACTCCGATCCGGCACTCGGCCTCGTGGCACCCGAAGTCGCAGCTCGTCACGTTGTGCGGGTAGCTCACGCACGCGCCGTCCTCGCAGGTTCCAGGCGAGTAGTAGACCCAGATGTCATCCCCGTTGCACTCGGGCGGCGGCGGATCGTTGCAGACCACCCCCTCGCAGGGATCCGGACCGGTGTCGGTGTCCGCGTCGGTGTCGGTGTCGGTGTCGGTGTCCGCGTCGGTGTCGGTGTCG
>CAZHCG010000017.1:8635-45250 GCA_964530995.1 uncultured Myxococcales bacterium
GTGTCCGCGTCGGTGTCGGTGTCCGCGTCGGTGTCGGTGTCCGCGTCGGTGTCGGTGTCCGCGTCGGTGTCGGCGTCCGCGTCGGTGTCGGTGTCGGTATCGGTATCGGCGTCGATGTCCGCGTCGGTGTCGGTGTCGGTGTCCGCGTCGGTGTCGGCGTCGGTGTCCGCCGCCCCGTCGTCGCCGCCGGTTGTGGTGTTCATGCTCGCGCAGGCCGCCAGGTACAGCGCGACGAGCAAAAAAGATACTCTGCGATTCATCTCTCGAACCTCTCTTCTCATACTTTCAGTATAAGAGATATTCTAGACGGCTATGCGCGAAAAGCGACTCTCCCTCCTTCCACGTCCCGGCGATCTCCTCCAGCTCCGCGCCGGCCTCCACTCCGCGGCGCACCTCGTCGGAGCCGGTCAGCAGGTCGATCGCCGGGCGGTCGGAAACGAATTCGTAGGGATCACCGCGCCAGCGGAATTCCTCCCCGGCCTCGGCGCGCAGCGCCAGCAGCAGGGCCACGCCAACGCGGTAGGGCGCGAAGCAGCGCGGGTCGGTCACGTGGATCTGGACGCCGCCGCAGGCACGCCCGGCATGCTTCTGAAAGGCCGGCTTGAACGAGAGCGGTCTGAAGCGCGCCCCGGGGAGGCGCATGCCTTTCAGATGCGAGGCCAGGGCGAACGGCTCCACCTCGGGCGCTCCGATCAGCTCGAACGGACGCGTGGTGCCGCGTCCCTCGGAAGCCCAGCTGCCTTCGATCAGGCAGCTTCCTGGATAGACCGCGGCGGTCTCCTCGGTGGGCATGTTGGGAGAGGGCATCACCCAGGGCAGCCCGGTGTCCGAGAACCGCATCCGGCGGTTCCAGCCGCGCATCTCGACCACGGTCAGGGCGTCTCGCGTGCCGTCTAAATCGCCGGACAGGCGCAGCAGCTCTCCGGGGGTCATGCCGTGCCGGTTGGCGACCGGGTGCAGGCCGACGAAGGAGAGGTGGCCGCTCTTCTGGGGAGCGCCCTCGACGATATCCCCGCCCAGCGGGTTGGGGCGATCGAGCAGCACCAGCTCCACGCCGAGGCGATGGCAGGCGCGCAGGCAGAGAGCCGCGGTCCAGACGAAGGTGTAGTAGCGGCTCCCCACGTCGGCCAGGTCGACGACGAGCGCGTCCAGGCCCGCGATCTGCTCGTCCGCGGGGGCCAGGCTGTCCTCGTCGGAACCGTAGAGGCTGTGCAGGGGAAGACCGCCCGGGCCTCGTCCGGCTCCGTCGACCGGCTCCATGTCCTGCGACTCCCCGCCGAAGCCGTGCTCCGGGCCGAACAGCACCTCCACTCGGGCTCCGGCCTCGATCAGGACGTCCAGCGCGTGACGCAGGCTCGCGTCCACGCTGGCCGGATGGGCGACCAGCCCGACCCTCCTGCCTCGCACGACCGATTCGGCCTCGCCTCCGATCCTGTCCAGCCCGGTCAGCACGGCTGCCATCGCAACCTCCACAAAAAAATGGTATCGTAATGAAGCACAAAAGAGGTAATCTAATAATCACGAGTATGGCAACCCGAGTCGCTGCGCGAGTCGGGTCGCCTGCGGGCCGTATTTTTCGGCCAGGGAGGAAACGTGATGCACAAGCAGCTGTTGGCTTTGATGATTTTCGGCCTCGTCGGCTACACCGCCTGCGAAGAGGGCGGCGGCGGAGATATCGACGACGACACGAGCTCGGACGCGGACTCGGACAGTGATTCCGACTCGGATTCCGACGGCGATTCCGACTCGGACTCCGACGGCGACACCGATTCCGACACCGATTCCGACACCGATTCCGATGTCGACGAGTGCGCCGACCTGCCGTGGGAGGTCGAGTACAATCCGATCAACATGTTGATCATGCTCGACAGGTCCAGGTCGATGTACACCAACACGATCGGCGATCCTCCCGAGACCTTCGCGACCGTGGTGGGCGACGCGATCCGCGAGGTGGTGCAGGCCAACACCGAGGCCGAGCTGATCAACTTCGGGCTGGCGGTCTTCCCCTCGCTCTCTTGTCCGGCCGGGGCGGAGGGCTCGGAGTACGAGTGCGAGCCGACCGACGACGACTCGCTGCTGGTGACGATTCAGGATCCGGAGGAGGCCTCCGATCCGGACGCGTTCTGGACCAGCCAGTACAACAACGTGGACGTCGCGCTCGACGTGGTGGGGACCTGCGGCGGGACCCCGATCTGCGAATCGTTGAGGTGGGCCCACGACTACCTGACCGGCGACGGCGGCGTGGAGATGCCGGCCGGTCTCTCCGACCAGCCCAAGTACGTGCTGCTGGCGACCGACGGCGCGCCGAACTGCAACTCCGCCGGCGACATCGTCTCGTGCGATTGCACCGCGGATGACTGCCAGATCCCCGAGCAATGCCTCGACGACTTGTGCACCTACAATGCGGCGCTGCACCTGGCCGACGCCGGCATCCCGGTGTTCGTGATCGGCGTCGGCGACGAGGTCACCGACTGGGCCGACGTGATGCAGTCCATCGCCGAGTACGGCGGCAGCGACAACTACTACCCGGCCGGCGACGCGGCGGCGCTGCAGACCGCGCTGGAGGAGATCACCGGCGCGGCGATCAGCTGCACCTTCGAGGTCAACTGGAGCGAGGTTCCGGACAACGACCCGGATCCGCCCTACACGCCCGTCAACAAGGCCTGTAACGCTCTGTGGGTCTCCGGAGTCCCGGCGGAGGATCCGGACAGCCCGGTCGAGCTGACCTACAGCGAGGACTGCTCTCTCGATGCTCCCGACAACCCGGCCTGGCACTGGCAGGGGATCGACGCGCCTCCCGAGGATCTGGGGGACTACACCCTCGAGGAATGCACCACGATCCAGCTCTGCCCCGAGGCCTGCCAGAAGCTGAAGGACGGCGCCTGGAACACGATCACCGCCAAGTTCGGCTGCGACATCCCGATTCCCGACTGATCCCGAAAGCCGTTTCCGCCTCCCGTCGCCGCCGACCGGCGGGTCGGATTGTCGTGGCGGCGGGATGGTGGACGAGGGCGATATCTGTACAATGTCCCGCGTGAACGACGTCATCGTCCAGCCGCGGTTCTCCGCGGACGATCTCCAGCGCAGCGCGGCCGATTTCCTGCGCCGCCTGAAAGACGCGCCCGAGCCCCTGGCCCTGGTGCGCCGGCTCGGACCCCACGACCTGCTGCTGACCCTGCGCGCCGCCGACGACGAGCAGCGTTGCGAGCTGCTCTCCTTGGCCGATCGCGGGCAGGTCAGCGCACTGGTCGACCTGGCCTGCTGGAAGAAGAATCGCTTTCGGCCCGAGGCCCTGGAGGCCCTGATTCGACCGCTGGCCGACTCGGGAGCGGACGGCGCCTCCAAGCTGGTCGACGAACTCGACCCCGAGGCTCGCGTGCTGTTGCTGCGGCGCTACGCCGTGGTCCACCTGCGCGAGCGGCCCGAGGACGAGGTTCCCGCGGCCGAGGGCTCGGAGCTGATCGAGACGCCGGACGGCTACTACTTCATCGAGCTCCCCGACCCGGGCTCGGTGCCGACCACCGTGCGCAACCTGTTCCGCGCTCTTTTGCTGCGGTCGTTCGAGGAATACCAGCCCGAGCTGGAGGCGCTGCGCCACGAGCTGCCCTCCGAGACCGAGCAGAGCGCGTTGCGCTGGCGCAACGGCCGGCTGGCCGACCTGGGCTTCGGCACGCGCGAGGAGGGCCGCTCCCTGCTGGCTCCTCGCGATCCGCGGCAGGTCTCGAGGCTGGTGCGCGACGACGCCCCGGCGATCCCGCCGCTCGATTGCGATATTCCGCTGCCCGCGATCCACCGCGCCGCGCTCGAGGGCCGCCCGTTCCTCGACGCCGCGCTGGCCGCGATGGCCGCCTCGCGGCACCCGCTGGTCGCGGACCGCGCCGGCTCGATCTGGTCCGAGCTGGGCGCGATGACGAACCTCTACCTGACCGCGGTGGACTGCGACCTGGCCGATCCGTTCGAGGTGGCGCGCCACCTCCGCTGGGCGCGCGACCTGCTGAGCCTGGGAGTCGAGATCGCGGCCGGCGGCGATCCCGAGCGCGCCGCGGTCGGCCTGGCCCGCCAGGCTCCGGGCCTGTTCGTGCAGACCGCGATGGGGAGGCTGGCTCCGCTGCGCGAGCGGGCGCGGGCCGTGCTCGAACGGGAGGGCCGGATCGGATCGCGCCGCGAGCTGCTCGATCGGCCGCATGCCGTCGCGCTCGAGGCGCTGGCCAGGGAGGTGCCGGGCCGCTGGCCCCCGCTGGACGAGGGACAGGACACGGCGCTGCTTCCGGCCGAGCCGCTGCCCGGAGAGCTGTCCGCGTTCGCCTCGCGCTCGGAGGTGAGGCGCGCCGAGATGCTGATCGAGGAGGCCGAGCTGGTCGATGAGATGCTGGAGCGGCTGGGCGCGACCCGGCCGGCGCAGGGAGATCGCGCCGCCTCGGCGCTGGTCTCGACCGCGCTGTGCAACGCCGCGCTGGGACGCGAGGCGCGATTCGCTCCGCTGTCCGCCGCGGACTGGCGGGCCGGAGCCCGGCGCGCGCTGGCGCCCTGCGAAGAAGAGCTGGTCATGGGCGCGCTGGGATTGCTGGGGCCCAGCTGCGGCTGCGACCCGGAAGGAACGTCGGACCCCGTCTCCGAGGACGACCCGCGCCGCCGCCTGCTGCTGCGCACGATCCTGCTGGCAGCCGCCCGCCTCGCTGCCCGGCACGGCTAGAGAAAAGACTCAACCTAATAGAAAAATCAGTCGGCGACCGCGTACTCGAAGACCCCGCCGGCGATCGGCTTGACCCCGGTCGACTCGACGCTCAGGTCGATCGCGGCCCGGCCCGAATCCCCCAGCTTCCATCCCTCGATCAGCAGCCGGTCGCCCGGCATCACCACCTTTGAAAAGCGCGCCTCGAACGCCTCGAAGCGGGCCGGATTGCCGTCCGCCAGCTCGCCGAGCGCCACGCGGGCCGCGATTCCGTAGAAGCACAGCCCGTGCAGGATCGGCCGATCGAAGCCGGCTTCCCTGGCCACCTCCGGGTGGGAGTGGATCGGATTGACGTCCCCGGAGAGGCGGTACAGGAGCGCCTGGTCCTCGCGCGTCGCCACCGTCCTGCGAAAGTCGGGATCCCGATCCCGCGGCGGCCTCTCCCGCGCGGGCGAGGGCGGCCTCTCCCCTCCGAATCCGCCCTCGCCGCGCAGCAGCAGGTGCCAGGCAGTGCGGGCGGTCGGCTCTCCGTCGACCGCGGTCTCGGTCTCGATCAGGATCAGCGCGCCGATCTTCATGTCCCAGACACCGGAGATACGCGCGCTGGTGGACATCTTTCCTCGCGGGGGAAACGGCCTGAGCAGCTCGGTGCGCTGCGCGCTGTGCAGCAGCGTGACCAGGTCGCCGCCGGTGGTCTCGAGCAGCTCGAAGACCGGCCGGAAAGCCGGCACCACGCCGTAGGTGGGCAGCACGTCCGGCGGAGGATCGTCGAGCAGGTAGCGCAGCTCGTCGACGCCGGCGCCGAGACCCAGCGCGTAGAGCGCGACGTCGCGCCAGTCGTAGCTCTGCTCGAACGGTCCCGCGACGCGGCCCGCACAGCTCGGATCGAAAGTCATCTTCATTCTCCTTTTGCCGCGGGCGGCGGCTCCAGCGCGGCCCGCTGCTCGTCGAACGCCGCGGCGTTGCGGCGCACCTGTTCCAGGCGGCGGGCCAGGTGCTCCCGGTCCTCGCGCAGCCTCTGCGCGAAGATCGCCAGCCCCCACTCGCCGCCGTCTTCCGCCATCTCCAGCTCGGCTCCCCGGGTGGTCCGCACCGCGGCCGTTCCTCCCTGTTCGCGTTTCACCTCGACCATCGCGCCGAAGCCGCGCGCAACCCCGACCAGCCAGCCGCGGCGCTCGCTCAGGACCGCGAAGCATCCGGCCGGATCGTCGGCCCGCGCGGCCTCGAGCCAGACGCCCAGCGCTTCGTCCCGGCGCTCCTGCGGGTAGGAGCGCTCGGCCAGGCGGCGCATCTCCGAAAGCGAGCGGTGGATTTCGCGCACCGAGCGGCGGCTGTCCCGGTCCAGCTCGCGGTAGAGACACCCGGCGTCGGCGCGATCGACGCATTTCCCCAGTCGGGAGAACGCCTCGGACGGGGTCGAGCGCGAGGGAGGATCGCCGCCGCAGGCCGCCAGCGCCACCGCGATCAACCCCGTGAGAGCGCGCCGCATTCAAGGCCCATAGCACGCGATCGCCGCGATGGACAAGACGCCGAAAGCGATGCTATATCGCTGTCTCGCGGCGCCCGACCCGGAGGGCTGCGCAGGATTCGCCATGAAGGACGAGCCGAGCGACAACGAGGAGCCGCGCGCGCCGGCGGACGGAGACGGCGAGCAACTCCCGGACGAAGAGACGGACCGAGAGCTGCTGGAGCTCTCGGCTCCGCCGCCCGATCCGCGCTACGCGCTGGTGATGGCCTTGATCCTGGTCCTCTCGGTGGCGATGCTGTTCTGGTTCTACCCCGATCTGCGCTACCTGCTGGCCGGCCTCGAGGATCCGATCGAGCTGGGGGAGGCCGCCGACCTTGATCCAGTCGAGCTGGAGCCGGACTCGCACGTGATTCTGCACGGTCTGCCGATGGTGACCCGCTCGTTGGAGTTCGAAAAGGGCCTGCGCTGGTTCTCCGACCCGGAGCGCAAGATCTTTCCGCTGGCCGGCAACCCGTGGCTGCTGGTCGAGTGGCGCGTCCCCGAGGAGAAGCGGGCCTACCGCGACCCGGCGGTCGACCCGGTCCGCCACACCTTGGCCTATGATTTCGAGGGCCGGCTGCGCACCCGCGAGCAGATGGGCAGCAACTACGAGCGGATGTGGATATTCTTCGACTGCCTGGATCACCACGCGGTCGCCCAGTGCAAGCATTGCCTGGGCGTCGAGGAGATGGAGAGCTGCCGGCGGCGCTTCGCCTGCGCCGAGCTGTTCGACGCCGAGACGTGCGGAGAGTTGCTGGGCGATCACGACGAGGCTCCGGCCGACGCCGAAAGGCGCCTCGCCGAAATGGTCGCCGAGATCGAGCGGGACGAGGTGGTCGGAGCAGTGGAGCGGCTGCGGGAATCGATTCGGGACAGGCGCATGCGCGCAGAAAAGCTGAGCGCCGATCTGGAGCGCCTCGCATCCGGAGAGCGCCGGCGAGAGCTGCGCGAGCAGATCGAAAAGTGGCGCGGCCGGGTGGAGAGCGACCGCGCCGAGCTGAAAGAGGCCAGGGCCGAGCTGGAGGAGCTGGGCATGAACGAGGAACGGCTGCGGGTCGAGACCTCCTCGCTCGACGCCCGAATCTCGCTGGCCGAGGCCCGCATCGCTGAATGGAAGGAGCGTGCGGCCGAGCTGCGGGACGATCTCGAAAAGCTCGACAGTGCCGCCGACGAGGAACGCGACGAGCTGATCGCCGGGATCGAAAAGCGGGTGCGCGAGCGGCTCGCGAAGCTCGATAGCGGCGCGGCTGACGCCGGGACGGAAATCTCCGCGGATTCCGGCGCCGCTCTTTCTGACGGCGGCGGCGCGGCCGACGCCGGGACGGAGGTGGGCGCCGAGTCCGATCTCGAGCGGCTGCGCGCAGACCTGGCCGCGATCGACGCGGGCCGCGTGACCGAGCGCTGGCGCGGGCAGCTCGACTCGCTGCGCAGCCAGCTGGTAGCCTCCCGGCAGCGCAAGGAGGAGATGAGCGAGAAGCTGGAGCCGTTCGAGGACCTGCTGGAGCGGCTGCGCGATCTGCCGCGCCGCGTCCGCGAGCGGGAGGACAAGATCGCCGCGCTGGAAGAAGAGCTGGAAACGGCCGAGTCCGGAGAGCTGAAAGAGCGGATTCGAAGCGAGCTGTCCCGGCTGGAGCCGAGGATCGAGCGCGACCGGGGCTACCGCGAGCGCCTGCGGCGGCTCGAGGAGCGTCTCTTTGCCAGCGGGGCAGGCGATCCCGAGCTGGAGGAGATCGCCGCCGAGCTGGACGCGATCGAGCGGGAGCTGACCCCGACCAACTGGGTGCTGGTCGACGGCGCTGTACCGATCGACAGCATCTGGGTGGTCGCGATCTACCTGATTTTCGGCGCGATGATCTTCACCAACCTGCGCTACCTGCGCTCCTTCTGGCTGGGCTGGAGAGACCGTTGAGCGATTCCAGGCCGGAGACCGAGGGCCGAAACGGCTCGCTGGAGCTCTCGCCAGCCGGGTGGCTGCTGGTCGTCGCCGTCGTCTGGGAGCTGTTGGTCCACAGGCTGGCCTCCGAGCTGGGACTGTTCGCCTCGGTCGGCGCCGAGGGTCCGCTGGCCTGGCTGGCCGACTCCGGGCGGCTGGCGATGAACGCGACCGGGATCATGGCGCTGGTGCTGGGCAGCTGGGTACTGATCGTGCGAGCGATCTACAACCCCCGCCTGGCCGCCCTGCCCTGGCGGCTGGCCCTGATGTTCGCGACCCCAGTCTACGTGCCGGTCTTGGCGGTCTCGATCGTGCGTCCGCTCTCCCCGTGGTTCGTGCTGCTGGGCTATGCCGCGGCGACCGTCGCGGCGGCGGTGCTGGCGCTGATCGGCTTTTCTCGCCGCGTTGACGGAGGCCGGCGCCGTATCTTCCTGGCGCTGGCGCTGATCGTGCTTCTCCCGGCCTTCTCGCTGATCTCGCGCCTGACCGGTCTGATCGCAGAGGAATCGGACAGCTCGGTCTTCATCCGCCGCGCCTACCTGCTGGCCGAGGTGCTGCTGGTGGTCACGCCGATCTACGCCTTTTTCGCGCTGTGGTACGGCCGGCTGCGGGCCTTCGTGCGCCGGCCGCACCTGCCGGCGCTGCTGGTCGCGGTGCTGTCGCTGGGAGGGGGAATCGCGGTGGTGCTGAGGACGGGCGGCTACTTGCCGGTCGTGGCGGCGCGGGCGTTCGGGGTGTTCGTCGCGATTCCGGGGCCGCCGGTGCTCTACCTGCTGTCGCTGTTCTTCGGAAGCCTGCTGGTGGGTTCTTGTCTGCTGCCATCGAGGCGCTGGCCCCCGCAGCCGAGCCAGCGTCGCGCCGGGATGGGCCTGTTGCTGATTCTGGCGTGCGGCCTGCAGCCGACCCACCCCTACCAGATCGCGGCGACGCTGGCCGGCTTCGCCCTGGCGGTCAGCGGGCTGCTCGGAGAGCGTTACGCGCCCGCGCCGCGCCGCGCCAGGGCCGCGGCCGAGACCTGATCCGCGGCTACTCGACGACGATCGCCTCGGCCGGGCAGTCCTCCGCGGTCTCCTCGACCTCGTCCTCGAGGTTGGGCGGAACCGTCTCGACCTTGACCACGGCCAGGTCGCCGTCCTCGTTCATCTCGAACACGTCCGGGACCGCATCCACGCACTCCTCGCAGCCCGTGCACTCGTCTTTCAGGATCTTGACCTTCATCTTCGACCTCCTTGCTCGTCCCGCGAGCCGCTAGCCGGGAACGCCCGCGCGCGTCCCAGCGCAACGAATCAATAGGTGCGAAGCCGCCGCATTGCAAGCCGCTTTCTCGGACCGCGTCATCCGGCCCCGCAACCTCGTCGAGCCGGCAGAGATCCGGGCGGGACCTCGACCGCCAAAAAGAGCCTGTCGAGAAGCCGGCTCCCGCGAGTCGGTCTCTTTCGATCGACTTTTTTGCAACTTGAGGGGCCAAGCGTCCGATGTAGATAGCGTGAACGGACCGCACCGAAGCGGGCAGGGAGGTGAGAGATGTCTACTACGAGAATCGCAACGGCCGCGCTGGCGGTCGCGCTGGTGTCGCTTTCGCCCGAGGGGCAGAGCGCGAACGGGCCGGAGGCAACCTCGGACCTGGAGGAGATGACGCTGGTGGTCGGAGAGCAGCACGTGCTGGACGCGATGCGGGTCAAGAGCTTCTCCGAGAGCACGCGCGGCGTGATCGAGGTCAAGATCCCGCGCGACGGGCGGCAGCTGGTGATCACGGCGGTTTCCCCCGGACGCACGTCGCTTCTGCTGATCCGGCGGGACGGCAGCCGCCGCAGCGTTCCGATCACGGTCTTCGCCCGCCACCCCGAGGAGATCTGCGCCGAGATCCGCGAGCTGCTCGCCGACGAGCCGGGCGTGCGCTTGCAGCGGATCGGCTCGCGGATCTTCGTCGACGGCACGGTCGGATCCGAGGCCGCGCTGGAGCGGGCCCGGCGGGTGGCGGATCTCTACCCCGGCCAGGTCTCGAGCCTCTTGCAGATCGACCCGAACCTGGTGCGCACGCGGACCAACATCCGCCTCGACCTGGCCTTCGTGGAGCTGCGCGCCGGCGATCGCTGGAGCGCAGGGATCGACTGGCCCGCCAAGATCGGCGGCACTCAGCGGCTGGGAGGCTCCGTCGACCTGACGACCGGAGCGGTCAGCGCCACCTACGAGGTGGTCGACCAGGCGCTGCCCGCGATCGAGGCCGCGGCGCGCAGCGGCTGGGCGCGAATCCGCAAGCGGGCCACCCTGATCACGACCAGCGGCAACCGGGCCAGCTACCATGCCGGCGGCGAGGTCAACGTCGCGGTGGCCGGCTCCCAGGCGGCCGAGCTGCGCACCGTGCCCTACGGCTGCGAGCTGACCGTGCTGCCGCGGCTGGACACCGGCCCCGGAATCCTCGATCTCGAAGTCGAGGCCGAGGTCTCGGACCTGGCCGAGACCTCGCAACAGGTCCCCGGTCGCACGATCTCGCGCGTGGCCACGCTGGTGCACCTGGGGCTGGGCCAGTCGATCGTGCTCTCCGGGCTGGAGGCCGAATCCGAGAGCAGCTACCGTCAGGGGCTGCCCCTCCTCTCGCGCATTCCGCTGCTGGGCTTCTTCTTCGGCACCGGCGGCGCGGACGAGGAGCGGGTCGAGGGCCTGATCGCGATCACGCCCACCGTGCTAGACGACCTGGAGCGCGGAGCGAAAAAGGAGCTGGAGAAAATGCTGTCGCGCTTCGAAAGCTTCGACGGCGATTTCGCCGAGGAAAACGAATAGCAGGTAGGTAGAAACGAATTCCCTGTGGACGATTTGATGCTCGTGAAAAGATCCATTACAATGTCATGGAAATATTTTTGTATGTTTAAGTGAGTGTCGTTGTGAAAAAAGAGCTGCGAATGGAATCGCGGCCGGTGAGAGCCGAGCGGGTGGCCTGGCGCAGGATCGACGACGAGGTCGTCCTGGTTCCCACCGGCAGCGAGGCCGGCCAGGTCGGCTCGATCTACACGCTCGACGAGGTCGGCGCGCGAATCTGGGGGCTGATCGACGGCGCTCGCACTGCCGGCGAGATTCGCGACGAGCTGACAGAGGAGTACGAGGTCGATGCGGAGACGGCCGGCTCCGACCTGCTGGAGCTGCTCGCAGACCTCGTCGCCGCGGGCGCGGTGCGGGAGGCGGGCCGATGATCCGCCCGGGTAGAGAGATCAGCTCCGAGCCCGGCTACTCCCAATGGCGGGGTCGGCTGCTGGACAAGGCCGCGGCTGGCCGGATTCCGATCGAAGGCACGCTGGAGCTGACCCCGCGCTGCAATCTGGACTGCCCTTTTTGCTACCTGCCGCGCTCGCGACCCGCCGCTGATCTTCCTTTCGATCGAATCGACGCGATCCTGGGCGAGCTGTCGCGAGCCGGCTGTCTGTGGCTGGGGCTGACCGGAGGGGAGCCGCTGCTGAGGGACGACTTTTTGCGGATCCACGAGCGGGCGCTGGAGCTGGGCTTTCTCGTCACGATCATGACCAACGGAACGTTGTTGACCGCCCGGCTCGCCGATCGCCTGGCAGCCGCGCCTCCCCTGGCGGTCGAGATCACGCTGCTGGGCGGAACGGCGGCGACGCACGACGCGCTCACCGGGGTTCCCGGCTCGTTCGCGCGCTGCCTGTCCGGCGTCGACGCGCTGCTCGAACGCAAAGTGCGTGTCAGGCTCAAGGCCACGATCGTCGAGCGCAACGTCGGCGAGCTCGCCGAGATGCGCCGCATCGCCCGAAATCGCGGAGAGCAGCTGCGCTTCGATCCGCTGGTCCACTCCCGTCTCGACGGCGCGCCGCTTCCGACCGGTACGGCGCTCGAGGCGCGCCGGGCGGCCGAGCTGTTGCTCGCCGATCCGGCGGTCCGGCAGAAATGGCTCGAGCTGGAGCCGCGGCGCCGGCGCGCCGCGAGGGAGAGCCCGGGACCGTTTTCGTGCAGCGCGGGGCTGAGCGCCTTCCACGTCACCTCGCAGGGATTGTTGACACCGTGCGTGATGCTGCTCGAGCCGAGCTGGGATCTGGGCCGCGGCTCGTTCGCCGACGGCTGGAACGGGCCGATCCGGCGCGCGGTGAGCGCGGCGTGGCGCAGCGAGTCTCCGTGCCGCGGCTGCGAGCTGGCCGGCTGGTGCGAGAGCTGCCCGGGCTGGGGGACGGTCGAGGCCGGGGACCCGGAGGCCCGGGTGCAACGCCTCTGCGAGCTGGCCGCCGCCCGCCGCGAGGTGCTATCATCCGCGAGTCGGGAGGTCGGATGAAGCGCGAGGAAAAACAAGACGGACGGCGGCCGGAAGTCGAGCGCCGCGTCTACCGCAAGCCCCGGCTGACGCGCGTGCGCCTGCGGCTCGACGAGGTGCTGCTCGGCGCCTGCAAGAACCCAGGCTGGGGCGGCTGCAATCCTCCCGGCCACCCTCCTTCACGGCTTCCCGGATCGTGAGCTTCGCTCGAGCGACGGTGTCGATCGCGACGACGAGGATCGGGCTGGAGCTCGGCTCGGGGTGGGATCCCTCGCAGCTCGCTTCGCGCTACCGCCGGTTTCTCAGCGATTCTGCTCCCGACCTCTCGCTGCGCTTTCTCACCGCGCGCGATCGGATCGAGCCTCCGTCCGGTCTCGATCCGCTCTTCTCCTCGGGCGGGCTGTGGCGGCTGTACCGCGACGGAGACGAGACGCTGATCGCGCTGAGCAGCGACGCCGCCGGACCCGAGCCGTACCGCGCGGCGCGCCTCGACCGCGATCTGACGAGCGGTGTCGTGCTCTGCGGTCCGCGCGACAAGGACGGCGGGCCGCCGCGCTTTCGCAACGATCCCCTGGATTTCCCCCTGGGCGAAGCGCTGACCGTGCTGCTGCTGGGCCGGGGCCGGGGCTGGATGGCGCACGCCTGCGCAGTGGACGACGGAGGGCGCGGCTACCTGCTGGCCGGACGCTCGGGCGACGGCAAGACCACCGCAGCCCGCCAGTGGCGCGAGACGGCCCGCGTGCTGAACGACGACCGGGCGATAATGACGCGCGACAAGGGAGGCTTCCGGCTGTGGGGCACGCCGTGGCACGGCGACCTGGCCGAGGTCGCTCCGGGCCCGGTGCGGCTCGCGGGGGTTTTCTTTCTGGGCCGCGGGCCCGAGCCGTCCGCGCGTCGGCTGTCTCCGCCCGAGGTCGTCTCCGGGCTGCTGGAGCGCGGCTTCACGCCGCTCTGGGATCCGGCCGGGGCGGCCTTCACCCTCGAGCTACTCTCCGAACTGGCCGCGAGCGTGCCGTGCGTCGAGATTCGTGGACCGCCGGACGGATCGATCGTGGAACGCGTGAGGTCGGCGGCTCTTTGAGATACACTCCACCGCGCTCGCAACGGAGGAGATCGCGATGCAGGCAGAGCCCGAGCTGTTTCCGACGCCCGGATCGGAGCCGCCGCGCCGGCCGGGAGTCCTTGCTTTCCTGCTGGTGATGGCCCTGGTGCTGGGCTCGTTCGGGGTTCTCGGATCCGTCGTGGGACTGGTCCAGGGCACCAAGAGCCGCCAGCAGACCGTGGACGAGGCCACCGCCGGCGCGGGCCTGTTCGGCCATCTCGACGAGAGGCAGCTGCGGGCGATGCGCGAGATGGCAGCGGATACCCACGACGCGATCGAGCCGTACCGGCCCTGGAACACCGCGCTCTCGGCGCTCAACCTCGCGCTCAGCGCCCTGCTGATCGCCGGCGCGGCGCTGGCGTTCAAGGGGAGGGAGCGCGGCCGCTCGATGCTGGTCTGGACCGCGGCCGCCCACCTTCTCTTCGAACCGCTGCGCGCCGCGCTGGCGGTCGCGATCGCCGGGGTGCAAAGCGAGATCATGGGCGAGCACATGCCGGCGATACAGGCGGCGGCCAGCGACACCGCTCCTCCCCTGCTCGGGCCGCAGCCCGACGAGATAATCGGTGGGGCGACCGAGGTCGGCGCGGCCGTCGGAATCGGTGTCTCGGTTGCGCTCGCCTGCGCGATGCTCGGATTCTACATCTGGATGGCGCTCTACCTGCGAGGCGAGAGGGCGAGATCCTGCTTTGGGTGAGCGTCAGCTGCCGAACAGCTTCTTGAAAAAGCCCTTTTTCTTCTTCTTGTCGTCGTCGTCGCCACCTGTCTCCCCGCCTTCGTCCGACGGCTGATCCCCCTGCTCCTGCTCTCCCTCGAGCCTGTTGAGCGGATTGACGGCCGGTCGCTCGCGGACCAGCCCGGGTGGAATCGCGTCCTCCGGCAGGGTTTCGGGAGGCGGCTGCTCGTCCGAGCCGGGCGGGGCTCCCTCGCCCGGGAAGATATCGTCGAGCGCTTCCGAGACGCCATTCCCCTCCAGCAGCGGCTCCGACTCGGCATCGGACGGCGGAGAGGCGCTGTCCCGAGCGATCTCGTCGATCAGGTCGTCCATGCGATCCTTGTCCATCTCTCCCGCCTCCAGCTCCTCGGTCGCGATGTCCTCCGTCGGCACCACGTCCTCGAGCTCGGCCAGCTCGGCGAGATCCACCTCCTCGATCTGCTCGACCTCGGCCTCCGGATATTCGGCGGCCAGCGGCTCGGCGGGAGGCTCCGCCCCTTCCTCGTCCAGCGTCGGCTGGTCCTCGTCGGGAGTCTGATCCAGTACCCTCTCCAGGTCGGTCTCCAGCCGCACGCCGGTGTCCTCCTCGGGCGGAGGCGGCGGCATGTACGAAACCATCTCGGGAACCTCGGCCTGCTCCGCGGAACCCGCCTCCTCTTCCTCCATCAGCGCGGCCAGGTCGTCTTCTCCGGAAGAAGACTCGTCCACGTCGTCGAAAGACGGCCCGGTCTCGGGCGGAGGCGGCGGCATGTACGATTCGTAGCCGGCATTCTGCTGGAAGTCGGGCTCGCTCTCCAGGTCGGTCTCGCTCTCCGGCTCGAAATCGATCGGCTCCGCTCCGGCGCTTTCGGGCTCCTCGACCTCCTCGAGCGGTTCCAGCTCATCGAGAACCGCCGCGATCTCCTCGTCCTCCCCCGCGATCTTTTCGTCCTCCCTCGGCTCCGGCTCCGGCTCGGGCTCCGGCTCGGGCTCCGGCTCGGGTTCCGGCTCGGGCTCCGGCTCGGGCTCGGGCTCCGGCTCGGGCTCCGGCTCGGGCTCGGGCTCGGGCTCCGGCTCCGGCTCCATTTTGGCTCGACTCGGCTTGCGCGTCTTGCCTCCGCCCGGCTCGGAGGCGATGTCCGCGAGCATGTCGTCGATCGCGCTGAGGTCGAGCTCGCTGTCCTTCTTGCGCGAAGCCCGCCTCCGCCGCGGACGCCTGCGCCGCGGCTGCTCTTCGGGTTCGGGCTCGGGCTCGGGCTCGGGCTCAGGCTCGGGCTCGGGCTCGGGCTCCGGCTCCGGCTCCGGCTCGGACGGAGGAGGCGGTGCCTCGGAGTAGCGCGAAACGGCCCGATCCGGGTTGCTCTTCTTCCAGTCGAGCACCATTTCCAGGTGATCGCGGCTCGCCGAGTCGAGCTTGATGAACCGGATCCCCATGCCCGGCGGCCGGTCCCCCTCCTGCCGCTCTCGGGTCCAGGCGACCTCGCCCGCGCCGCGCATCACGGGTGAGCCGTCCGCGATCTGGAACTCGAAGCGCACCGGCGTTCCTATCGCGCGCGGCTTCGAGGTCTTGACGAAGATCCCGGCCTTGGAGATGTTCGGCGCGTACCTCTCGACGAACATTCTGACCGTCGGAAACTTCAGCTTCGCCCGAATCGAGGCGGTCTTGGGTCTGCCCTTGTCGTTCGCGCTCACGGCCCCCTCGCTTTCTATTCCACGGCTCGCGCCACGGCGGAGTAGATTTCGTCCACGGCGGCGTCCAGGCCTCCCGCGTCGGGCCCGCCGGCCTGGGCCAGATCGACTCGGCCGCCTCCTCCTCCGCCGACCTTGGCGGCAACCTGTCGCACCAGCTTTCGGGCGTCCAGTCTCTCCGTCAAATCCTCGGTCAACGCCACCAGCACGGCGGCCTTGCCCTTGTTCTCCCCCGCCAGGCAGATCACCGCCGACCCCAGCCGTTGCCTGAGCGTGTCAGCGGTCTCGCGCATCGTCCTGGGATCGCCGACCCCCAGCCGCGCGCCCACCACGCGCACGCCCTCCACCTCTCGCGCCCGGCCGGCGAGATCTCCGCCGGAGCCGGAAGCAAGCTCGAGCTTGAGCCGATCCAGCTCGCGGCCCAGCTCGCGCTCGTGGTCCAGCATCTTGTCCACCCGCACCGGCAGGTCATCGGGGGCGCACCTCAGCCGCGCGGCGATCTCCTCCAGCAGGCGACGCCGGTCGGCGGCCCAGCGCGCCGCCGCGAGCCCGGCGACCGCCTCGATCCGCCTTACTCCCGCCGAGACGCCGCTTTCCGAAACGACGAAGAACGGCCCGATATCACCGCTGCGCCCCACGTGCGTTCCGCCGCACAGCTCGCGGATCTCGCCCACCTCCACCAGCCTCACGACGTCGCCGTAGTTCTCCTCGAAGATCGCCATCGCGCCGGACTCGCGGGCCTCGTCGAAGCTCATCTCCCTGGTTTGCACCGGCAGATTGGCCACGATCCGCTCGCTGACCAGCCGTTCGATCTCTCGTAGCTGCTCGGATCGGATCGGCTCGAAGTGCGCCACGTCGAAACGCAGTATCTCGGGCGCGACCTGCGAGCCCTTCTGCGTGGCGTGCGCGCCGAGAACGGTGCGCAGGGCCCAGTGCATCAGGTGCGTCGCGGTGTGATGCCGGCGGATCGCGGCGCGACGCTCGGCGTCGACCGCGGCGCTCACCTCGTCGCCGGGGCGCAACCTGCCGAGGCGCACCCTGCCCACGTGGACCCACAGATCGGGCAGCGGACGACGCGTGTCGTCGATCGCGACCTCCAGCTCGCGGCCCCTGAGCAGACCGGTGTCTCCAACCTGTCCGCCGGCCTCCCCGTAGAACGGCGTCTCGGCCAGCACGATCTCCACCTCGTCGCCCTGGGAGGCGACGACCGCGCTGCGGCCGTCTCGCACCACCGCCAGCACCTGCGTCTCGGCCGAATCGCTCTCGTAGCCGGTGAAGCGGGTCCCGCCCAGCGACTCCCTCAGCTCGGAGTAGACGGGCAGCACCTCGCTCTCGCCGATCTTGCCGGCTCCCGAGACCGCGCGGTGCCGCTCTTCGGCCGCGGCGAACTCCTGCTCGTCGACGACGAATCCCTGCTCGCGACCGATCACTTCGATCAAGTCCAGGGGAAAGCCGTAGGTCGCCGAGAGATCGAAGGCCAGCTCCCCGGGCAGGATCCTGCGCCCCTCGCCGCCGCCCTTCCAGCTCTCGTTGCGCTCCAGCAGCTCCAGGCCTCGGCCGAGCGTCGCGCGGAAGCGCTCCTCCTCCTGGCGGCAGACGCGATCGATCAGCTCGCGTCGCTCGACCAGCTCGGGGTAGGCCTCGCCCATCGTCTCGACCACGGTGCGGGTCATCAGGTGCAAGAAGAGATCGTCGATTCCGAGCCGGTGGCCGTGCCGGATCGCGCGGCGCATCACGCGGCGCAGCACGTACTCCCGCCCGCTTTTCTCGGGGAAGACTCCCTCGGAGATCAGGTGCGCGGTCATTCGCGCGTGGTCCGAGATCACGCGCAGCGAGACGTCGTTTTCGGGATCGTCACCATAGCGCTTGTTCGCGATCGCCTCGCCGCTGGAGATCAACGGTTTGAAGATATCGGTATCGTAGTTGGAATCGACCCCCTGGAGCACCGAGGCGATCCGTTCCAGCCCGGCGCCGGTGTCGATGCACGGGGCCGGGAGCGGCTGCTTCTCGCCGCCCCGAGTGTCGACCAGGTACTGCATGAAGACCAGGTTCCACAGCTCGAAGAACCGCTCTCCGTTCTCCAGGCGGGCCTCGCCGAAGCGCTCGCCCCTGTCGTACATGATCTCGGAGCAAGGTCCGCACGGTCCGGTGTCGCCCATCGCCCAGAAGTTGTCCGCCGCGTCGCCCCGCAGAATCCGCTCCTCGGGCACGCCGATCCGATCGCGCCAGATCGCGACCGCCTCCTCGTCGGCCGGAGCCTCGTCTCCACCGGCGAAGACCGAGACCCAGAGCCGATCCGCATCCAACCCCAGCACGTCGTGCAGCAGCTCCCAGCCGAAGCGGCAGGCGTCCTCCTTGAAGTAGTCGCCGAACGAGAAGTTGCCCAGCATCTCGAAGAAGGTGTGATGGCGGGAGGTGCGCCCCACGTTCTCCAGGTCGTTGTGCTTGCCCGAGATGCGGATGCACTTCTGCGCGGTCGCCGCGCGGGGAGCCGGAGGCCGTCGCCGCCCGGTGAAGGCCTCCTTGAACTGCACCATCCCGGCGTTGGTGAACATCAAGGTCGGGTCGTTGGACGGCACCAGCGGGCCCGAGGGAAGAACGCGGTGCTCGCGACTCGCGAAGTAGTCGAGAAACTGCGAGCGGATTCGTGCAGTAGAAACGGACATCTCAACCCAAAGCTCCAACAACGCGGATCGCCCCTGCGGCGACACCGCGCAGGGCGAACGAAAATACCAGGAAGGTCGGGAGCTTGCAACAAGCGTCGCCGGGAGATTTCCATCGCGGTGACGGCCTCGGGCTCGAGATCGGCGAATATCGATTCCGGACGACTCCGGTCGCGTTCTTTGGCTCGTGATCGCGGCGCATTGCCCGCCTGCCTGCGGCCTGTTAAACAGGAAAAAGACTGGGCCGCCGCAAAAAAGCGCGGTGGACGAGGTGCCTCGTGTCGACAGCTTTGTACATGCTGGGCCTGCTGGCGGTAGGCGTGCTGCTGGGCCTGTTCGCCCTGGTGATGCACGTCGTGATGATCGTCCAGGGTTTCAAGACGTCGTCGCGCTGGGGAGCGCTGTGCCTGCTGGTTCCGCTGGCGAGCCTGGTCTTCGCCTTCGCCAGGTTCGGCCGGCGCGGATGGGCGGTCGCGTTTCTGGTCGCCGCGGTCGGAGCCCCGGCGATCTTCGGCGCGACAGGTTACCGCTACTTCGAGCAAACTCGTCGCGCCGAGGCGGCGGCGGAGAAGACGGCCGGCGCGGGCTTCGAGGATTTCGAAAAGCAGACAGAGGATCTGTCCAACCTCGAGGATCTGCAGCTCGACCTGGAGTAGGCCAGAAGGAGAGCCGGGTGGGACTAGCGCAGAGGTACAACATCTGGGGGGCGCTGTTGCTGGGCGGTGTCGGCGCCGCGGCCGGCGCCGGACTGTCGTACCTGCTGAAGGACACCGGCTACTCGTGAACCCTGCTCTGCTCGCCGGTGGTCACCGGCGCGCTGGGTGCCTGGATCGGCGGCAGCGCCGGCAGCGGGATCGGCAGGGGAGGCGGCGCCGAAGCGTCCGCCAAGCGAGGTAAATTACGCCGATGAGAGTGCTGGTGGTCGACGATTCCCGAGTGATGCGCGCCTACGTCCGCGGCGCGTTGAAGGAGTCGTTCGACTGCACGGTGGTCGAGGCATCCTCCGGCTTCGAGGCGCTGCGCCTCCTCCCCCGCGACTCCTACGACCTGGTGATCACCGACATCAACATGCCCGACATCAACGGTCTGGAGCTGATCCGTTTCCTGCGCGAGTCGGAGCGCCACCGGCGGATTCCGATCGTGATCATCTCGACCCTGTCCTCGGCCCGCGACCACGAGCGGGCGCTGGGGCTCGGCGCCAGCGAGTATCTGGACAAGCCGTTCCAGCCCGAGGACATCGCCCGCGCGGTCGGCTCGGCGTTGATCTCCCCCGGAGAGAGAGCATGAGCGATTCGGGTTCGAGGGCGATCCAGGAGCTGGTCTCCGAGGCGCAGGAGATCGTGGAGTCACTCAGTCGCGACCTGATGAGCATCGACGAATCGCTCAAGAGCGGCGAGCCCGATCCCGAGATGATCAACGACGTCTTCCGCGGCTGGCACACCCTCAAGGGGATCAGCGCCACCTTCGGAGTCGATGGGCTGTCCCGCTTCGCTCACCAGGAGGAGAGCCTGCTGGACGACATCCGGCTGGGACGGGTCGAGATGACTCCCGAGGTGCTCGATTCGCTGCTGGAGAGCGTCGAGGTGGTGATGGCGGTGCTCGCGGCGATCAACGAGACCGGAGACGTGCAGGCCGCAGATGATCTGCCCGCGCTGAGGCGCGCGATGAAACAGCTGGAGGAGGCCGGCGAGGCGGCCGGGGGATCCGCGAATACCCCGCTGGCCGAGCTCGTCGAACAGGAGGTGCTCGAGGTGCTCACCGAGTTCGAGGAGCACCGCCTCTCGACCAATCTCAAGAAGGGCCGCCCTCTGTACCGGATTCGCATTCGCGTCGAGCTGCAGGCGATCGACAGCGAGCTGGAGGCGCTGAAAAAAAAGCTCAAGCCGCTCGGAGAGATCATCACCTACCTGCCGTCAACCGAGGGCGACGACCCCGACCTGCTCGACATCGACGTGCTGCTGGCGTTGCAGGCCACGACCGACGATCTCGAAGAAGTGCTGGAAGGCGCCGGGATTCTTTCCAAGGAGCTCGTGCCGGCGGGAAAGGGCAAATCGAAAAAGACTAAGCCGCCGCGCGCCGCGGCCGAGCGGCCTTCCGGCCACGAAGCGGTGGAGCCCGCGCCGAGCGGCGGACCGGAGTCGGGGTCGTCCGCGCTCGCGGCCCGGCCGGAACGCGAGAAGTCTCTCAGCCTGCGGGGAGTCAGCCAGACCGTGCGCGTGGACATCGGCAAGCTCGACCGCCTGATGAACGTGGTCGGCGAGCTGAACATCGTGCGCGGCTCGGTGGCCAAGGTCAGCGAGGAGCTACGCACGCTGGTGGGAAGGCGCGAGCTGGCGATCGAGCTGTACCGCATCACGCGCGGGTTCGAGCGCAGGCTGGCCGAGCTGCGCGAGGGAATCCTGGAAGTGCGGATGGTGCCGGTCAGCCAGATGTTCGATCGGCTCTCGCGCCTGACGCGCAAGACCTCCCGGGAGCTGGGCAAGGAGGTCAACCTGATCGTCTCCGGCGGCGACACCGAGGTCGACAAGCTGATCATCGAAGAGCTGTCCGATCCGTTGATGCACATCATCCGCAACTCGATCGATCACGGAGTGGAGGACCCGGCCGAACGGCACGCGGCGGGCAAGCCCGACGTGGGCACCGTGGCGCTGACCGCCTACCAGAAGGGCAATCACGTCCTGATCGACATCGAAGACGACGGTGCCGGGATCGACGCGGAGCGGATCCTGGAGGCCGCGATCGAGCGCGAGCTGCTGCTGCCCGAGCAGGTCGAGACGCTCTCCCCACGCGAGGTGCTGAACCTGATCTTCTTGCCCGGCGTGAGCACCTCGAGCAAGGCGACCTCGGTCTCGGGTCGCGGGGTGGGAATGGACGTGGTCAAGACCAACATCGCCGCGATCGGCGGAGTGGTCGAGGTGCAGTCCGAGCTCGGAATCGGCACCAAGTTCACGATCATGATGCCGGTCACGCTGGCGATCATTCCGGCCCTGTTGGTGGAAGTCAACGGCAGCATCTACGCCGTGCCGCTCAACACGGTGGCCGAGGCGCTGCTGATCTCCGACGAGGACGTGCGCACGGTGATGGGCACCGAGACGATGGCGCTGCGCGAGCAGACCTTGCCGCTCTGCCGGCTCGACCGCTTCTTGGAGACGCCACGGCCGGGACCGATCCCGGAGGGATCCTGCGCCGTGGTCGCCGAGCTGGGGCAGCGCCGCCTCGGTCTGGTGGTCGACAGGCTGAGGGGTCAGCAGGACGTGGTGATCAAGCCGCTGGGCTCGAGCCTGGAAGGGGCCAACGTCTTCACCGGCGCCACCGACATCGGCGACCAGCGGCTCGCCCTGGTGCTGGACACGGCGGCCGTGATCGAGGAGTGGTTCACCTCCGGAGAGGATTTCGATAGCGGAGCCTCAGCGGCTCGGTGAGGTGGAACGGATGAGCAGAACGACGTCGAGACCCAGCCGGCATTCGCTGGCTCCGGTGACGAGAAGCGCGGCTCCGGTGCCGGCCGAGCGGGAAGCGCGGCGGCACGGATTCCTCTGCTTCTCGCTCGGAGACGAGGAGTACGGCGTCGACCTGCACCTGGTGCGGCAAATCGTCAAGCCGCCCCCGCTGACCCTGGTCCCCCGCACGCCGCCGCACATCCTGGGGGTGATATCGGTGCGGGGAGCGGTGGTGACGTTGATCGACGCGCGACTGCTGCTCGGAATGCAGGCCACCGAGTGGCCGAACGGAGCGCGCGTGCTGCTGATCGACATCGACGACGAGCCGGTGGGGCTGCTCGTCGACGCGGTCACGCTGGTGCGCCGCCTGCCGGACAGCGCGCTGGAGCGCAACCCGATGCTGGACGAGAGCCCGCAGGCCGAGCGCGTAATCGGCGTGGCACGCCCCGCGCCCGACGTCCAGATCACGGTGATCGGTATCCGCAGCATCGTCGCGGAGGCGTTGCGATGACCTTCGATGTGTTCAGCAGGCTGCCGGGGCCGATCGAGGAGGAGCGCGAGCACAAGCTCGTCGTCTTCACCGCCGGCGGCGTGAGCTACGGGGCGAGCATCATGAGCGTGCGGGAGGTGGTCAACCCGCACGAGGTCGACCCCGTGCCGTCGGCGCCGCCCTACGTCGCCGGAGTGGCCGACCACCGCCAGAACGTGATCCCGGTCGTCGATCTCAGGAAACGTTTCGGCGTCGTGCCCGAGGGGTCGCAGAGAGAGAAGTGGGTGATCGTGACCTCGAACGGCCTCGAGACCGCGCTGCTGGTCGACGGCGTCTCGGGTGTGATCGCGGTCGAACCGGACGAGCAGCGCCGCCGCCATCCCCTGATCGAAGGCGGGGAAGCGGCGTTGATCGAGACGGTCTGGAGCCGACCGCACGGGCTGCTCTTCGAGATCGACCTGGAAAAGGTGATCGGGGGAGCCGCCCGGATGGCGGAAGGGACCGAAGCCCGGGGGGAGGAGAGCTGATGAGCGTTGGGCTGGAGCAGCTGCTGGCCAGATTGCGCGACGAGAGCCCCGAGGTACGGCGCAGGGCCGTGACCGCCCTGGCGGACGCCGCGCCCGAGAGGACGGACGCGCTGCTGCTCGAGGCGCTGGCGGATCGAGACTGGCGGGTACGCAAGGAGGCGGTGGCGGGCATCGTGCGGCGCGGGCCGGGAGCACGGCTGGCGGACAAACTGCTCGACGCCGCGATCCAGGACGACGACATCGGCCTGCGCAACGCGGCGGCCGAGGCGCTCGCCGCGCTGGGGGAGCCCGCGGTCACGACGATTCTGGGACGCCTGCCGGAGCCGGATCCCAGCGGACGCATCATCGCGCTGGAGGTGGTCGGCGCCTCCGGCGATCCGCGGGCGCTGGAGATACTGGTCGAGGCTCTCGACGACGATGATCCCAACGTGCGGGTCTGCGTCGCCGAGTGGCTGGGCGAGCAGACCGGCGGAAAGGCCCGCGACGCGCTGGTCGAGTGCGTTGGCGGAGACGATCGTCTGCTGGGGCTGGCCGCCCTGCAGTCGTTGAATCGGATGGGAGCGGTGCTGCCGTGGTCGCTGCTGGAGCCGCTGGCCGACAGCAGCTTCTACGGATCGGAGATCGTGCTGGCGATGGGGCGCAGCGGAGAGCCGCGGACGGCCGCCGCAATCCTGGCGCATCTGCCAGAGGAGCCGACCGCGCCGCGCGCCTTCGCCCTGCTCCACGACAGCTCGCCGCGGGCGGCGCGGGCCGTGGTGAGCGAGCTGGGAAAAGCACCGGAAGAGGCCCTCGACGCGATCGCGGCGATCGCCCGCAGCGGAGACCCTCCTGACCAGCGCTCGGCGGTGCGCTGTCTGCTGTGGTCCGAGCGCGTCGATCGGATACCCCTGCTCGTCGAGCTGGCGCAGGACGAGAGCCTCTACCCGCTGGTGCTCGACGGTCTGGGCGATTGGGGAGAAGCCGGCCTGCGGGCGCTAGAAGAGCAGCTCCCCAACGTCAGCGGCCGGATGCTGGCCTCGGTGGTCGGCCTGCTGGCCAACCTGCTCGACGAGGAGAGCGGTCGTTCCAAGGCGACGCTGTTCACCGCCTACCTCAGCGCCGCGGATCTGACGGTCGCCACCGCGGCGGCCGGAGCGATCGCACGCTTCGGAGACGCGGGATCGCTTCCGCGCCTGCTGGAGCTGACCCGAAGCGAGTCGGCGCGAGTGCGACGCACCGCCGGCCACGCGCTGACCCAGCTCGGCCGCAGGTATCCCGAGGAGGTACGGCGTCAGGTGACCGAAACCGAGATCTCGGGACCCTCTGGAGTCGAGTCGTGCCGGATCCTGGAGGCGGTGGGGGAACCCGAGGACGCGGTGGCGCTCTCCGGCGCGCTCAGCTCGCCCGACTCGGAGCTGCGTCAGGCCGCGCTGCGGGCGGTGGCCGCGATCGCAGGCCCGGCCGCGGTGGACACGATCTCGCTGGCGATGACCGACGAGGACATCGGAGTCAGAATGGCGGCGGCCGACGCGTTGGCGCGAATCGGACCGGCCGCGTCGGAGACGATCGTCTCCGGCCTGCGCGCCGCCGACGGACCGCTGCGCGCCGCCCTGGTGCGGACCCTGGGCCGGGTCGGGCATCCGGAGGCACCGGAGATCCTCAAAGCGCTGTGCCGCGACTCCGCCGACGTGGCGCTGGCCGCGTTGGAGGCGATGCAGCGCCTGGAGCTCGATCCGATCGAGATCCAGGACGAGATCCTGGGCCACCCGGACTCCGAGGTGGTCAAGAAGGCCCTGCTCGCGCTGGGGCACTCGGTCTCCGACCAGGCGCTGGTCAGGCTGCTCGACAACGAAGCGTGGGACGTGCGCTTGGCGGCCGTCGAGCGGTTGGCGCGGACGGACGATTCCGAGGCGGTGGCGCGGGCGATGAAAGATCGTGTCGATCGGGAAAAGGACGACCTGGTCCGCGACGCGATGCGCAAGGTTCTGCGTGAAAACGGGGGAGAGGAGGAGTAGCGGGTGCGCCTGACCGATCCCGTCGTCCCGCTGTCGCTGGAGCGATTCCGGTTGCTGCGAGACCTGATCAACCGCCGCTTCGGCATCTACTTCACCGACGACGATCGGTACCTGGTGGAGAGCCGTCTCAGCGAGCGGTTGGTCCAGCTGGGGATCACCTCGTTCGACGACTATTACCACTACCTCATGTATCACCCGGAAGGCAATCGCGAAATCGAGGACAGCGCCGAGATCCTGACCACCAACGAAACCTACTTCTTCCGCGAGGACTACCAGCTGCGCTCCTTCGCCAAGGAGCTGCTGCCGGAGCTCCACCGGCGCCTGGCATCGCGGCGCCGCCTGATGATCTGGTCGGCGGGCTGCTCCTCGGGCGAGGAGGTCTACACGCTCGCGATCCTGGTGCGAGACTCGGGCCTGTTCGGCGGCTGGGACGTGCGCATCTTCGGCAGCGACATCTCGAGCCGCATGCTGTCCAGGGCGCGCCGGGCGGTCTACGGCGCCTCGGCCTTCCGGGCCACGCCGCCCGGCGTGATCGAGCGTCACTTCGTCGAGACGCCCGGCGGGTTCAGAGTCGGCGACGAGGTGCGGGCGCTGTGCCACTTCGGCAGGCTCAACCTGCTGGACGACGAGCAGATCGTGTTCGTCGGCCGCGCCGACGCCGTCTTCTGCCGCAATGTGCTGATCTACTTCGACAAACGCTCAAAATCGAAAGGTATCTCCGTGCTCTACGACCGGCTGAACCCGGGCGGATACCTGCTGCTGGGGCACACGGAATCACTGCTCAATCTCTCGACCGCGTTCGAGCTGGCCCACCTCTCCGAGGACCTGGTCTACCGCAAGCCCGCCGAGGTGTGACGATGAGCGAGAACCGTCTGCTCAAGGTGCTCGTGATCGACGACTCGGCCTACAACCGCCGCGCCGTGGCCGGCTTCTTCGAGGACGTGCCGGGCGTCGAGGTGGTGGGCAAGGCGCGGGACGGCCAGGAGGGTCTGCAACTCGCTCTCACCGAGAAGCCCGACGTGGTGACGCTCGATCTCGAGATGCCGCGCATGGACGGCTTTTCGTTTCTGCGCCTCTTGATGCCGCGCCACCCCACACCCGTGATCGTGATCAGCTCCTACGGCAGTCGCGAGAACGTCTTCCGCGCGCTGGAGCTGGGGGCGATCGATTTCGTGGCCAAGCCCACCGAGCGGATCTCTCCCGAGATACAGGGAGTCCGCGAAGAGGTGGTGCGCAAGGTGCAGATGGTCCGGCAGATGCGCGCCGACTCGCTGACGCCGCTGCTCTTTCCCGAAAACGGCCGGATCGAGAGCGGGCGCTTCGCCGCGATTCAACCGCCGCGAGCCGCGCGGGCGCCCGGGGAGCGGGACGCGGCGACCAGGATCGTGGTGATCGCCGCCTCGACCGGCGGACCGAAGAGCCTGACCCGCGTGCTGAGCGAGCTGCCCGCGGATCTGGCGGTCGGGATCGCCGTGGTGCAGCACATGCCCTCCAGCTTCACCGCGACCTTCGCCGAGAGGCTCGACCGCCAGTGCGCGCTGCGCGTGATCGAGCTCGGTGCCTCGGATATCCTGCGCAAGGGCACGGTCTACATCGCTCCCGGGAACCGCTGCATCGAGCTGGCGCCGGCCCGCTGGGGCAGCCTGGCGCTCAAGATCGTGGAGCCCGCCAGCGAGGATCGATACGTCCCCTCGGCGGATCGGCTCTTCATCTCGGCGGCCTCCTGCGCGCGCGAGAACGTGCTGGCCGTGGTCCTGACCGGAATGGGGGACGACGGCAGCGCCGGGGTGGAGGCGGTGGCCAACGCCGGCGGTCTGGCGGTCTCCGAGTCCGAGCAGACCGCCGTCATCTCCGGAATGCCGCTGGCCGCGCTGGACACCGGCGCCGTCTCCCGCGTGGAGCCGCTGGACCGGATGGCGGACGTGATCAAGGCCTTCGCCAAGGGATGAGCTCGCTGCGCTCGAACCCTCTCCCAGGTTTTTCGCCCCTTCTTGTCCCTTGGGTCATGCACCGCGAGCCATCCGCGCCGTATTGGAGTCGGAGTAGAACCTGTTGGCGATCTTCGACGAGTAGAGGTTTCGGTGTCCGTTACGGGTGGCAGTCGCCGCAGCTGGTGGGGCCGCCGTTTTCGCGGTGACAGGTGATGCACAGCTCGTGGTAGATCTCCTTGGCCTGGCCGGGCTCGTGGCAGCCGCTGCACTTGGAATCCTCCAGCCCCTCGTGGTGGCAGGTCTTGCAGCTGTCGGCGTACTCGAAGTGCGCCGCGTGGGTGAAGGTCGCCGTCTCCTTGCCCCGCTCGCCCAGCTTTATCTTCAGCGTCTCGGGCGGTCCTCCGCTCTCGTCCTCCTCCGCGTCCGACGGCTCGGGCTCCGGCTCGGGCTTTGGCTCCGGCTTCTCCTCGGGCGGAGGCTGGTACGGCTCGCCCGAGTATCCGCCCTCGTGGCAGCCGGCGCAGGTGCGCGTCGGCGCGCTCGCCCCGGGGCGAGCTCTCTCGACCTTCTCGTGGCAGCCCACGCACATCAGGTGCAGCGCCCGATCGAGGGTCAGGTGTCCTCCCAGCGGATCCGGACCGTGCTCGGTGTGACACTCGTCGCACGAGGTGGGGGCCGGCGTGTCCGGCTCGTTGTCGGCCGTCGCCTCGTGGCAGCCCGTGCACTGCAGGTGGAAGGCGCGCTTGGCCTTGGGCACGATCACGCCCTCGCCCTGCTGTTTGGCGATCTTCCCGTGGCACTCGGTGCAGGCCACCATGTCGCCGCTGTGGTGGCAGTGGTCGCAGGCGATCTTGTAGCCCGAGTTCGAGGCGTGCGTGTAGTGGTTGAACGGCACCGGCCCGATCAGATCCAGGTTCTGCTCGTCCCCGACCAGCACCAGCGCGTCGCTCGGACCGCGGTGGGCGGGGTCCGTGTCGCGCGGCGGCTCGTGGCACTCGGCGCAGCCCTCGGCCGGATCCTCGCCTGCCGGAGTCGCGTGGTGACACTCGCGGCAGGGCACGCCGTATCCGTCCTCCGTGTTGGAGGCATGGGTGAAGTGGGAGAATTTCACCTCGCCGTAGCCCTTGGGCATCGCCGCGAGCACGGTCGAGTCGCCCGGACCCATCTCGGCCGGATCGTCCCCTTCCGAGGGGATGCGTTCGAATGGCAGCGGGGCCTGCTCGGCCGCGCCCTCGCCCCCTGCCTGTTTCTCGGCCTGGCCGCCGCAGGCGATCAGCAGCCAGCAGGCGGCGCTTGCGCTTGCGATTGCGGTCGCGCTCGTATTTTTCATGACGCTTTTCCCCGGTAGCCGCGGTAACAGACGAGGCCGCACTGGAGGCACCGCGAGGCTTCCTTGCGGGCCATCTCCTCGCTCAAACCGAGCTCCACCTGCTCGAAATTCAGCCTGCGCTCATCGATGCTCAGCTCCGGCATCTCGACCCGATCCGAGCGCTCGATCTCCACGCCTTCGTCCACGCCGGGCAACTCGGGCGGCTCGCGGTGCCAGTTGAACGGCACTTCGACCGTCTCGCCTGTCAGGTGCGCGTGGATCGAGCGAGCCGCGAAGCGACCGTCGCGAATCGCCTCCACCGCCGTGGCGGCGCCGCGCCAGCAGTCGCCGCCGGAGAAGATCTCGTCGATATCGGTCCGCATCGTGCCCTCGGCGGCGACCACCGAGTTCCAGCGCGTGCGCTCCAGCTTCTTGCCGACTTCGTCCTCGTCCAGGCAGGCCAGGTCGGGGGACTGTCCGATCGCGCTGAAGACGTCGCTGGCGTCGAGCGTCTCCTCCGAGCCCTCGACCGGCACCGGACGCCTGCGGCCGGAGGCGTCCGGCTCGCCCAACTCCATCCGCTGGTACTCCAGCTTCTCCAGCCGGGCCTCCTTGCCGATCAGCTTGGTCGGCGCGGCCAGGAATTTGTATTTCACTTCCTCGCGCTCGCCCTCTTCTACCTCGATGTCGTTGGCCGGCATCTCCTTGCGCGAGCGGCGGTAGAGCAGGTAGACGTTCTCGGCGCCCAGCCGCCAGCTGGTCCGCGCGCAGTCCATCGCCGTGTTGCCGCCGCCGACGACGATCACGTTCTTGCCCACCGGGGTCTCCTCGCGCAGGCCGCGCTTGATCAGGAACTCGGTGCCGCTCTGGACCTGGGGATAGTCGTTCTCCCCCGGAACTCCCAGCCGCCGCGAGCCCCAGGCGCCGAGCGCCAGGTAGATCGCCTCGAAACCCTCCTGCTCGAGGTCGCTCAGCGTGAAGTCCTCGCCCAGCTTGCGGTTGCACTCCAGCTCGACTCCCAGCTCCAGGATCCCCTGGATCTCCCAGGCCAGGATCTTCTTGGGCAGCCTGTACTCGGGAATCCCGTACAGCAGCATTCCGCCCGGCTCGGGCATCGCCTCGATCAGCTTGACCCGGTGGCCGAGCCGGGCCAGGTAGTAGGCGCAGCTGAGGCCCGAGGGGCCGGCGCCCACGATCACTACGCGTCTGCCGGTGTCGGGCAGCCTGGCCGGCAGGACGCGCTCGCCGGAGTGCATCTCGTAGTCGGCCGCGAAGCGCTTGAGGTGGTTGATGTTGACCGCCTCGTCCACGTCGTTGCGGCGGCAGGCCGCCTCGCAGGGGTGCGGGCAGACGCGGCCGCAGACCAGCGGCAGCGGGTTGCTCTCCTTGATGATCTCCACCGAGCGGCGGTAGTCGCCGCGATCGATCGCCGCGATGTAAGCCGGAATGTCGATCTGGGCCGGACAGGTCGCCTGGCAGGGCGCCACGCAGTCGTCGGCGGTCTGGACGTGGGTGAACTTGCGGCTCGGCGTCTGCACGCGGATGATCCCCTTGGGGCAGACCCGCTCGCAGGTGCCGCAGGCCGTGCAGCGATCGAGATCCACGTGGGGCAGTCCGTCGTCGCCGATCTGCAGGGCGTCGAACGGGCAGGCCCGCACGCAGGTCCCCAGCCCCAGGCAGCCCATCGAGCAGACCTTGCCTCCGCCCGCGGCCAGAGCCGCGGCCCGGCAGTCCTCCACACCCTGGTAGTCGAACAGCACGTGGGCGGTGTCCATCCCGTACTTGCATCCCAGCTCGGCGAGACCGACCTCGCCCTTCTCCACGCTGAGGCCCAGGACCCGCGCCACGGCTTCGGCCGTCTCGAATCCGCCGGCCACGCAGAAATCGGGCGGGACCTTGCCCTTGACCACCGCCCGGGCCGCCGCCGCGCATCCGGTGAAACCGCACCCGCCGCAGTTGGCGCCGGGGAGCACGTCCTCGACCTCGAGGACCTTGGGATCGACGTACACGGCGAAAATTCGTGCCGCCACGCCGAGGCCCAGCGCCGCGACAACGCCGATGCCTCCGATGACCAGTGCTGCTTCGACCATATCTGCAAACCTCCGCGGGCTCTCGCCCGTCGCGCTAGATCAGCCCCTTGAATCCCTCGAACGCCAACGCCATCAGCCCGGCGGTGATCAGCCCCGAGGCGGTGCCCTGCAGGACCTTGGGCATCCGCGTCAGCGCGAACCGCTCGCGCAGGCCGGCCAGCAGCACCAGCGCGAGGCCGAACCCGATCGCCGAGGCGAAGGAGTGGATCAAGGTGTCTATGAAGTCGAACTCCTTTTGGATGTTGATGATCGCCACCCCCAGCACCGCGCAGTTGGTGGTGATCAGCGGCAGGAAGATGCCCAGCGCCTGGTAGAGCCCGGGCGAGGTCTTCTGCAGCACTATCTCGACGAACTGCACGAGCGTCGCGATCACCAGGATGAAAGCGATCGTCTGCAAGTATCCCAGCTCCAGCGGAATCAGCAGGTAGCGCTGCACCACCCAGGTGATCGCGCCGGCGCAGGTCATCACGAACACCACCGCCATCGCCATCCCGGTGGCGGTGCTCATCTTCTGCGAGGTTCCCAGAAACGGGCAGTTGCCCAGGAACTGCTGGAGCAGGATGTTGTTGACCAGGATCGCCGAGACGAACAGCAGCAGGTAATCCATCGTCGTCCTCCCTCAGGCGGCCTTCGCCGAGCGCTCGCTGATGATGTTCATCAGCATCAACATTCCGGCCAGGCAGACGAAGGCTCCGGGCGGGTCCACCATGAACTTGAACAGGAACTCCTGCCCCTCGGCCAGCGGGATCAGCGTCACGTCCAGCTCGGCCTGCGAGAAGATCGTCAGCTTGCCGGTGCCGAACAGCTCGCGGATGCTGCCCAGCACCCCCAAAGCCAGGGTGAAGCCCAGCCCGATCCCCAGCCCGTCGAGCAGCGAGCGGCCCACGTTGTTCTTCGAGGCGAACGCCTCGGCGCGCCCCAGGATGACGCAGTTGACCACGATCAGCGGAATGAACACGCCCAGCGTCTTGGAGAGCAGCGGGGTGTAGGCCGCCATCACCAGCTCGGTGATCACCACGAAGGTGGCGATGATCACGATGAAGGTCGGGACCCGCACCTTGGGCGGAATCGCGCGCCTCAGGATCGAGACCAGCAGATTCGAGCAGACCAGCACGAAGGTGGTGGCCAGGCCCATCCCCCAGCCGCCCTCGAGCGACTTGGTCACGGCGAGCGTGGGGCAGAGGCCCAGCACCAACCTGAAAGGCGGTATCTGCTCCCACAGCCCCTTGGTGAATTCTCCGGCAAGCGATCTCATCGCTGCTACCTCCCGCTACTTCTCGATCTCGGCGGACCGCTCGTCGAGCAGCCGCGCCGCCTTGTCGACGGCGGAGGCGAACGCCGCCGAGGTGATGGTCGAGCCCGAGAGAGCGTCCACCTGGCCGCCTTCGGCGGTCAGCGCCACTCCCTGCGCGTAGCCCATGCCCTGGAACTGCTCGATGAAGGGGCTGTCGTCGTTCGCCACGCGGGCGCCGAGCCCCTTGGTCTCCTTCTGGCTGAGCGTCTTGACGCCCAGGATCTTCTCCTCGGCCAGGTCGAAGGCGGTCAGGACACCGATGTCTCCGCCGTAGCCGCTGGCCGAGGTCTGGAGCGCCGCGGCGACCACCTCGCCCCCCTTCTTGCCCTTGAAGACGGTCAGGCGGATCTTGCGTCCCAGGTGATCCTTGCCCAGCTCGAGCACCGTGCGATCGGCGATGTAATCGTTCTCCACGTTCAGCTCGCCGAAGAAACGGTCGAGGGTGGGCTTGATCTTCTCTTCGAGAATGCGCTTTTCGATCACCGGCGACGTCACGCGGTGCACCGCGGAGAGAGCCAGCCCGGCCGCGCCCGCGACCAGGCCCAGCACCAGCACCATGAACCAGATCTTGTTACGCATGACGCACCACCTTTCCGAACGGGACCGACGCGATCCGGTCGAACAGCGGCGTGGCCAGCGACATGGCGAAGATCGCCCACGGCACCCGACCGTAATGGAGCCCTGTCATGCGCAGGATCACGGTCAGCACACCGGCCAGCAGGCCGAAGAGGAACATCCCCCACGGCGTGACCGGGGTCGACGTCCAGTCGGTGCTGAGGAAGAACGCCCCGAGCATTGTCAGGCCGGTCAGCGTGTGGAACCAGACCGGGGGCTGGGCCTGCGGGTCGAAGGCGTGGGCCAGCCCCGCCGAGACGACGATTCCCAAAAGGAACCCCAGCGGGGCCTGCCAGCGGATTGCGCGCCGCTGCAAGAGGAACAGGCCGCCGAGCAGCAGCAGCAGCGGCGAGATGCCGCCGATCGTCCCGACCTGGTGACCGAAAAACAGGTCGGAGGGATCGTACTCGGCCACGTCGCTGGGGTCGATCAGCGCCGCCGAGAGCGGGTGCTCGGCCGGGGCCGCGTCCGGGGCGCGCAGAGCCTCGGGCGCGGTCGCCGGCTGGGAGTAGCTGTTGATCATCGCCGGCCACGAGATGGCCACGATCAGCAGCCCGACCAGCGCCGGATTCAGCGGAGCGCCGCCCAGCGGTCCGAACGGCATCTTGCCCACCAGGATTCCGGTCGTCGCCGCCACCAGGACCATCCACCAGGGGACTCCGGCCGGCAGCATCAGCGCCAGCAGCAGGCCCACCAGCACGGCATGCCCGTCTCCCACGCTCTGCGGCCTGCGCGCCAGCGCGTTGATCAGGGCCTCGGTGCCCACCGTTCCGGCCACGGCGACCGCGATCAGCACCGCCGCGGGCAGGCCGAACTGGTAGATGCCCCAGGCGGCCGCCGGCGCCAGCGCCATGATCGTCCAGACCATCATGGAACGGATCGTGCGGCCGTGGCGCACGTGAGGCGAAATAGAGACGACATGGCGCGTTTTTTCCATCAGCTTGTCCTCCGCGCGGACAGAATCTCGCTTTTGCCGTAGATCATCAGCTGCACCATCGAGCGGCCGGCCGGGCAGACGTAGGCGCAGCAGCCGCATTCCACGCAGTTGAACAGGTGCGCCTCCTCGGCTTTCTCCAGCTCGTCGAACTCGCAGTACCGCGAAAGCAGGCCGGGGCTGAGCCGCACCGGGCAGACCTGGACGCAGAGACCGCATCCGATGCAGGGCCGGTTGTCGAACGGCTGGACCCGTTCGGAAGAAAACAACGTGATCGCCCTGACCGACTTTGTCAGAGGGTGGTCGAGAGTGTGATGGGCGATTCCGTCCAGCGGACCTCCCAGCACGACCTTGCGGTGATTGCCGGCCATCCCCGCCGCCTCGACGATGTCGCTCAGCGGAGTTCCGAGCGCGGCACGCACCACCTTGCGACCGCTCGGTCCCGTCACCGTGATCAGGCGCTCGGTGACCGGTTTGCCGAGCCGCACGGCGCGGGCGCTGTCCAGCACCGTCTCCACGTCGACGACCAGCGTGCCCGATTCGTGCACCTGGCGGAACGCCACCGGCGGCTCGCGGCCGGAGACCAGCTTGGCCACGAACGGCTCGGCGGCGTCGGGGTAGCGCAGCGAGTCGATGCGGTGCACCTGCCAGTCCTCCTCGTCGGCCAGCTTCTCGGCCGCGGGTATGCTCTGGCGGCGGTCGAGGACCAGGTGAACGTTGTCGGCGCCGGTGATGCGGGACAGAGCCGCGATCCCGGTCGCCAGCTCGGAGCCGCTCTCGCCGATCCCGGCCGCGGCCGTGGAGACGGTCGCCAGGTGGGGATCCGCGTCGCAGAACAGCACGGCCAGGTGCTCGACCGGCCTGATCACCGGCTTCCCGGTGGGAGGGATCACTCCGTGGGAGGAAAGGCTCTCGACGATCACCGTCGCCAGCGCCTTGGGCTCCCGATCCCCGCGCACCACGCCGGCCCGCGCCAGCTGGTCGCGCAGCTCGCCGGGAGGCGTGCGTGAAGGCTCGCCCCGCGCCGGAGCGTCCGCGGTTCCGGCGCTCGGATCGGCCTCCAGCACCAGGGCCCGCGACTCGAATCCGTCCGGCATCCGCACCTGCGCGAAACCGGCGACGGTCGCGCCGAAGGGCGCGTGAAGATCCGCGTCCGCGGCACCGGCGCCCTCTGCCAGCTTCTGGCCCGCCTTGACCTGCTCGCCCTCCTCGACGACGATCGTGCAGTCTCCGCCGACGCACTGGCGAAGCGGCATGAGCACGCGGGCGGGCGGGTCGACGTCCAGCGGCTCCTCCGGCGGCCCGCTCGATTCGACCTTGATTCCGCGTTTGAAAAAGGAGATGTCCATTTCCGCGCTCGTTTCCAACAGTCGGTTGTGACGAAAAACCAAGCCCTCGATCGACCGGCCCCCGCCCGGGCCGAGCGCTTTGCGCGGGGCTTCGGACGAGCGGCGGTTATTTTCTTCACAAAACTTTTCGGCCTAGACCATAGCCTTGTTGCACCCAGATTTCGAGAAGAAATTTTCGACTACATCTTGTCTTCTGATTCCAGCTTGAAGGGACGATCGGGGCGCGGCGTGTGACGTCCTTCAGAGAGCCTTTCATCCGAGCAGCTTCTTGAAAAAGCCCTTTTGTGTCTTCTGCTTCTCGCGCCGCATCTCCATGATTCTCAGCTCGCGCATCGCCTCGATGTTGCGCGGGTTGATCTCGACGACCTTCTCCAGGTGGCTCCGCGCCTCGGCGAGGTGATCGATCCGCTTGAGCGCCTGGGCCAGGTAGAGGTGGACGCGCTCGGAGTTGGGCGCCAGCTCCCTGGCCCTGCGCAGCTCGGCGACCAGGTCCTCGAGGCTCTCGTCCGGGCCGCGCCGCAGCGTGCCCAGATGAGCCCAGAGGGCCAGGTACTCCCCCTGCTCGGGGTTGAGCTCCCGGGCGCGGTCCACCAGCTCCAGCGCCTGGTCCCGCTGGGTGCGGCGCAGCAGCACCAGCGCTTTTTGGAACAGCTTCTCGGCCTCCAGCACGTCGCGGACTTCCTCCTCGTCCCGGCTGTCTCGCGAGCCTGGAGGTGTCGAGGTGCGCCGTCCGCTCTCGCCCAGCACCCGGTCGTACTCCTCGCGGAGGTCCGGGTCGATCAGGGTGGCCTGCGCCTCGGAGAGGTTGAAGAAGACGTGCTCCAGCGTTTCGCGCAGATCCTCCAGCCCGGGCTTGTTGCAGCGGTCCGGGTGGAGCTCCCTGGCGAGCTTGAAAAACGCCTTGCGCACCTCCTCGGTGCTCGCTTTGGGCGAGAGACCGAGCATCTCGTAATAATTCTGGGATCCGATCGCCGCGGTCGCCTCCTGGATCCGCTCGCGCTGGGAGAGGATCTCGGGATCGTCGGTTTCGACCTTCTCGGGCGGCCCGGGGACGTACGATTGAAGCGTTCCGGCCCCTTCGATCCGCGGATCCGGCCGGCCCTGCTCCGAGACTGCCAGCGCCTTGGTGATCAGCAGCGCGTAGACGGTGGCGCGCAGGACATCGAGATCGAACCGCCCGGACTCGACCAGCGCGTCCCAGGAGAGCTGCTTCTCCAGCAGGCGCCGGCAGATATCGCGTCCCTCCTTGTCGAAATCGAAGCGCCTGACCGCCTCCACGTCTTCGAGCGAGATCCACTTGCCCCCCAGGGAGGCGAGCACCGGCCTCAGCTTGAGCTCGCCGGCGTGAGCGCGCAGCCCGGCCGCGATCACCGGAAGGGGATCGATCGGAAACAGCTCGTCTGCTCCGTAGCCGGCGATCAGGTTCACCTTCTCGTAAAACTCCCAGCGCGCCTCGGTCAGGCCGAACACGTCGACCAGCTTGCGCCGCATCTGCTCCCGCAGCCCGCGCACCTGGTCTGGGGCCTCGAGCACGCCCTGATCGACCAGGATCTCTCCGGCCAGCAGTCCGGTGCGGGCCATCTCCTGCTGGCAGGCCCGCAGCTGCTCGCCGGTGATCATGTCCAGGTCCTCAAGCACCGTGCCCAGCCCGGCGCCCTTGATCGTCGAGCGGACCTTGGCCGGAGCCCCGCCGCGAAAATAGATGCTCGCCACGTCGTGCGTCGCGCGCACCTCGAGCGTTCCGCTCAGGGAGCGGTTGTGGAGATAGACCAGGATGTGGGCGAAAGGCGTCTTGGAAAAATGCCCTTCGGCCAGCGGGCGGGGCCGTGAATCCTCGGCCATCGTTTTCCCCTCCACCATTCAATGACAAACGTCTTTTGTCCAAAAAACAATTTCACACCAGCGTGCGCGGATCAATAATTAAAGAGTTGTTGATTCCCACGCAGTCTTGCGGACGAGTTGATGTTCTCTGCTGACCGGGAAGCGGTCGGGAGCGGGGATCCGAGCCAGAGGTGGACGTCGAGATCGGGGGATCTTCGCCGGTCTGTGCTGACCGGTGCGCGGGGGGATCAGAAGGCATGCGCGCTAACTTAAAAAGTTGACACGGCAGTCCTTTGTCGACTACATTGT
>CAZHCG010000018.1:0-40990 GCA_964530995.1 uncultured Myxococcales bacterium
TCGCCGTCCCCGTCCGCGTCCCCGTCCGGCCCGCCGTCCAGACCGGTATCCGGCGAGCCGCCGGTCCCGCCGCTGCACGACGAGATCCCTCCGGCCAGCCAGAGCAGAGCCGCCGCGTGCGCGCAGAGCTTCATCGTGAGTCACCCCGCAAAAAAAACCGAGACGATGATAACCCGAGCAGGCGACGCCCGCCAGGCCCCTGGCGCGCCCCTAGCGCGCGCACAGCGCGGATGGCTCTCTGGACAGGACCGGGATCGTGCTACCCTGGCGGGCGGGAAGTTCGATCATGCGACCAAACGCCTCGCTCGGCCGCACGGCGCTCGCCCTCTTCTCGGCCTCGGTCTGGCTTGCCTGCTGCGGCGGGGACGACGGCGGGGACGAGGCCGAACAGCAGATTCTGCGCGTGGACGACGTCGGCCTGGACACGCCCGAGTCCGTGCTCCACGACCCGCTGGACGACATTTACCTGGTCAGCAACATCGGCGGCGAGGCGGTCTGGGTCGCCTCCTGGGCCGAGCCCCGGGTGTTCCGCGTCGACGGCGGCGGGATCTCCCACGTCCGTCAGACCCCGGCCGCCAGGCTCGACGGTCTGGCGCTGCGCGCCGACGACGGGACCTCGCTGGTCTCCAGCTGGGACGGCGAGGCGATCTACAGCGCCGCTTTGGACGGCGAGTTCGCCGAGCTGTTCGGCGGCCTCGAGAGCGCGGCCGGCATCGGGCTCGACGCGCAGCGAAACCGGCTGCTGGTACCGCTGTTCGGCCAAGACGCGCTCGTCGTGATGCGGCTCCCGTGACGCCGCCGCTTTCGCGGGCGTGACAAAAAGCCAGCTTCCGTTATTCTCTTTAGTGAAATGCGTTTTTCGGGGGTCAGATGGGTAATTCACTGAGGGTCAAGGGTACGGCGTTCGTCGCCAGGCGGCGGGAAATCTCGCGTCGCTTCGGCGAGGAGCGCTGGGAGGCCTTTGTCAGCAGTCTCGCCCGCCGGGATTCCTTCTTCGAGGACGCGGTGTTCGTCACCAGCCGCGTTCCGCTCGAGCGCTTCATCGAGTTCCACGAGGCGCTGATCGAGACCTTCTTCGACGGAAAAGAGAGCGGCTACCGGGAGCTGGGGGCCGTCGCCGCCGAGTGGGCGCTGACCGAGGGGCCGTACGCGGTGGTGCTGAGACAGGCCGAGGGAGCCCTGGACTTCCTGGAGCAGGCGCCGTCCCGGCTGTGGGAGACGTACTTCGATTTCGGCGAGATGTCGGTCCAGCTTTCCGAGAACCGAATCGAGGTCGCGGTCGCGGAGATGCCGATCTCCCACCCCTACTTCCGGCTCGCTCCCGAGGGATACATGCTCGAGGCGCTGCGACAGCTCGGAGCGCGCGATCCGGTCGCGGCCGAGTCGAGCGACGACGGCCGCGGCAACCTGCGCTGGGTCTTCCTCCACCGCGGATTCCCCGACTGAACGATCGACGGCCCGGGAGCTTGCCTTTTCCTCCGGCCGCACCAGCCGCGACGAGCTGCCGGTCTGCGACAGCTCGGAAAGGCGCGAGGTGATCGGCACGGTCACCCGCCAGACCGTGATCGACGCCTACAACCGCCGCGTCTTCCAGGCCGACCCGAGCGGAGGCTTCGGCTCGCTGCTCGACGCGGTGCACGAGGGGCGGACGATGGAGGTGCTCGGCGGTGTGCACATGGGAGCGGATCCACTTGCCGCGAGCGGCCGAACGTGACAGCTTGCGCTGCATGGAGTGCACTGTGCTCGGAACAGGCGGGATGATGCCGATGCCGATGCGGCTGACCACCTCCGTGCTGGTGCGCCGCGAGGGCCGCTCTTTGATGCTGGACGCCGGCGAGGGCATCCAGCTTTCGCTCAAGCGCGGGGGGCTCGGAATCTGCAACCTGGACGCGGTCGCGATCTCCCACCTGCACGCCGACCACGTGCTGGGCCTGCCCGGCGTGATGATGTTCCGCAACCAGTGCCCCGATCCCGGAGCGCTGACGATCATAGGTCCTCCCGGCCTGGAGCGCTTCGTGCGGCACACGCTCGACGACCTGCGCTACCGGGTCGACTACCCGCTCTCCTTCGTCGAGTGGAGCGCCGGCTCTTCGCGCCGGGCCTGGTCGTGGCGCGGCTGCTCCCTGGTCTGGGACGAGCTGGAACACTCGACGTTCTGCCTCGGCTACCGGCTGGAGGAACCGCGGCGCCCGGGCAGGTTCGACCCGGATCTGGCCCGCCGGCTCGGAGTTCCGACCGGGCCCGACTGGGGGCGGCTCCAGGCCGGAGAGAGCGTCGAGCTGGACGACGGACGAACCGTTCGCTCCGATCAGATCCTCGGTCCGCCCAGGCGCGGGAGGATCGTGGCGTTCGCCAGCGACACCCGGCCCTGTCCCGGGCTGGAGCGTCTTTTGCAAAACGCGGACATCGCATTCGTCGAAGGTATGTTCTGCGAGAGAAACGCCGAGGAGGCCCGCCAGAAAAAGCACATGACAGCCCGCGAAGCCGCGCGGGCCGCTGCGCGGGCAAGGGCCGAGAGAATCGTCCTGGTGCATCTGTCCCCGCGCAACTCCAGGGAAGACGAGGCGATCCTCGGGGACGAGGCGCGCGAAATCTTCGCCGAGACAGAGGTCGCCCGCGATCTCTACTCGTACGAAATAAAGCTCCCAGACTGAAATACTGTAATTTTACGATCAACAGATGATAATAAACCGCAACGCTTCAGGCTCTCTGACACCCTTCATTTCGTGTAAACATGTATTGCGCCCGCCGGGCACATCGCCGCCACCTTTCGCAGCTTGGCCTCCAGCGAAGAAGAGACCTCCGGCTTGATCGGCGCCCCCTTCTTGCTCCCCTCCTGGAAGCGAAACACGTTCGGCATCTCCTGCACGCAGACCCCCGCACCGTTGCACTTGTCCTGATCGACCACGATTCTCATCGTTTCCTCCCCTCGCTGGTTCACTTCGAACTCTACCCCCGATCGAGGCTTGCGCAAGCTCCCGTCGCCCTCCACAATTCGCCAAAGGAGGTGAGCGATGCAAAAGCCGGCTCCGACCGAGCATCCCGTGCACGATCTGGCGCGCGAGCGATGGAGCCCCCGCGCCTTTTCCGAGCGTCCGATTCCAGCCGCCGAGCTGGCCTCCCTTCTCGAGGCGGCCCGCTGGGCTCCCTCGTCGCGCAACAGCCAGCCCTGGAGCTTCATCGCGGCTCACAAAAAGGAGCGCGAGAAGTTCGAGGGCATTATCGGCTGCCTGGTCGACTGGAACCGCGGCTGGGCGAACGGAGCGGCCGCTCTGCTGCTCGCCTGCGCCCGCACCCACGACGAGAAGAACCGCTTGCTGACCCACGCCTGGTACGACACGGGCCAGGCGATGGCGTGGATGACGGTGGAAGCCACGGCTCGCGGTCTGCGCCTGCACCAGATGGGAGGATTCAACTCCGAGAAGGCACGAGAGGCCTGCGATCTACCGGACGAGGTGGAGCCGGTGGTGGTCGCGGCGCTGGGATATCCGGCCGACCCCGACGAGCTCGCCGAGCCGTACCGGGAGCAGGAGCGGACCGAGCGAAAGAGGCGTCCCCTCGAGTCGATCGCCTTCTCCGGCCGCTGGAAAGAGCCCTTGCCGACAAAAGAAAAGGACGCCCCGCACTCGAAGCGGTAGAGACAGCAGCCGGTAGCTTCTGGGGCGGAGTGTCCTTTTCGGGGCGAAACTGTAGGTCCGATCCATGTTTTGCAGCCCCGAAAAGGACTCCCCGTCCCAGAAGCGGTAGAAAGGAAAGGCTGGCTGTCAGTCGTTCTCGTCCAGGAAGTGCCCCGCGTCGATCGCGGCCATGCAGCCGGTGCCCGCCGCTGTCACGGCCTGCCTGTACCTGGCGTCCCGCACGTCGCCCGCCGCGAACACCCCGGGCACCGAGGTAGCCGTCCCGCCGGCCTCGGCCACGATGTACCCCTTCTCGTCCATCTCGACCTGCCCGCCGAGAAACTCGGTGTTGGGCCGATGCCCGATCGCCACGAACGCCCCACCGACCTCCAACGTCTCGCTCTGGCCGCCGCGCGGATCCTTCAACCGCAGGCCGGTCAGCCCGCTCTCGTCGCCGAGATACTCGTCCACCACCCGGAACCACCTGGGCTCGATCTTCTCGTGCCCCAGCGCCCGCCTGCCCATGATGTCCGACGCCCGCAGCTGGTCGCGCCGGTGCACCAGGTAAACCTTGCTGGCGTGGTTGGTCAGGTACAGCGCCTCCTCGCAGGCCGTGTCGCCGCCGCCGATCACCGCCACCACCTGGTCGCGGAAGAAGAACCCGTCGCAGGTGGCGCAGGCCGACACGCCGAGCCCCCGGTACTTCTCCTCGGAAGGGAGCCCCAGCCACCTGGCGTCCGCGCCGGTGGCGATCACCAGCGTCCCGGCCGAAATCTCCGCGCCGCTCGACAGCTTGATGCCGAACGGACGCGAAGACAGATCCACCTGATCCACGCTGTCGGATACGATCTCCGCTCCCACGCGCTCGGTCTGAGCGCGCATCTGCTGCATCAGCTCCGGGCCGCCGATCGGCTCGCCGAAGCCCGGGTAGTTCTCCACGTCGGTGGTGATCATCAGCTGGCCCCCCGGAGCGAAACCCTCGATCAAAACGGGCTCGCGCCCTCCCCTGGCCGCGTAGATCGCCGCCGTGTACCCCGCCGGCCCCCCGCCGACGACTGCCACGTTCCTCACCTCGCTCACGCCTTGCCTCCTGGGTTCCAGACCGCCTCGCCGCGGCCGTTTTCCGATTGGGCGGAAAAGTAATCACACCCCCCCTTCGCGTCAACCGGACCGGCTTCTCCACGCCGCTCTTCCGTGCCATGATGAGCCGCTCTCGCGGCGGGACAATCGAACGAGAAAAGAGCATGAAAAAAAGACTGGATCAGCGAATCGCGGTGGTCACCGGCGCCGGATCGGGAATCGGCCGCGCCGTGGCCGAGCTGTTCTCGCGCGAGGGAGCGCGGGTGCACGCCGCGGAGATCGACGCGGGGTCGGGGCGCGAGCTGGCCGCCGGATCGGACGGAGGGATCGTCGCGCACGAGGTCGACGTCGCCGACCCGGACGCGGTCGAGCGGCTTGCCCGTGACGTCCTCGCCGCGGAGGAACGCGTCGACATCCTGGTCAGCAACGCCGGTGTCTGCGCGGGCGGGCGGGCCGATAAACTGCCGCTCGAGGACTGGCGCCGAACCGTCGAGGTCAACCTGATGGGCGCGGTCCACTGCCTGCGCTCCTTCGGGCCGTCGATGACCGCGGCCGGAAGCGGGCGGATCGTGATGGTGGCCTCGGCCGCCGGTCTGATCGGCTTTCCGTTCGTCGCACCCTACGTGGCGAGCAAGTTCGCGCTGGTGGGGCTGGCCGAGAGCCTGGACATCGAGCTGGCCTCGCGCGGTGTGCGCGTCGCGGCGGTCTGCCCCGGGCCGGCCGGAACCAAGCTGTTCGAGCGGGCCGAGCTGCGCACCAGCCCCGAGCTGGCGAGCCGGCTCGCGCGGCTGATGGAGCGGGGAGGCACGCCTCCCGAGCGCGTGGCCCGCGACGTGCTCGCCGCGGCGCTGGGCCGCCGCCAGAGCATGACCCGCGGCGGGCTGCTGACCCCCCTGCTGGCGCTCAAGCGACTCTCGCCCGAGCTCTACACCGCGGCGTTCCGGATGGCCGCGCGGCGGCTCCAGGCTCCGGGGTCGCGGTAGACGGACGAGCCCGCAATCACGCGCCCGCCGGAAGTTCGATTCTGCGCGCGAACAGGCCGCTTTCCCCCTCGACTGGCTCGAATCCCATCTTGCGCAGGTAGCGCTCGTGCCTGCGCCGATGTGCCCGGGCGACGGCGCGATCGCAACCCGTGCGCGCCAGCAGCTCGGCGCCTTCGGTGAAGAGAAACTCGCCTACCTTGAAGTCGCGGTGCTCGCGGGTCACGAAGTCGACGTCCACGCGCAGATCCCCGTCCCGCTCGACGCTAGCCACGAACAGACCGGCCGGCACCGTGTTGCGCAGCACGAACAGCACCAGGCTGCGGCCCCGGGTCTCGAAGTCGAAATCTGGAAACAGCTCGAATATCTCGGCGCGGTGGAACTCGAGGAAGTGCCGCAGATAGCCCGACCCGGGCTCGACAATAACCACGCGAAAATGATCCCGGCCGCCGTGGAACCTGGCCAGGTAGTAGACATCGATCACGGCGATCGCGCCGTTGAGCACGCCGACCGGAATCGCGCCGATCAGGAACCCGTAGGCGGAAAAGAGCGAGGCCCCGACCAGGTTGACCCAGCGCAGCCTGACCAGCGAGCTCATCATCAGGGAGACGACCACCACCGCGGAGGCCGCGTAACCCAGCCATTCCAGCCAGTCGATCCCGAGCACGCCGGTGCCTCGTCGACCCTACGCGCCGTCCAGGCCCTGGCGCTCCTTGTCCTCGAGCCAGCCCTGGGGATCCTCCAGGTAGAACAGCGAGTCCTTGATCGAGAGCATGTGCTCCCGCTCGATGCCGGCCAAGAAGGAGAAGAACTTTTTCTCGGCGGGATTGCCGCACTCCTCGGCGAGATCGGCGTAGAGCCTGGCGCCCTTCTGCTCGAACTCGATCGCCTTGTTCAGCGCGGCGATGTCGTCGTCGTCGTGCGCGACGGTCTCCTGCTTGCGGGCGATGCCGTCGAGCACTTTCTTGACGTTCGTGTCGGCCAGCTCGATCGGCACGTCCTCCGGCCAGGAGCCGTCGCTGGTCAGCTTCTCGTGGAGGCCGGTCAGCCTCCTCTGGTGCTCCTCCTCGTCCTCGGCCAGCGTCTCGAACAGCCGCCTGGCGACCGGGTTTTGCGAACGCTCGGCCTCGTTCAGGTAGAACCGCCTCTCGGTCGTCTCGTTCTTGATCGCCAGCTCGATCGAAGACATCTTGTCCATCTCTCAGGCTCCTTTCCTCGCCCCTCGAGGCGCTGTGCTGCCGAAAAGACGAGAGCATTATGTACCAGGCCGCGCGGTTGTCCACCGCCGGAATCGCGACCCAACGCTGGGGAAAGCCCCCGAACCCGTCCGCCCCCCCTCGATGTCGATGTCGGCGAAGACCGGCCGCTGCAAAGCTGGCCGTCGGCTCAGAGCAGAGCGCGAACGCCGAGCCCGATCAGCACCAGGCCGCCGGCGAGCTCGCAGCGGCGGCCCAGCGCCTCCCTGATCCGCCCTGCCAGCAGCATTCCGACGGCGGTCAGCAGCGCGGCCGTCAGCCCGATGATCACCACCGGCGCTATCAGTGGCGCGCCAGCCAGCCCCAGCGCCACTCCAGCGCCCAAAGCGTCGATGCTGACCGCGATCGAGAGCGCCACCAGCGAAAAGCCGCGCGTCAGATCCCGCCCGCTCGGCCTCTCTTCCGATCGGAAGGACTCGGCTATCATCTTGACGCCGATCAAGGTAAGCACGGCGAACACCAGCCAACCGCTCCAGGGCTCCACGTAGCGCTGCAGCACCGCGCCGGCCGCGGCGCCGACCAGCGGCATCAGAGCCTGGAAGAGACCGAAGTGCCAGGACATCCTGAAGATCTGGCGGGCGCGGCGATGGGAGGCGCCCACTGCCGCGCCCACCGAAAAAGCGTCCGCCGCGAGCGCAAGCGCCAGCAGCCAGATCTGCCAGTCATACCAGGCGCTCATCGTTCACCTCGTCGGCCCGGCGGGCGTCTCGATCGGCAGCGGTCGATTTCACGAGATCCTTTCGCCGCGCCGCGGCTCGACCTCCCGGTTCGGGTTTCGCGGAGCACGGCCGCGGCGGACGCGCTCCTCCTGCCTGTACAGCTCCACCCCGTCCCAGGTCGTGGTTATTCCGAAGATGCCGGCGATCGCCGAGAGCAAATCGCTGGAGAGCAGCAGCGAAGCGGCAAGGGCCGCCGCGCCGACGACGAAGAAAGCGGGAGCCGTGCGCGTGCCCCACAAGTAGTTGACCTTGCGCACGATCACGTGCCCCGCGGCGATCGTCCCCAGCGTCACGACGCCCAGCACCGGTCCCGCCCACTGCGGATCGATCATCGGCGGCGCTCCTCGTAGTGCTCGCGGCGCTCGGGGTCGACCGGGTACTGCCCGTCCAGCACGCGCTGCTCCTGCTCGACGACCTCCTGGGCTCCCCAGATCACCGAGCCGCCGAAGATGCCGACCACGGCCGAGGCGGCGAAGCCCGGCACCAGCAACGAGCCGACCAGCAACGTCACACCCAGCGCCAGGACCGGCTTCCAGGCGCGCGCGCCGAAACGGTACTCGACCTTGATTACCCAGGGATACCCGAGGCCGATCGCCAAAAACGCGATCGCGCCATAAATCGGACCCGACCAGTTGATCTCCATGGCGCGCTCCTGTCGAAGCGGAGAATAACCCCGGTTCGCCGCGCGGCCAAACCCTGTTCCCGCCCGCCGCTGTCGCCGGTTTGACTCGAGACGAACTCGGGTTAGATACTCCGGGAACACGCTCAACCAGGGAGGACGCCGTGGACATAGACCAAGCCATCCGCAACGCAATCTCGATGGAGAACAGGATCCGCGACGTGTACAGGAGTGCCGCCGAGAGCGCCGAGACAGAGGTGGGCGGCAGGATCTTCGGGCTGCTGGCCGCAGAGGAGCAGAATCACGTGGACTACCTGGAAGCTCGGCTCGAAGAGTGGGAGCGGGACGGCCGGCTGCGGTCCGAGGACATAGAGACGGTAATCCCGCCGCTGGAGCGCATCGAGGCCGAGGCCGCCAAGCTGGAGAAGAAGCTGGACGGTCCCGACCTGACGCGCGAGCGCGAGGCGCTGCAACGAGCCGAGCAGGTCGAGCGGGAGACCTCCGAGTTCTACGAGCGGATGGTCGACGAGCTGGGTGACGAAGGGCGCGAGTTCTTCAGCCGCTTCGTGGAGATCGAGCAGGGCCACCTGGCGATCGTCCAGGCCGAGCTGTCGGCGGTCGAGGGCATGGGCTACTGGTTCGACATGCCCGAGTTCGACCTCGAGAAAGCCTGAGCCCCGCCGGCTTCCGCAAACAACAGCCCGGCTGCAACTCTCCAACCAGCAACCTATTGTCCGCCGCTCGATTTCAGGCTCCCTGACACCGGGATCCGGGTACCCACCCCACCCGCAACTGTGATATATCTCGCCTTCGATGAGCCCGGAAAAGTTGAAGTCTCTGCTGATCGCCGTGCAGGGCGGCGAGGTCTCTGCGGACGAGGCGATGGAGGCGCTCGCCCGCCTGCCGTTCGCCGATATCGGGATCGCCACCGTGGACCACCACCGCGCCTTGCGAACCGGCTTTCCGGAGGTGGTCCTCGGAGAGCCGAAGAGCGCCGAGCAGATCGCCGCGATCCTGGACGAGCACCGCCGCGGCGGCTGCAACGCGCTGGTCACCCGCGTCGACGCGGACAAGGCCGCCGCGGTCCGCGAGCGGGTCGAGGGGCTGGAGCACCGCCCCGAGGCACGCGCCCTGGTTCTGCTCCAGGCCCCGATCGAGCCCCGCGGCTCCGGTCCGATCGCGGTGGTAACGGCGGGGACCGCCGACCTCCCGATCGCCGAGGAGGCGGCGCTGACTGCCGAGCTGGCGGGCAACGAGACAATCCGTGTGAATGACGTCGGGGTCGCCGGCGTCCATCGGCTGCTGCACCGGCTGGACGACCTGCGGCGCGCGTCGGTGGTGGTGGCGATCGCTGGAATGGAGGGCGCGCTGCCCTCGGTGATCGGCGGGCTGGTCGGCCGCCCCGTGATCGCGGTGCCAACCTCGGTGGGCTACGGCGCCGGCTTCGGAGGCGTGACCGCCCTTTTGGGAATGCTGACGAGCTGCGCGGCCGGCGTGACCGTGGTCAACATCGACAACGGCTTCGGCGCCGGCTACGCGGCCGCGCTGATCAACCGCGTCCCGTCCGAGCCGGCCGGCGCGAAAAAAACGCGACGATAGACGATGACGAAAAACGAAGACCGCGCCCGTCCCTTGCTGTACCTGGACTGCTTCTCCGGGCTGGCCGGCGACATGATCGTCGCCGCTCTGGTGGATCTCGGCGTCCCGTTCGATACCGTGAAAGAAGCGGTCGAGGCGCTGCGACTGCCCGGCTGCGAGATCCGCCTCGAGCGCGTCGAGCGCGAGTCGATCGGCGCCGCGCGTTTCGTCGTGGACGTCGACCGGAAATCCCAGCCGCACCGCCGCCACGCCGAGATAGCGCTCATGATCGAGCGCTCCGAGCTGATCCCGGGGGTCAAGCGCCGCGCGCTCGAGACCTTCGCCGCCCTGGCCCGCGCAGAGTCCCGCGTGCACGGGATGCCGGCCGACGACGTCCACTTCCACGAGGTGGGGGCGGTCGATTCGATCGCCGACATCGTGGGCGCGGCCGCCGCGCTGGAACGGATCGACGCCGACGTGGTCTGCGCTCCGATCCCGGTCGGGCGCGGCTTCGTCGAGGCGCAGCACGGGACCCTGCCGGTTCCGGCGCCGGCCACGCTCTACCTGCTGCGGGGCGCCAGCGTGGTGGGGACCGAGGTGGAGGCCGAGCTGACCACGCCGACCGGGGCCGCGCTGGCGGTCAGCGCCGCCGCCGGCTTCGGGCCGCTGCCCGCGATGGTGATCGAAGCGGTCGGCTTCGGCGCGGGAACGCGCGAGATCCCCGGCCGGCCCGGCCTGCTGCGCGCCGTGCTCGGACGCCCCGAGCCCGGCTCAGGCTCCGAGCTCGACTGCTGCCGCGTGCTGGAGGCGAACATCGACGACATCACCGGAGAGGTGGCGGCCGAGGCCGCCGCCGCTCTGCTCCGTGCCGGCGCACTCGATGCCTGGGTCACGCCGATCCAGATGAAGAAGGGGCGCCCGGCGCTGACCCTCTCCGCGCTCTGCCGGCGCGAGGATTTCGATCGCGTCGCGGAGCTGATGCTGGGAGAGACCACCTCGATCGGCCTGCGTCACTACCCGGTCGGACGCGTCGAGATGCGGCGGCGGATCCGGAGCGTGGAGACATCCTACGGCCCGGTGCGGGTCAAGCTGGCCGCCGGGCCGGGGGGAGCGCGCAACGCCGCGCCGGAGCTGGAGGACTGCAAGCGTATCGCAAGGGAGCGAAAGGTTCCGCTGAAGCGAGTCCTGGCCGCCGCCATGGGCGCGGCCGAGGCCGAAATCGAACAGGAGTAGAAACACATGCCGAAAATCGCGCCCAGAAAAGCGGTCGACCTGGAATCGAACGGGCCCGACACGCCCAACGGAGGAGGAGGATCCGGCGGCGTGGTCGGGTTGATGCAGAGGATTCGAGACGCCAAGTGGTTCCAAAACGGGATCACGCTCGTGATCGTGGCGGCCGGCATTCTGGTAGGCGTCGAGACCTACCGCGAGTTCGCCAAGGAACACCACCACGTGATGCACGTGCTGGACCAGATCATCATCTGGATCTTCGTCGCCGAGGTGGTGGTCAAGATGTGGGCCGAGTGGCCCAAGCCGTGGCGCTACTTCTTCGACCCGTGGAACGTGTTCGATTTCCTCATCGTGGCGGCCTGCTTCATGCCGGTCGACGCCCAGTACGTGATGGTGCTGCGGCTGGCGCGTCTGCTGCGGGTGCTGAAGCTGGTGCGGGCCCTGCCCAAGCTGCAGGTGCTGGTCGGAGCGCTGCTCCGCTCGATTCCCTCGATGGCGTACGTCAGCTTGCTGCTGCTCCTGCTCTTCTACGTCTACGCGGTGGCGGCGACCTTCATGTTCGCCAAGAACGACCCGGTCCACTTCGCCACCTTGCCGCTCTCGATGCTCTCGCTGTTCAGGGCGGTCACGCTCGAGGACTGGACCGACCTGATGTACATCAACCAGAAGGGCTGCGACGTCTACGGCTACGGGAACATGCCGGAGCTCTGTACCGCGCCCGAGGCGTTCCCCTACGGATCTCCGTTCGTCTTCGTCTCGCTGGTGCTGCTCGGCACGATGATCATCCTCAACCTGTTCATCGGCGTGATCATGAACGGGATGGACGCCGCCCGCGAGGAGAACGAGCTGGCCGAGCGGGAGCGCAGGCGCATCGCCCGCGGAGAGGAGGTCGCACCGCTGTACGTCGACCTGGACTCGCTGGTGCGCGAGATGGACCGCCTGCAGAGCCGCCTCACGCGGATCAAGGTCAGAGCCGAGAAAGAATCGGGAGAATAGCCCGGCCTCAGTCCGGCGCCTCTCCGTCCCGCTCGTCCAGCGCTTCGCAGCCGGCCGGGATGCCCGAGTCGCAGACCATCTCGAAATACGTGCGCGCATTGGCTTCGCTGGCCGGGCCGCCCTCTCCCGACCTCCACATCCGCCCCAACCGCAGGCAGGCGCGCGCGTCGCCCAGCCGGCAACCGAGCAGGAACAGCTCGCGGGCGCGTCCCGGATCGGCGGGGCCCCCTTCGCCGCGGCGCACCAGCGCTCCGCAGGAGAGACAGCCCTCGGCCACGTCGGCGTCGCAGGAGCCGCACAGCAGGCGCCGGCCGCGGGCGGGATCGGCGCCCCCCCCCAACCCGTCGACCAGCAGCACCCCCAGGTTGAAACACGCCTCCTCGACTCCTTCGGCGCAGGCCCGATCCAGCAGGCGCCGGCCGCGCTCCATCTCGGCCGGTCCGCCCTCGCCGTTGATCAGCATCGAGCCGAACGCGAAGCAACCCGAAGGCGCGCCGAGATCGCAGGCCGCCCCGGCATGGCCCCGCGCCTCTCTCAGATCCTTGCGCCCCCCGAGGCCGTCGAGCACCATCGACAGCACCATCAGGCACGAGTCGACGCGACCGGCCTCGCAGGCGCGGGCGAAGCACTCTCGGGCCCGGACGTCGTCGCGCTCGAAGTGCCCGGAGCCGGCCAGCTCGCAGCTGCGCGCATCGCCCTCTTCGCAGGCCCGATCGAGCAACGGCAGAGGAGACTCGGCCCCTCTCTCGCCGCTTCCGCCGCCCGCCGCCCCGCCGCAACCCGCGGCGATCAGGCACAGCGCCGTGAGCAAAATCCTGACGCTCATCCAGCCCCTCCTTCCGCCGGGAGCATCCGGCGAACCCGACAATCAAACCGATGTTAATGGTCGATGCTCGGCGACACAATCCATTCCCGTGATACAATTCCGACATGACTCGTCTCGGAACGGTAATCGCCGCAGCCGTGCTGCTGGCCGGGTGCTGGCGCGGAGCCTCTCCGGGAAGAGCGGAACCTGACGGCGGCAAGACAGATCACAGCGGCGGTCCCACCGATCCCGACACCGGCGCGGTCGGCGAGTGGATCGTCGAGCCGGCCGACTCCCCCGCAACGAACGACCTGTCCGACGTGTGGGGCAGCTCCCGGGACGCGGTCTGGGCCGTGGGCGAGAAGGGAACGATCCTGCGCTTCGACGGCGCGAGCTGGATGCTTCTCGAGCAGCACATCCCCGGCAGCCCCGACCTCTACGGGGTAGCCGGCAGCGGTCCGGACCGCGTCTTGGCCGTGGGGAGCAAGCGGCAGATCCTGGAGCACGACGGCTCTTCATGGACGGCGGTGGAATCGGCGTTCATTCCCGATGCGTACGGCGGCTCCTACCGCGCGGTCTGCGCCCTCGGGCCGGAGACGGCCTACGCGGTCGGCGACTCAACACTGGCGGCCTGGTGGGGCTGGGGCTTCAGCGAGGGCTACGCGATGGCGCTCGGCGTCGACTTCCACTCCGCGGCCTGCACGCCGGGAGGCGGTCTCTTCGCCGCCGGCCACGCCCACGACGCGTTCGCCTCGTCGCTGATCGTCCACTGCTCCGAGCCGTGGAGCTGCAACCAATCCCTTCACGAAAGCACGGACAACATGTACGGGATCGCGGGGGACGAAGCCGGCGACACCTGGGCCGTCGGCTTCGACGAAGGACAGGGATCGACGCTCTACCGCTACCTGAACGGCGGAGGCTGGAAGAGCGAGCACGAATCTCCCCACGAGCTGATGGACCTCCACGTCGACCCGGACCTCGGCGTCTGGGCGGCGGGCGGCACCGGCGGCGCTCTGGATCGAGGAGCGATCCAGGCCTGGCGAAACGGCGCCGCGCTGGTCGAGACCGAGTTCGGCGATACGCCGCGCCTGCGCGCGATCTGGGGAGTGAGCGACGCTCAAGGCGACCGCCTCGTGGCCGTGGGCAAACAGGGCGCGATCGTGCACGTCGACTGGCAGCCGATCTGAGACCCGCGCGTCTTCGCCGAAGAAATCGGCGCTTCCGGCTTGTGCTCGACGACGCCGTCGGTCTATGCATGAGACATCGAGAAAGGAGTATCGAAATGGGAAACCCCACTGCGACCTGCGAGACGTCGCTCGGCACCTTCGAGGTCGAGCTGTTCACCGACGCGATGCCGATCACGGCCGGCAACTTCGTCAAGCTGGCCAAGGACGGCTTCTACGACGGGCTGCACTTCCACCGCGTGATCAAGGGCTTCATGTGCCAGTTCGGCTGCCCGCACAGCAAGGACCCCAAGAGCTCGCGAGCCGGAACCGGCGGACCGCCCCACGGCACGATCGAGGACGAGCATCCCGAGCAGCACAAGATCTCCAACGAGCCGGGCACGCTCTCGATGGCCAACACCGGCCGGCCCAACAGCGGCGGCTCGCAGTTCTTCATCAACACCGCGCACAACGACTACCTCGACTGGTTCACTCCGGGGCCGTCCAGGCACCCGGTCTTCGGCAGGATCGTCTCCGGCTCTGACGTGATCAAGAAGATCGAAAACACCCCCACCGACGGCAACGACCGCCCGAACGAGCCGGTCCGGATGATCGGCGTTCGGATCTCGGACTGAAGGCCCGCGCGGATGACGTTCCACCGCAACGACTACCTGGAATGGTACATGCCGCGCGTCGCTGCCGACGACGGCGCGATCAACCTCCACGCCAGCGGAGTGCCCCCGCTGGGCGCCGAAGAAATCGAGCCGCCCGCCGGTCGGATGGAGAGGATGGACCGCCTGTTCGAGCAGCGGCTGGGCGCCTGGCTGGGGATCCCGGCCGCGGAGCTGGTCTTCACTCCGGGCGCGACCGGCGGCTCCCTGCTGGCCCTGCTGCAGCTGGCCCGTCCGGGATCCAGAATCGTGGTGGAAAGGCCGATCTACGAGCCGATGCTGCGCCAGGCAGAACGGCTGGGAGCGGTGGCCCGGCTGGAACGCCCGGCCGAGCGCGGCTGGCGTTTCTCGCTGGAAGAGGCCGAGCGGCTGATCGACGGCGACACCTCGCTTCTGATGATCACCGAGCCACACAACCCGAGCGGAACCCTCTCCCCCCGCGACCAGGTGCTCGCACTGGCCCGGATCGCGGCGAAGCGCGGCGCCCGGCTGCTGATCAACGAGATCTACCTGGGCTTCACCGACGAGCCGAGCTACCGCGGCGCGGCCGACAACATCGCGGTCGTCTCCAGCCTCTCCAAGCTGATGGGCGCCTACTGGGCCCGCGCCGGCTGGCTGGCCGCCGAGCGCTCGCTGGCCGAGGAGCTGCGGCGCGCCCACTGGAACATGGGAATGCCCACCAGGCCCGGCGCGCGGGCAGGTCTCGGCTTCCTGGAGCGGGGTGACGATCTCCGCGAACGCGCCCGGCAGTCGGCCCGTGCGGGCCTCGAGGCGGTCGACGAGTGGGTGCGGGGCAGGCCCGAGATCGGCTGGACCAGGCCGCGCGGTGTCGGCTTCGGCTGCGTGGAGCTGCCCGCCGGCATCGACGACATGGAGCTGGCCGAGAGGCTGCACCGCGAGAAGGGAACGCTGTCCGTTCCCGGCTCATGGTTCGAGGCGCCCGGCACGCTGCGCCTCGGCTGGCTGCAGGCCGGGGATCGCCTGGCCGAAGGCCTGGACGCGCTCGGGGAGCTGCTTCGCTAGCGCGGCCGCCTCTCGCCCATCTCGTTGTGCTATGATGCTCCATAGATCATGGATCGCGAATGCTCGGCTCTGATCTTCGTCTGCGCGCTGGCGGCATCCGTCGCCGGCTGCCATGCGGGCGTGGTCGTCGCCGAGCTGGACGGCGGGCAGCCCGGAGCCACGAACACCGATTCCGACGCGGACGCCGACGGCGACGCGGACAGCGACGCGGACAGCGACGCTCCGTGCAGCTGGACGGTCGAGCCGCTGGGTCTGCTCTCCTCGGTGCACGGCGTCTCGCACGACGCTGTCTTCGCCGCCGGAGGCGCCACGCTCACCGAGACGCTGGCCTTCCGCTACGAGGCGGGCTGCTGGAATGCGCTGCCCGAGACCGGCAGCCCGATCGCGTTCGCCGTCACCGGCTTGTGGACCGCGGCCGAGAACGATCTGCTCGCGGTCTGCGACGCCTTCTTGACGTTGCGCTTCGACGGCGACGAGTGGGACGCGACCAACATCCAGACCGACACGCTCACCGATATCCACGGCAACTCCCTCACCGACGTCTACGCGGTGGGCGGCCTGTTCGACTCGCTGATCTGGCACTTCGACGGCGAGAGCTGGCACAAGGTCCAGAACGTGCCGTCGGCCGGTCCGCTCAAGGCGGTCTGGAGCAGCGGATGGAACGACGTCTACGCGGTGGCCTACGGCGCGATCCTGCACTCGGACGGCACCGGCTGGGAGCAGCTGGAGACCGGGATCCAGAATACGCCGACGATGCTGTTCGAGGGCGTCTGGGGCAGCTCCGCGCAGCACGTGCTGGTAGTCGGCCAGGATCCGATCGATTCGGCGGCCGCGGTCCTGCGCTGGGACGGCGCAGCCTGGGAGCGCGAGGAGCTGGGCGCCGCGGGCGAGGATCTGCTGCTGGAGGGCGTCGGCGGGAGCGGCCCGGACGACGTCTGGGCGGTCGGCAGCCGCGAGGACGCCGGGGTGGTGCTCACTTGCGACGGATCGAGCTGGAGCGAGGTCGACGGGCCTTTCGACTTTCCGCTGAGCGACGTCTGGGTGGCGTCGAACGGGGCGGTTTTCGCCGCCGGGGACGAGGGCGTGGTCTACTGCGATCCGTCTCGCTGACGAGCTCCAGCTCGCGGCGCGCCACGTCGACCGAGGCGATCCGCACACTCAGCGTATTTCCCAGCCGGTGGCGCCTGCCGCTGACCCGGCCCCGCACCTCGCCGCTATTCGCGATCACGTCCCACCAGTCGTCGCCCAGGTCCGGGAGTCGGACCAGCCCCTCGACCAGGAAGCGCGGCGACTGGACGAACACGCCGAAATCGGCCACGCCGCTGATCACCCCTTCGAACGTCTCGCCGACGCGGCCGGCCAGGTGCTGCAGGATCAGCACCATCCGCAGCTCGCGTTCCGCGGCCTCGGCCGTCCGCTCGCACGAGGAGAGCTGCTTGGCCAGCTCGGTCAGACCGCCCGCCTCGCCCCGCCGCTTTCCCTTCCGCTCGAGATCGTCCCCGATCTCGCCGCGCAGGTAGCGGGCCAGGGCGCGGTGCACGGTCAGATCGGGGTAGCGCCTGATCGGGCTGGTGAAATGGCAGTAGTGCCGGCTGCCCAGCGCGAAGTGCCCCTCCGGCCCTGGAGCGTAGACCGCCCGCTGCAGCGAGCGCAGCACGGCCAGGTTGACCGCGTACGACTCGGGTCGACCGCGCGCATCTGCCACCAGGCGCTGCAGGTCGCGCGGCCGCGGCTTGCGAGGCAACCGGTGCCCGCAGGCGCCGACGAAGGCGCGCAGCTCGTCGAAAGAGCTGTCGTCCGGCGGAGGATGGACGCGCCGGATCAGGGGCTCGCCCAGGACGGCGAAGGCCGCGGCCACTGCCTCGTTGGCCTCCACCATGAACATCTCGATGATGGTGTGCGAGTAGGACTGGTCTGCCGGAGCCGCGTCGACGACCGCCCCTTCCTCGTCGAGCACCAGCTCCACCTCGGGCAGATCGAGGTGCAGCATCCCCTCGCGCTCTCGCCGCGCCTCCACCCGTCGCGCCAGCCGCTCCATCTCGCGCACCAGCTCCACGATCGGACGCGGAAAACCGCGGCCGTCGCCGTCGCAGATGCGCTGCGCCTGCTCGTAGGTCAGGCGCGCGGACGAGCGGATCAGCGTCTCGGCGATCTCGCGGCCCAGCACGTTGCCCTCGCGGTCGTAGCGCACGAAGACGCTCTTGGCGAAGCGATCGACGCCCTCCTGCAGCGAGCAGACGCCCCCCGAAAGCGTCTCGGGCAGCATCGGCAGCACCCGGCGGGGAAAGTAGACGCTGGTGCCGCGCTGCCGCGCCTCGCGGTCGAGCAGAGATCCCTCCGGAACGAAGTGCGCGACGTCGGCGATGTGCACGCCGAGCGTCCACCCGCCTCCCTGTTCGCGCTCGATGCTGATCGCGTCGTCGTAGTCGCGCGCCGTTTCCGGATCGATCGTCACGATCGTGGTCCCGCGCAGATCCTCCCGGTCGTCTGCGTCGGCGGGATCGAACTCCAGCGCGGCGCGGCGCGCCTGCTCGCAGGCCTGGTCGGAGAAGCCCTCGCGCAGGCCGTGCGAGCGCGCGACCGCCGCGATCTCCACGCGCGGCTCTCCCGAGGCGCCCAGCTTCTCGGCGATCACGCCGGCGGGAAGCCCGTCTCCCTCGGGGTAGTCGATCAGGTCCACGACGACCTTGGTTCCGGGCGGATGCGCCTCGGCCGGCACGTCGCGGACCAGCACCGGAGGCACCGGGACGCGGCCGTCGGGAAGCACGAACCAGTGGCCGTCGCTCTCCTCCAGCGTGCCCACCGCGCGGGTCATGCCCCGCTCGCGGATCTCGGCGATCTCCCCCGTGCGCCGCTCGTCCCCGCGCCGGCGCACGATCCGCGCCGCGACCAGGTCCCCGTTCATCGCGCCGCCGGTGCGATCGGGGGGGATGAACAGATCCCCGTGGCTGTCCGGCTCGTCCGGCACGACGAAACCGAAACCGCGCGGATGGGCCCGGAAGCGCCCCACCAACGTGTGGGAAGCGGGAAGCGTCAGCGATCCCCCGCCGCCGATCAGCAGCTTCCCCGAGTCCCGTAGCTGCTTGAAGGCGGCGCGGAAGTCGCCGTACTCCTGCTCGGAGATCCCCATCTTCCTCGCCAGCCGGCGAGCCTTGAGCCGCCGTCCCGGCGGGCGGCGATTCTCCAGGTAGCGCAGGATCGCCTCGACGTGTTTCTTCCTATCTTTGGTTTTGGACAATTCGTTGAACTCGTTTCGCGGCGCCGTTCAGATCAACCCGAGCAGCAACGACAGCGTCGAGGCGGCTGGAGAGCCTCCCGCAACGGCGCAGCCGCAGCCGTCGCCGCCGGAGTCGTCGTCGCTCGATCCGCCGCCGGTGCCCGTGTCGGTATCGGTGTCGGCGTCCGCGTCTGCGTCTGCGTCTGCGTCGGCGTCGGCATCGGCATCGGTATCTGCGTCCGTGTCGCTGTCGCTGTCCGCGTCCGCGCTTCCCTCCGAGGCGCCCAGCAGGTAGGCCTCGGCCAGCAGCATGCCGTCCGCGTCGAAGTCCACTCCCAGGTAGACGTCGATCGTATCCGGGTCGGGGTACATGTCGACTGTCTGGGTGAAGCGCCCGAAGGACGCCTGCTGCGGATCGTCGACCGGTTGTCCCTGGTCGTCGAAGTAGTTTTCATCGGTGGTGAAGTTCTCGTAGCTGTCCGAGGGGTCCCAGGCGATCGAGGTGTAGAAGCCGTGGTCGCCCACGTAGGTGTAGACCCAGCTGACCAGAAAACGCATCAGCTCGCCCGCGCCCTCGCCGTTGTCCAGCTGGAGCTGCCACTGGGCCGGGTTCTCGTACTCGATCGCGTCCGAGAAGTAGTGCCAGCTCGGAATCGACTGCGGAGCCACGTCCCAGCCCTCCAACGGATCGGAGGTCTGCGGCGCGAGCGAGTCATCGAACTCCCAGCCGAGCTTGATCTGCGCCTCGCCGGCCCAGTCGGGCAGCTCGGGCGGCCCGACCACCTGGGCCTCGGCGACCGCGGCCGAGAGCAGGACCGCGCCGGCGACGACGAGCAACCGGCGCAAATGCATGGGTGATGGCGACATGGAGCCCTCCTTTCAAAAGCGAGTCACTCGTAGTCTACCACCACCTCGGTCCATTGCGCGATGTGGTTGTTGGTCGTGATGTCCTGGAACGGCAGGTAGAAGGCCGGGCGCGTCGGATCCAGCCCGTCCTCGGCGACGGTCGGGCCGAAGGCGGCCATCCAGAGCTGGGGCAGCTCGCCATCCGCCAGCTCGAAGCCGTAGCGCCGCATGCTGGAGACGGTCAGCCACATCAGCGGCTCGTCGTGGTAGCTCTGCGCCTCCGGGCACCACTTGGCCCAGGAGGTCCGCAGCTCGCCCTCGAGGTTGACGTTGGCCAACTCGATCGGCTCGCCGCCCTCGATCGACACGACCCAGAGCCGGGCGTCGTCGTCGCTGTAGCTGTCGCCCGCTCCGTCGTACCCGCCCAGCTCGGACGACTTGTTGAAAGCCACCCAGTCGCCGTCCGGGCTGATCGCCGGGTAGTAGATGTTGGTCTCCGGCTCGGCCGGGACCAGGATCTCGGGCGAGCCCCAGGCCCCCGGTCCGCCGTAGGTCATCAGCTCGATCTGCCCGCCGTGGAACGACCAGTCGGAGTAGATCGTCTCGGTGTCGCGGGTGGCGCGGGTGAAGGCCACCACGCTCCCGTCCAGCGACCAGTCCGGGTAGGTGACGTGATCCAGGGAGAGGGCCTCGACCACGGCTCCGCTGGATCCGTCGCGCAGGGTGAAGACCCCCTGGTAGACCGACAGCACGTAGCTGTCGTCGGCGGAGTAGGTGTGGAAGTTGGCGTAGTAGGCGTTCTCGGCCGGAACGATCGACTCCTGCGCGGCCACCGAGATGATGTCGGCCGGCCCGTCCCCGCCGTCGTAGTTGAGCGCCATCCGCTCGCCGTCGTGGCTCAGCGCGTGACAGGCCACGCAGCGGCCGTCGGTCTGGGCCGTGGTGAAGACCTGCTCGGCCTGCTGCCCCGGCTTGCCGAAGTCGTAGCGGAAGATGCCGTACTCCGACTGCACCGTGCTCGAGGCGGCCCAGTAGTAGATCCCGCCCTGCACCGCCTGCTCGGCGAACGAGATCTCCACGCCCTCGGATGTGCCCATCGTCGAGCTGTCCGCCGCCGACGTCCCGCCGACGCGCACCTCGACCGGACCCAGGCCCGCGTTGCCCCAGCTGGCCTGCTCCCAGAGCAGGTCGGCGGGAGTGAACGACGGCTGCGCGGTGTAGATCTCGGCCTCGAAGAAATCGCCGCTCATCTCCAGCCGCCACAGGTCGTTGCCCTCCCCGCCGTCCCACTGGAAGCGGACGTCGGCCAGGTTGGGCGGCAGCAGCACCCCGTCCAGCGGGTAGAGCAGCTCCGGCGCGCGCGACGGGTCATCGCTACCCTCGAACATCGATTCCACCCCGTCCGGAACGTCTTCTTCCACGTGCACGCTGTGCTGGTGCACCGTCACCTCGCCCGTGCCGCTCACCCCGGCCAGGCTCGCGATCACCTCTCCGGCTCCGCCGAAGGTGTCGGAGCTGGTCAGCACCTCCTCGTCGAAGACTCCGATCGCGCCCGGGCTGACCTCGAACTCCACCTCGCCGGTGATCTCGCCGACCGACCCGTCCTGGAAGTGGCCGATCGCCATGTAGGACTGCTCGACCGGCACGCCGTTCTCCACCACCAGGTCCACCGCGGCGGGGATCACGTCGATCGACGCCAGCGCCTGGGGGTCGGTGCCGCCGTCCGTTCCCCCGTCCGAGCCGCCGCCGCCCGAAGGTGCGGTTCCCCCCGCGCATCCTCCGGCCGCCGCGGCCAGTGCCGCCGCGATCCAAAACGCGCTCTTCCCTGAATATCTCATCGCTATCTTCCCGTTTCTTCAATCCTTATATGAGGATGAAACAACTCGCGAGGTTGACTCGGTCTACTGGGTCGGCCGAGCGGCGGCCGGCTGAGCCTGCGCGCCCTGCATCTGGACGCCCTCGCCCGTCTGCTGCCGAGCGCTCTGCATCTGGCGCACCATCTCCATGTCGTCGGGGCTGTAGCAGACCTTCTGGATCTCCCCGGTGGTCGTTCCGCTGTCGTCCATCACCTCGGAGCCGTAGCAGCCCCAGCCCGGCCCCATCTCGCCGGCGCAGTCCTGGTCGGTCTCGCACTCCACGGTGCAGTAGCCGACGCCCTTGGCGACATCCATCAGGCAGGTGGGGCCGAACCAGCCCATCACCGAGCCCTTGCAGCCCATCAGGTCGTTCTTGCACTCCCCGCCCAGCTCTCCTCCGGAAAAGAACTGAAAACCCAAGAATCCCAGCAGCACCACCACGCTGATCACGACTCCCGCCACTCGTCTCATCTCTTCCTCCTCCTTTGTGGAAGCAATGATGATACCCGCCCAGGCGAGCAATGCGAAGAAAAAAAGAAGTGGAGGGAGCCAGCGTTTGGCGAGGCGGTTCATCCGATCCCAGGTCAGCGTGCTCTTGTGGCTGCGCTGTCGCAGCGCGGCACGCCAGTGCTTGATGCACTCCGTCCTGAACCGAGTGGCGCGGGACAGGATGAACAGTGAACATCCAAGGGATATTACCGTCCGCGGCCGACCGCCCGTTCAACCTTGGCCCACATTATGCGGGCATCGGCAAGAGCTTGAACGAGCTCGAAGCGGGCACGTGTAGCCTCGGTCTCTGCATCGAGCACGTCGAGACTCGTGATCCTCCCTTCCGCAAATAGGAGCTTTGCCTGCTCAAGGGCGCGCTCGGCGCTGCGGACTGATTGTCGAGACGCGTTGATATGTTCACTGATGCTCACATACTGCTCGCGTCGTCGCTCGACATCGAGGCGGACCGACTCTTGAACGCCGTCCACATTTCTCGAGGCGGCCGAGGCTTCGGCGCGAGCGGCCTTCATTCCGTGATAGGTCACCCCCCAGTCCCAGATGGTCCAGGAGAGCAGCAAGGAGAGGTCCCATGAACCATCGAACTGATCTCGGACCGGAAAATAGCGCTGATTGGGACGGTCATAGTTGTAGCCGAAACGGAGATAGATCTGGGGCCATAGTCCTGCGCCTTCGGCATCAGCTTCCGCGTCCGCGATCTTTGCAGCGTGCGTGGCAATGGCCACCTCGGGTCGCGACTTCAAAGCCTCCGAAACCAGCTCTGTCGTGGGGGGAGCTCCCTGCAGTGACGATTCGTCAAACACATCGGCAAGGATCAGCTCCGTCGTTGATGGCACGCCGATGAGCGTCGTGAGTGCGAGCTGCGCGACGTTGATGGTGCCACGGCTCTGGACCACGGAAACCTGCGCGTTGGCGAGGCGATTCTGCACACGGGAGACATCGAGATCGGTCGCACGGCCCGACTCGTGAAGAAGCCTGACCCGCTGCAAATGTTCAGCCAGCGTATGCTCGGATTGGGCTGCCACTTCGGCCATCTGTCGCGCCTTGAGAAGATTGAAATACGCCTCCTGGGTGAGCACGCGGACATCCGCTCTTTGAGCCCGCAATTGCGCCCTGGCCAGATCCTCGGACTGATCGGAGGCCATGAACCCCCTATAGAGCCGGAACCCAGTGAAAAGAGGTTGGTCCACCGTGAGGCGAAGCGAATACTGGTTGTCCACGGCCTCTCCGAGCTGCACCGTTTCAGGAGAGCTGCCATCGGGAAGCTGCAGCTGCAGCTCCAGCATTCCGGGTTCCACGTGGCTGACCCGGCTGTAGCGCGCCGAGAGCGAGAGTCTCGGAAGAAATCGACCGGTCGCTTGTTTTCGTCGATAGGCGGCAGCCTCTACCTCGTCCTGTCTCATTCCTGTCTTGTGGTTGTGCGCCAGCGCCATCTCTATGCTGCGGGGCAGATCAATGGAGAGTTTCTCCTGGGCGTTGAGAGCACCGGGGAAAAGCAGGACAACAAGTGCGATCGAGGCGGCCGTGGCAGCCGAACCTCGACCTTTGAAGATGCGCTTCAATCGTGCGATCCCGCTCTCGAAGGCGCTGTAGAGCACGGGAATGAAGATGATGGTCAAGAAGGTGGCGGTTGTTAAACCACCGATGACCGCAATCGCCAGCGGCGAGAACCGCTCGGCGCCCAGTGACCACTCTGCGGCCAGCGGGATCATTCCGACAATGGTCGACAAGCTCGTCATCATGATGGGACGGAAGCGCAAGTCAACCGAAGCCACGAGAGCTTCGTCGATCCCGACGCCGCGCTCGCGCTGCTGCTCGATAAACGAGATCAGCAAAATAGCGCTGTTGATGACCATGCCCACAATCAAGATCAGTCCGAGCATCACGGGCATGGATACCGGCTTACCGGCGATAAATAGCGCTGCGGCGATTCCGGACAGGCTCAGCGGTATGGAAGACAGGACCGTGATCGGATGCACGAATGACCTGAATTGCGCCACCAGAAGAAGGTATACCGCGATGATACCGATGAAGAGCGCCATGCCGAGCTCGCTCTTCGACTCCGCGAGATCTCTATTTTCACCCCTGAGCGCCACAAGGTAACCTGCTGGAGCTTGGATGTCGGACAGGGCCTTCTCGACATCTGACACCACGAAGGAGAGGGGCCTGCCTTCGATGAAGGCAGAGACATCGAGGCTCGGTGACAAATGCTCCCGGGTCACCAGCCCCTGGCCGAGGACCTCGCGGTGCCGGGCCAGCTCGCCGAGCGGGATCGGATCACGCGTCGATGGGGTGAACAGAGGAAAGCGCAGCAGATCATCGGGAGTCTGCCGCTGCTCTTCGCGGAACGAAACCTGGATGGGCAGCGGCGTCCCGCTGTCACCAAGGTAGTCACCCGCCGTGAGGCCATCTGTCCCGGCGAGCACAGTCTGTCCCACCATGACGGGGGACACACCGAGCTCGGCCGCCTTGAGCACATCGACGTCTAGACGTCCTTGCCGCTGATCGATGCGCCAGCTGCGCATCGGTGCGACGATGGACGGGACCTTCGCAAGCCGCTTTTCGACAGCCAGACCGAGCCTGTCGAGCACCTGCGGGTCATCGCCTGTGATCCGAACGACCACCGGCGCCGAGGTCGTGGCCCGGGCGGTGTTTCCCATCTCGCGAACCGTGGCGACTTCAATCCCCGGTACTTTCGCGATCCCTTCGCGTATTCGAGCTTCGATGTCCCAGACCGTATCGGTGCGTTGGTCCCGGTCCGTCAGCGTTACCGTGATGAAGCCCTGGGTCGGCCCCTGGACGCCGAAAGAGGACAGCGACCGCATCCCCTGCTCGAAGCCGACCTGCGACTGGACGATCTGAACCTCCTTTTCCTTTCGAATCAGCTCCTCGACATCGCGGACGACGCGCTCTGTCTCCTCGAGCGATGACCCGGAAGGTGTCTCGAGCGAGACGTAGAAGCTGCCGGCATCCATCTTGGGCAGCGCAGCCATGCCGAGCGCCCGGATCCCCGCGATCCCCCCCGCGAACAGCACCACGGCCGCGATCGCGATGACCCACCTGTGACGCAGGCTGCCGCGAAGCAGCAGCAAGTAAAACCATCTGAGCCGGTCCATCGCCCAATTGAAGGGAGTCGAGACAATGCGCACGATGCGGTTGCCGATGTCTTTTCCGCCCGTGCGGCTCTTGACGTAGGTGGAAAACAGGGGAACGAGCACGAGAGCCACGACGATCGATGAGGAGAAGGCAATCAGCAGGGTGAGCGACAAAGGCCCGAAGGTCTTGCCGGTGAAACCGGACAAGAAAAGCAAGGGCACGAGGACGGCGAGATTGGTCAGCGTTCCCCCAAGCGCCGCACCGCGAACTTCATCTGCGCCGGCGACTGCTCCGTCTTCAGGGCCCAGCTGGTCGTGCTCCCGGCGACGGACGATGTTCTCGAGCACTACCACCGAGTTGTCGATAACAATGCCGACTGAAAGGATGATGGCAGACAAGGTGACCAAGTTGAGATCGATTGCCAGCAACTTCATGACCGCGAAGGTGATGCCGAACGAAAGCGGCATCGTCAGCGCAATGACCAGAGAGGTTCGCCACTGTCGCAAGAAGAAGAGCATCAGGATCGCGGTGAACAATATGGCCTGCCCGATGTTGCCCATCAGGTTGTCGACCGAAGTCTGGGCGAAGCTCGCGCTCTCCTCTCCCTCGCGGATCTCCACACCCGGGTAGCTCGACCTGAGCGCGTCGATGGCCTCCCGTACCCTTTGCACCACGTCGACGGTGTTGGCCTCGGTGGTCTTGAAGACCTGCATCGCGATCGCCTGGCGGCCGTCTAGGCGGAACCGTGAGTCGTCTTCGAGGGGAGCCTTGAGGATGGTGGCGAGATCGCCGAGCAAAACCCTCGACCCGCCCGCCGTGGCGATAGGAATGTCCTCGAGCGCCGAGGCCGTGTCGGCGCGGGTATCGACCCGAAACATCGATTGGGTCGACTCGGTGCGGATCCGGCCGGCCGGGGTCATCGCGTTGTGAGCGCGCAAGGCCTCGACGACCCGCTGCAACGGCACGCGCACGGCTTCGAGCTCGTAGCGATCGAGCTCGACGAGCACGGCAGGGCGGCTGCCGCCAAAGACGTCGACGGCGGCAACTCCGGCCACTTGTTGCAGACGCGGGGCGAAGTCGTCCTCGGCCAGCTTGCGAGCTCGCGAAAGATCCTCGGCGGTGACGGCATAGGTGACCACGGGTCGATCCGTCGTCGAGAACTTGAGCACCTGCGGCTCGCGGATGCCCGGCGGCAGCTCACCGCGAATGCGCGCGATGGCGTTTTGGACATCCACGGCCGCGAGGTCGACATCGCGATGGTACTGAAATTCGACCGAGACCACCGAGAGGTTGTCCTGAGAAGACGACTTGACCTTGAACACCCCTTCGAGCGATGCAAACTCCTCCTCCATTCTTCGCGAGAGATCCTGGGCCACATCCTCGGCTGCCGCACCGGGGTAGGTCGTGATGATGTTCACGAGCGGCGGCGCCGTATCGGGAAAAAGCTGGACCGGCAGCCGCTGGTAGGAGAGATAGCCGAAGACGCCTACGGCGAGGACGAGGGCCCAGACAGCGTGCTTGTTTTGCAGGATCCAGCGGGTCATGGCTGTACCCCGCTTCTGCTCGCCGGGGTCACCGCGAAGACGTTTGCGCCGTCCTGAAGCAGGTCCAGATTGCTCACCGCCACCCACGCACCAGCTGTGATCTCTCCCTTCACCTCGATCAGTCCGCGATCACGGATGCCGGGAACAACTTTGACTGCACGTGCGCGCTCGTCGTCGATGACGAACACAGCGTCCGAGCCGTTCACCTTCGTGAGCGCCTTTTCCGAGATGGCGATGCTGTTCGCTGCCTCCGCGACCAGGAAATCCACGCGCGTGGATGTGCCGTGCGCAGGTGCTGCCTTCAGCTCGTCGGGCAGTATGATTTTGACCTCGAAGGTTCGACCGGGACCTGTTGCCATGGGCGTGATGCGGGAAACCTGAAGCCGGTGTGCCTCTCCACCAGATCGAACCATGGCGGGGATGCCCTCGCGAACACCTCTTTCGATATCGCGTTCAGCCACCTGGACCCTCACCTCCAGCTCGTGGTTGCCGAGAAGCAGAAGCGGCATGCCGGGCATGACGTTCTGCCCCGGCTCGACCAACCACTGGAGCACGAGGCCGTCGAAAGGAGCTTGCTCTGTTGACTTGCCTCTGGTGGCGCCGACTTCGCGTGATCCTGCTCGAGCCGCGGTCAACGCTGCCGTCGCCGCGTCACAGGCCTTTTTGCTCATGTCGACCTGCCGACTCGTGATCGCTCCCGCTGCGCCGAGCTTGCGGTCCGTTTCGTAGGTCCCACACAGAAAATCGCGCTCCGTTTGCGCTCGCTTCACCTCGGCATCCATCCTGGAGCTCCGGGCGGCGATTTCGGGCGCGGTGATTCGGGACACCGTCTGGCCTTCGCGTACGCTTTCGCCCTCCGGAGTCAGCGACAGCACGGCCCCGGCGGTTTGAGCGAGCACCTTGACCTCGCGCCGAGAATGAACCGTGCCCACGTAGCCGATCCTTTGGGCCAAGTCCTGCTGCGTTGCCGGCGAAACACGCACCGCAACAGAAGCAGCTTCGTCGGACGATTCGGGCTCGTTCCTTGCGCAGCTCGCGCCCAACAGGATCAGCCCAGCGAGCAGAATCGCGGTCCAACGAACCAGGCTTATACGCTGGTAAATACTTGCTAGCTTTTGTTGGCGCACAAATCCATACTTTGTTGTCATGGTTCTACCTCAGACCGCGCGCAGCGGGGCCAGGTGGATCGATCCCTTTGCAGTGTTCATGGTTCACCCGGACCTTCCAGGAGCATCGACAGAATCGTGTTCCAGCACCGATGTTCCATCTCCTTTGCCGGTGCAGGGAGAGCCCCGTCCTTGGCCGCGAACATGAACCCCATCACCGACCCCGTGATGAGCAGCACCGCTCCCTCGATGTCGACGTCCTCGCGGAGTTGACCCTTGTCGGCAGCATCTCGGAGGCATGCCCTGATGAACTCCCGGCCTCGGTTCCTGAGCGCGGCGACACGTAAAGGACCATCGGAGCCCAGAGCAAGTGAGATCTGGTCGGAGAAGACGAGCGACTGGACCCCCGGCCGGACTGTCACGGCGCGAAGCCGGCTCAACACGAACTTCTCCAGCCGTTCGAGCGGCTCACCCTCTGCTCTAGGTGCCGCCTCCATTCGCTCGTTGAGCCGTTCTAGAACCGCGCGGGTGATCTCTTTCATGTCCTTGAAATGACGGAAGATTGTCCCGTCCTTGATGCCGACCTCCCTGGCGATGTTGGCTGCGGTGAACTCCCGGAGGCCGCGCTGCTCGATGATGTTGATCGCGGCGTCCGCGATCTCCACACGTCGTTCCTGTTTTGATTTGCGGGCTGTCATCGTTGCCTCTTTCTAGCAAGTACTTGCTAGATTGTAGCCCCACAACATCCCACTGTCAAGTGGCAGATCAGGAACCGCTCGGGGTCCGGGTCGAACTTGCGACGAAAAATCAGAACTGGAAGTAGATGAAGGGCGTCACCTCGGTCATCGCCACCTGTCTCAGCGCGAGCAGCACCCCCACCAGCGCGGCGGCCTTCAGGGGGGCAGGCAAGGCGTGGAAGGCGCGCGAGGCGGCGTCGAGCCACGTCCGCGGGATCCAGTGTCCGACCGCGGCGACGAGCAGCACGCCCAGCACCGGCCACTGCAGGTTGGCCGTGCCCGGATCGAGCGCCGCGATCGAGCGCAGCACGCCGGCGGCCAGTTCGAAGTCGGGCGCGCGGAAGAAGATCCAGCCCGCGCAGACCAGGTGGAAGGTCGCAACGACGGCGATCGCCCGTCGCCAGCCGGAGCGGGATCGATCGCCAAAGCGCTGGCGCTGGAAGACCCGCGTGGCGACCAGCGCCAGCCCGTGGATCAGGCCCCAGAAGACGAAGGTCAGCGCCGCGCCGTGCCAGAGGCCGCCGAGCAGCATCGTGATCATCAAGTTGGCGTAGGTCCTGGCCTTGCCGCGCCGCGAGCCCCCCAGCGGAACGTAGAGGTAGTCGCGCAGCCAGGTCGACAGCGAGATGTGCCAGCGCTGCCAGAACTCGCGCAGGTTGGCGGCGCGGTAGGGCGCGTCGAAGTTCTCGGGTATCTCGAAGCCGAGCAGCGCCGCCGAGCCGATCGCGATATCGGAGTAGGCCGAGAAGTCGGCGTAGATCTGGAAGGCGTAGGCGTAGACCCCGAGCAGGCATTCCAGCGAGGAGTACATGGAAGGGTCGGTGAAGACCTTGTCCACCAGGTGCGCGCCGAGGAAGTCGGCGATCGCGATCTTCTTGACCAGCCCCAGCCCGATCCGGAACAGGGCGCGGCTGCCGCGCTCGGAGCTCAGGCTCGGGCGGCGCGAGATCTGGGGCAGGAGGTGGCTGGCGCGCACGATCGGACCGGCGACGAGCTGCGGAAAGAACGAGACGAACAGCAGGTACTCCACGTAGCTGTCGGCCGGCGGCATTCTGTGCCGGTAGACGTCGATCGTGTAGGAGAGCGTCTGGAAGGTGTAGAACGATATCCCGACCGGCAACAGCACGCGCAGGTGGACCGGATCGACCTGCAGACCCAGGCAGGCGAGCAGGTCGACGAACGAGTCCACGAAGAAATCGAAGTACTTGAAGGTGGCCAGAATGCCGAGATCGACGCAGACCGAAATCGCGAGCAGGCCCCGCCGCGCCGCAGGACGCCGCCGACGGGCGAGCGCGCGCCCCACGAAGAAGTCGAGCGTGGAGGAGAGGAAGATCAGGGCGAGGTACTTCCAGCTCCAGCAGCCGTAGAAGAAGTAGCTGGCCGAAAGCAGCCACAGCGCGCGAAAGCGGCGTTGTCGCGAAAGCAGCCAGGCGCCGGCGAACGCGACGATCAGCAGCGCCGCGTACTCCGGGGAGTTAAAGAGCATCTTCCCCGTTCATCCAGGACCAGACGCGGTCGGCCCAACGGCGTCCCTGAGCCGGCGGAAGATGGACTCCCCACTCGGAAGGCGCTTCCAGCTCCATCCGGCGCGTCTCGAAGTAGCGGCACGGCTCGCAGGCCGACCTCAGCACCTCGTTCAACCCGTGACGATCCGGAATCGACGAAGGCGGCCCGATCCAGAAGCAGCGCCGCGGGCCGATCTTCTCTACCAGGGCGCGGATCCAGGGCTCGAAACGGTGCGGGTGGGGGTTGCGGATCGCGTTGCCGCCCAGGGTCACGATCACGATCTGCGGGTGGTACTCCTCGATCTCGCGGCGCAGCCTGCCGCTGGCGACCCACGACTTGCTGCGCGATCCGACCCAGGTCTCGGCGCGATAGCGACCCCCGGCCCGTCTGACCCGCTTGCGCAGACCCGAAATCAGCCCCCTGGAGACGTGCGAGTCGCCAATGTGCAAGACGCGCTTGCCGCTCCAGTCGATCGGCTCGGGGTAGACCTCGTCGACCCCGGGAAGCGGCACCGGCGGACCGGGAAAACCGCCGGCAGCCGCACCGAGCGATCCCGGCTCGGCCCCCTTCTCCCCGGAGGCCTCGGCATTCTTCGGCGACAGCCCGGCGTCCACCCTGAGGGTGTCCAGGCACGTCAACGCGGCCAGCAGAACGATTGTGAAACCGATCGGGCGCATCGAAACTGTGAGTGTTTACAACGAATGCCCGTAACTTGCCAGATCGCATCCGAGGTATTATATTTGTATACATGAGGCTACATGTAGCCGAAGATCGTGCACAATCCGACCGCCGGCGGACGACCAGGGAGCTGCTGGTCGTCTCGATTCTGCTGGTCGGTGTCGCGGCGGTCTCCTGCCCGGTCACGCGCGGCGGCACCGCCTCGGCCGCGACCGAGTCGGACGAGGTGCTGGGCGTGGGACCGCCCGAGGGGCGCGGCGCCGAAGGGGAGCACGATCTCGACGGCGGAGGGGTCGACGCGGGCGATGGGGATCTGAGCGAGATGGAGCGCGGCGGAAGGACCGTCTCGCTGCGGGGAGCTCCGCTCGCTTCGTTCTTCGAGAGCCTCGACGAGCTGGAGCGCGAGGGCGAGGGCGAGGGCGAGGGCCTGGTTCGAGTGCTGCACTGGGGCGACTCGCACACGGCCGCCGACTTTCTGACCACCGCGATCCGAGAGTCGCTGCAAGAGCGCTTCGGCGACGGGGGGCGGGGCCTGGTGCTGCTCGGCGAGCCGTGGCCCTCCTACCGCCCGACCGGTGTCGAGGTGGGAGCGGATCTCCCCTGGGACTGCGAGCGAATCCTGCTGGCCGCGGATCCGACCACGCTCGACGGCCGCTACGGCCTGGGCGGCGTGGCGGTCGAGACCGAGCGCGCCGGAGCGCGCACCTGGGTCGAAACCGCGGGCAAGGGCTGCTTCGGCCGCGAGGCGGCGGCCTTCGAGATCTTCTACCTGAATCGGCCCGGCGGCGGATCGTTCCGCGTCTTCGTAGACGGGAAGCGCCGCGCCACGGTCTCGACCGCCGTGCCCGAGATCGGCAGCGGATTTCTGCGGCTGGAGGTCGAGCCGGGCGAGCACCGGTTAGAGATCCGGGCCGACGGGGACGGCCCGATCCGGCTGTTCGGCGCCGTCGTAGAGAGCGCCGGTCCGGGCGTGGTCTACGACAGCCTGGGGATCAACGGCGCCTTCAGCTCGACGCCGCTGCGCTGGGACGCCGATCTGCTCGCCGAGCAGGTGCGGCGCCGCGACCCGAGCCTGCTCGTGGCGATGTACGGAACCAACGACGCGCTGGCGCGCAGCCTGACGCCGGAAAAGTACGGCGGACGGGTGCGCGAGGCGATCTCGCGGCTGCGCGCCGGAGCGCCCCGGGCGTCCTGCCTGCTGCTGGGGCCGCCCGACCTGGAGCTCGGGAGCATCCCCGACGACGAAGAAGAGCCGCGCGAGAGCTGGATGATCGACGTGCTGAGCCAGGTGGCGGCCGAGCGGGGCTGCGCCTTTCTGGACCTGCGCGAGCTGATGGGCGGCGAGGGCTCGCGCCGCGAGTGGCTGGGTGCGGGCCTGGCGCAAAACGACGGGATCCACCTGACCCTGCCCGGCTACCTCGAGCTGGGCGAAGCGATCGCCGCGAAGCTGCTCGCGGCCTACGAGCGGCGCCTGGACGAGCTGGACAGGGACGAGGACGAAGAAGAATAGGAAAGGAGCTGAGCGATGGAGATTGCCGAGCTTGCTTCTCTGAGCTTCTGGAACGGTCTGGTGCGAGAGCACCTCTCCGAGGTGGTGATGGTGCTGACCGCGGCGCTGGTGGCCCTGGCCGACCGCTACGCGCGGCGCCTGCTCCAGAGCTGGACATCATCGTGGAACCGCGCCCTGAGGCTGCTGACCTTCCTCCTGGCCTGCTCCGCGGGCTACGCCGCCCTGGCCCTGGGCCTGGCCTGGGCCGTGCGCAGCGGCCTGACCCTCTCCGGGGGAGCCTACATGGCGCCGGCGGTGCTGGGAGTGCTGCTGCTGGTAGCGCTGGAGGCCCAGCGCCAGCGCCAGATCTGAAAGCGCCCCGATAGTAGAAACCCCAACGATTACAACAATTGGAACGCCTCAACTCTTCTCGTTTTCGCTGGCACCTTCGCGTTTTTCCTCGTCGGTTGGAATCCCTTCCGATGTCGCTGACCAAATCGTCAGCAGCAGCTCGGCGTCATCGATCAGTCGATACTCGGGTTCGCGCCCTGATAGCCGACGGCTTTCCTCCAGGATGATGGGCACACCCTCGCCGCGCTTCTCCATCAGAAACCGGCGTTCCAGCGCGCCTGACGGTTCGCCCACTGGGCACTTGGCGATCAGCGAGGTCAACAACTCGTTCCTCGTGGATTGGCGCATCGCGATGGAGTCGACGGTGACCGTGTTCGGCAGCGGGCCGGGCGAGTACACTTCGAGACGGTCGTCGAAGAGGAAGAGGCGGATCTTCGAGCCATGAATCGAGTAGTCGCGGTGCGCCACCGCGTTCACGACTGCCTCGAACACCGCCCGCGTGCTGAACTGCGGCGTCTCGACCCTGCCAGGCGTCTTCCGCGCAATGATCGTCATGTTCCGTCGCACGAACCCGAGAGCAGCGTGAACCTGCTCGTCGACGGGCCCGATGAAGTCGTGGGCGTCGAGTTGATAGTTGGAGTCTTGGCGCGTTCCGCGGTAACGGACCGCCTGAATGAATGCGCCCGGAAGCCACTTCTCGGGGGTCGTGGAGCACGTGAGCACCCCGGCAACTGTTGCGCGAACAACACCCGAGTCGTCCCCGGTCAGTATCTTCATCTTGCGCAGCGACGTTTCGGTATCATCACCGGCGTGGCGCCCGAGAAACCGCCGCCATAGCGGCTCATGTAGCGCAGAGATGTCCGCCTCCGGCACCGCTTGCTCGTCAAACCGGATCAAGCGAGCCTGGCTGCGTTGCTGGAACTGCCTCGCCAGCACCTCCGGCGACATCTCCCGCCTCGAGCTTCCCTGCCGGTGAAAGTAGCCTCCCGGGCTCTTGTGGACGAACAAGCTCCGCGGAACGTCGATCTTGAGCAGCGGTCGGATCTCCCCGGTCGCGTCGGGCATCTCGATACGGTAGGACCGGTAGCGCACCGGCGGCTCGATGCTCTGATTGCAGATCTCGTACACGTAACACTCGACAGCATCCAGGCGCTCCGAGGGAATGCCTAAAATATCGCGCGTGCGGTCGTCCACCCCGAGCACGATCACACCATCGGCCGTATTGGCAACGGCCGCGATCTCGTCGGCGAGAGCCTCTCGCCGAGGCGCAGAGACCCGGTCCCCACGGAATTGAACGTCCTTCAACTCCAGGGCGGTGTCCTCGCCGAGCCGAATCTTCCGTAGGAGCTCCTGCGGGCTGTCATACATGACCGTCCTCCAGGGCGATACGCCGATATCGACGCTCGAACGCCTCGCGGCCACCCTCCACCACGTTGCAGATGGTCTTGCGCACGCTCCTCTCCTGCAGGCTGCCATGGCTCCCGACCTGGGTCCGACCTCCGTGAGGCTCGAGCGCGATCACGAGCTCCGCGTCGCCGTTGACGACGATATTGGGGTTGTGCGTGACCACGATGAGCTGGCGCCGTGCCTTCACATTGCGCAGCTGCGCCACGATCAGCTCGTAGATCAGGTGGTTGTCCAGGTCGTCCTCGGGCTGATCGAGGACCAGTGGCTCCTCGCCATAGGACAGCAGGAACGCCAGCAGCGCCGCTGTCTTCTGACCGGGCGAGCCCTCCTGGATGGACCGGAAGCCGCGCCCGTCGCCCGACGCGCTGTACTCCACGTCCAGGGAGTCTTCTGGAAACCACACGTCGAACCGATCCAACACCTCTGGTGAGAGGCGCTGGAGATGCGTCGCGAAGCGCTGGTCGTGTACGCCTAGCCCACCCGGTTCGTCGGCCGCGGTCGCGCGTACTTCGCGCTTGATGCTCGCCAGGCGCTGGGTGAGCTCGGTAGCTTCCCGGTCCGCTTCGTACAGTCTTCCGAGCAGACCTTCGCCGCCCGGGGAACCGATGTCTTTCTCGAACCCACCGCCCTCACGCGCGAGGATGCGCCGGAGCTCTGATTCGACTGTCTCCTCAGCGCAGTAGGGGCGTACGGTGATCCGCACGTACTCGTTGTCCGCCAGCACGCCCCGGAGGAACTCCCGCCGGGCGGACGTCAGATCGCGCCTCAGCTCATCGAGCCGCTCGAGGCTCCTGGCCGCCTGGTCTCGGATCTGCTTCACCTGCTCCGCCCGCTCGGCTAGCTGCTTCAACTGACCTTCGACGAGCTGGCGCTGCTGGACCAGCTCCCCGTAGGCTGTGGGGTCGCCCACCTCCTCTTCCGCGAGTCGCTCCTTCAGCTCGTTGTAGGCCTCCGCGGCAGCCTCGACTCGTCGCTGCCATGGCGACTCGGCGAGACTGGTCTTCCAGTCATCCATCAGCGAGTCTGCCTGACCCGCGAGCGTCTCGACCTCGCGCCGCAACCGAGTGAGCCGCTCCCGCGTCTCCTCCGACTGCTGCAAGAGCGCCACGTCCGCGTCCGCCTCCCTGACGAACCTCGTCTCATCCAGCGGATCCGGCACCAGCCCCCTGGCGACCGTCCGTATCCGCTCGCCGGCATCCTGCCAGCTCTCCTGCCACTCCTCGACGACCCGCTGCTGCCGCCTCCGCCGCTGGTACGCCCTGAGAACGTCGGCGTGGCCGGACCGCTCGAACAGCTCGAGCCTCCGTTCGATGTCGGCCAGCTCCCCCCGAAGCCGGGGCTCATCGGACAGCCCCACCTCCAGCTCGCGGGCCTTGGCGCGCAGAGACAGAAACCGCGACTCCTCGGCTCGCCACTGCTCGTCCCGATCACGGCGCTGGACCTCGGGAGCCTGATCGATCACGCGCAACAGCGCGCCCGGCGCCTTGGCAAGCTGGTAGATCTGCTTCTGGCTGAAGATGCGGATGGGGAATCGCTCCGGGATCTCCCCGGTACCGGGCGACCACGCCTCGCCGCCACCGTCCTCCAGGATCGGCTCCACGTCTCCACCCGGGTTCCACTGCACCTTGAAACGGGCTCCGTCCTTGCGAAAGACGGCGGCGAGCTCCGCGTCGTCGGTGAGCAAACCGTCGTCGTCTCGCGACGAATACACCTCTTTGTACTTGGAAAGATCGTCTGCGAGCGCATCGGGGATCTCGCCGTCCCGGCGCGAGACGACGCGGAGAAACTCCACGAGGGTGGACTTGCCGGTGCCGCGACCCCCGATGATCGTGTTCAGCCAGGGGTTCAGCTTGATCGTCAAGGGCTCGGACCTTCCCATGTACCTCGCCTTCGAAACCTCGATGGTCTCCAGGACGATCGCTGCGTGCTCGTTCGGATCGCCCGTGGTCTCGTCACTTCGCTTGACGGACATCGAACCATCCAGGAGCGCGAGCCTCAGCCCCTCGAGGTTCGGGGAGCCCATCTTCACCCACGTGTAGCGACTGCCCGGGTAGCGCTGCCCATCATCACCGGAGGGGTGATGAGCGTCGGAGCCGAGCACCTCAGTCCAGTTGCAGTTCTTGTCAACGTATTGCGGGGGCTTGTCCGCGTTCGAATCCACGACCTCCATCGCAACGATCGAACTGCAGTCAAGTGCTTGCCCGAGGGTGGTTCCGTCCTGCTCCTTGAAGAGCCCGCTGGGCCCATCCACGTGCGCCGGGATCGCCAGGCCTCCGGCCTGTTTGATCTCGGAAACGACTTCCGACAAGGATGCCTCGGTCACGGCGCTGCTCAAGCCCTTCGTCCCACGGAATCTTACCGCTCCGAGAAGTGAGTCGATATCTGCCCTGGTCTTCTCGGGAGACAAGATGGCCAGTAGGTGGACGCCACCATTAACCGAGATCTCGACGCCCGGAAAGAGCACCATGGGTCGATACCCTTCCGGCCGCTCGTCGTCCAGCGTCGCCAGCTCCTCCCTGAGCCGGTCCACCCACGCTCCGGTGTTGTGGTCGGTCACCGCGACACAGTCGATCCCGGCCCGCATGTAGTCTAGCAGCCACTTGCGGGGAGTTTCTTGACTCAGGATCTCCCGGTCCAGACCACTGCCGTAGTCGTTGGATGCCGGCGTATGCGTGTGGAAGTCGAGTTTCCACCACCGAGCACCCGCCCACTCCCAGGAATTCGTGCTCATTCGCCACCTCCCGGCCGCATGCTCGCGACGTCGAAGTACATGAGCAGCTTCTCGTCTTCCTGGAGCACGCACGTAGCCCGCACAAAAGAGAAAAATGACATAACGTTTTCCCACGAAGCAAGCTCAGCCCTCCTCGGCACGTTCAAAAAGAGAATATCCTGCGACGATAAAAAAGTCAAGGCCCGGTCGGTTTCCGGGGAGCCTGAAGTTGTCGAGGATCCTCATGATCACGTACGCATTTTCGATTACGGTGATCGACGCCATGCGGCCGCCGCACTTGGGGCACTCGAGCATGTCCCATCCACCGTTCAGGGTGTCAGGGACGTCGTCGGCTCTGACGCGAAGACCTGCAGGTTTGTCCTTGATAAGTGGATTTGTTTTGTTATATTTCACCCTTGCAGAAGGATAAAAATTGACAGGACAACACGATGAAAGCCGGCCTCAAAAAAGTTCTTTCCAGCAAGCTGGCCGACTCGCTCGTCGGCCGGATTCCCGCCGGCACTCCGCGCCGGGTGTTCGGCGCAGTCGAGTTCCCGGGAAAGGTCAGCGCCGTGATCGGCATGCGACGGGCCGGAAAGACGACCTTCGTCCATCAGCTGAGGCGAGAGCGGATGGAGCTCGGCGCTTCCCCGGAGGCACTGCCGCACATCGATTTCGAGGACGAGCGGCTCCTCGACCTGAACGGAGATCAGCTCTCCTATCTCGTCGAAGAACACGCTCGCCGTTTTCCCGATCTCTACAGCGGCGAAAAGGTGCTCTGGTGCTTCGACGAGATACAGGTGGTACCGGACTGGGAACGCTTCGCAAGGCGCCTGCTCGACGGCGGTGGATGCGAGGTGCTCGTCACCGGCTCCTCGGCGAAAATGCTCTCGAGTGAAATCGCGACCTCTCTGCGCGGAAGATCCTGGGAGGTTCCGATCTATCCGTTCGGCTTCGGAGAGGCACTCCGCCACCTGGGCCACGAGCCGCCGGAGCACCCCGGTTTCTCGGGCTTCGAGCAGAGGTCGCGGCTCGAGCATCACTTCCAGCGCTGGCTGGTGGAAGGAGGCTTTCCCGAGGCTCAGGACATCGACCCCGCTTCCCGCAAGCAGCTGCTCACCAGCTACGTGGACGTGGCGATGCTGCGCGACGTGGTCGAGCGCCATGGGGTTGGAAACGTTCTGGGGCTGCGCTGGCTGGTGCGACACCTGCTGGGGAACGCGACCTCGTTGTTCAGCGTCGAGAAGTTCCACTCCGCGCTGAAGAGCCAGGGAATCGCGATAGGAAAAGACACCGTGCACCAGCTTCTTTCCCACCTGGAAGACTGCTTCTTGGTACGCCCGATCTGGATGGAATCGGGATCGGAGCGCCAGCGAATGGTCAATCCGCGCAAGATCTACCCGGTGGACCCGGGGCTGATCCCCGTCTTCGACCGGAGCGGAAGGCGCAACATCGGTCACGCCCTGGAGACCGCGGTTCTGATCGAGCTTCAGCGGCGCCGCTGCGATGTAACCTACGTACGCACGCCGTCCGGCTACGAGGTCGATTTCTTCTCCAGGAACCCGACGGGCGAACATGAGCTGATTCAGGTCTGCGCCGACGCCAGCGATCCGGACACGGCCGAACGAGAGCTGCGCGCGCTCCAGGAGGCGGGCGAAATGCACCCGAACGCCCGCAAGCTCTTGCTGACGCTGACGGCCGACGGCCTGCCGGCCGAGCACGAGGAAGACGTGGACGCCCAGCCGGCATACGAGTGGATGCTGCTCGGCGCGAATGATCGAACCTGAGCCGAAAACAGAAAACGCCCCGATAACCTAAACTTCAATGATTACAACAAGTCGTCGGCTCTGACACGAAGATCGGCACCGGGCGCTGTTTTTCTCTGCTCCGCGTTGCGGTAGACTGCCGATCGCCTGGAGGCGCCGATGATCAGGAATCTCTTTTTCGTGCTCGCCGGGACGCTGCTGCTCGGCTGCGGGGACGGCTCGGATGCTTCGCAGCCGCCCGACCCGCTGGACAACCTCGAGCCCGGGGCCGATCTGCGCGGGGCCGAGCTGAACGGGGCGAAGATCCCGAACAGCAACCTGGCGCGCGCCAGGCTGAGCAAGGCCAGGCTGAGCGAGGCCGACCTGAGCGGCTCCAACCTCTACAAGGCAGACCTGATGCAGGCCGACCTGGCGGGCGCGAACCTGAGCGGGGTCAACCTCTACCAGGCCGACCTGCGGGGAGCGCGGCTGCCCGGGGCCGACCTGCGCGGGGCCGACCTGAACGGAGCCGACCTGTTCAAGGCCGAGCTCGAGGGCGCCAGGTGCGACGACGAGACCGTGCTGCCCTCCCCCCACCTGTGCAAGCAGGGGCTGATACAGCAGCCGTGAGCGACGAGGCTCCCGAATACGTTCGCGAGGTGAACGGCTCCGCCGGTGGATCGCGAATCGCCGGCGGCTGTGGCACAATGTCCCTCGGAACGGAACCGAGGAGGCCCGCCGTGCAAGTCTTGTTCTTAGCCGTCGCCCTTGCTCTGGCCGGGCTCGGCTGGGGATGCTCTCCGGCGGACCAGGGCGCGGGAAAGCCTTCTTCCGGCGCCGGCGACACCGCCTCCGCCGACGGCGACGGCGACGGCGACAGCGACTCCGATACCTGCACCGAGACGGACAGCGACAGCGAGACCGGCTTCGTCGTCGACGGCGGAGCGGACGCCGGACCCGAGGTGATCGAGCAGGACTGCTCCGCTTGCCCGGCGGTCGGCTCCAGCCTGGACCACATGGTTTGCGCGCTCGACCTCTGCGACGAGCAGGCGCTGATCGACTCGGGCTACCAGGCGCTGACCGGCCTCGACGAGAGCTGCGCGCTGGAGGACACCTACGAGGCGGTGGAGCGCTTCGGATCGATGACCAACGACCTGGCTCCGGTGCTGGGCGAATCGTACGCGCTGATGGCGACCGGTCCGGCCGAGGGGACCGAGCACTCGGTCAGCTGCGACGACTACAGCGTCGACGCGACCGACCCCTTCTCGCAGGACGACGAGGCGGACATCCACGACGCGGTCCAGTGGAGCCTGCTTCTGCGCGCGCCCGAGGAGGCGCAGGCCTTTCGCTTCAAGTACGTCTTCTTCTCCGAGGAGTACGACGACTACATAGGCTCGGACTACAACGACCGCTTCTACGCGGTGATCGAGGCCGGCAGCACCAACGCCGGCTCTCCGACCGTGATCAACTTCACCAACTGCCGCGAGCCCGATCAGTACGTCGATTTCGTCTGCGGCGCCGACGACCCGGGCTGCGTCGAGAACGAGCCCTACTGCTACATCGCGGTCAACTCGGCCTACAGCGACTGCTGCTGGTACAACGGCTGCCCCGAGGGCTACTCGTGGGACGTGGGGACCGACATCTCGGGCACCGGCTACGAGTGCAGCCAGTCGCTGGAGGACGGCCCGGAGCACGGCAGCTCCACCGGATGGCTGCAGACGGCCTGGCCGATCGAGGGCTCCGAGGTCTTCTCGCTGACCTTCCACCTTCACGACACCGAGGACGGCATCTTCGACTCGGAGGTGATCCTGGACGCCTTCGAGTTCTTGGCCACGCCCGATCAGGGAACTGTCGTCGTCGAGTGACGACGCCCGGATTCCAGTGACTCACTCGTAGGAGCAGATTCCGGGGTCGGACATGCAGTCCACCATGCACGAGCAGATCTGGAGATCGGCGCACGTCCCGCCGCTGCAGTCGTCGTCGCTCCAGCAATAGGGCGGGTCGAGCTCGATGTGACAGGTGTCCTCGTTGCCGAGCTCCATGCAGAAGAAGCCCTCGCTGCAGCCCGGATCGATTTCGTCGTTGTCGCAGCAGCTCCCGCCGATGCCGACGCAGCTGCCCGGAGAGTCCTCCACGGTGCAATCCATCCCGCAAGGACAGATCACGGCCCCGGCGCAGGCCTGGCCGTACCCGCAGTCCTCCAGGTCCCAGCACTCGCCCTCGGTCGAGATCAGCTCCTTGCAGACCCCCGGGTTGCCCAGGCCCTCCGGGTAGACGCAGCGAGTCCCGTTGGCCTGGCAGGGGCACTCCTCGGTGCAGCAGTACGGATCGAGCTCGGTGCAGGTGTCGGTATCCGTGTCGGTGTCGGTGTCGGTGTCCGCGTCGCTGTCCGTGTCGCTGTCCGCGTCCGTGTCCGCGTCGCTGTCGGCGTCCGTGTCCGCGTCGCTGTCGGCGTCCG
>CAZHCG010000019.1:0-40483 GCA_964530995.1 uncultured Myxococcales bacterium
CCCACCGATACGACTCAGCGCTCCTCAAAAAACCCTACAGCGCTGATGGCTCCTCCGCGTCGGTCGCGAACGTCTTCCCGAGGCACTCGGCCGGCCCGGATTCCTTCTTGGCGGAGGTGTTCGGGATCTCGAGCTGCGGGTCGTTCATCCGGTACCTCCCCCACGCAGCGTCTCCAGAAGAGCCTTCGCTTGCGGCGACGCCCTCTCCACCCGAGCGGGATCCAAGCGTTCCAGGATCGTGAAGCTGTGCGCCCCCTTGCTGTATGCTCCCTTGCGCTTGTTGTTGCGCGTGGCGTTCTCGAGCCCGCTGAGAACATCGGCCTTCGGCACCTGCTCGATGTTCGGGTTGCCGGGGAGGGCGGCGTCGTTGAAGCGCTCGCCGTAGAAGTTGGAAAGGGTATCCCGGTCGGCCAGGAACCACGACTCCATCACCTGAACCATGAGGTGGCACTGTTCGTCGGTGGCTCCGGCGGGGCACTCCCAGGCGTCGCGCTCATGGAGATGCTGCCAGGGCGTGGCCTTCGTCACCGGACCTTCCGCATCCACGAGAAGCATCGGAGGGCTGTCGTCGGCTTGCAGCGCCGTCTTGAAGCTGTCGTATGCGTTCTGCCGACCACCGCAGGCGACGATCCGCGGCATCCGGCCCTGCAGTCCGGCCTTCTCCAGGAACTGCCGGAAGCCCCTGCGACAAGCGGTCCGAAGGGACTTCGAATCACCACCTCCCTCAACGTAGAGCTTCGTGTTCACCACCGCGTCCCCCCGATCTCGCCCCGCGTCCACAGGTCGCCCAGGCGGTACTTCTTGAGCCAGGGCTCGAGCTTCTCGGGATCGAGCCGCCGAAGCTGCGTGGCGTCGTCCTGCTTCTCACAGACCACAACGACCTCGGGGGAGTCGCTCAGCGCGTCGACCAGCACGTCCGAATGGGTGGTCACGATGAGTTGCGTGCGCGCGCTCGCGTCGACCAGCAGCTCGGCGAGCTTCGGCAGGATGTCCGGGTGCAGGCCGAGCTCCGGCTCTTCGATGCAGATGAGTGGCGGCGGATCCGGATCGATGAGGATGGCCAGGAGGCAGAGGTAGCGCAGCGTGCCGTCGGACAGGCGGCGGGCCGGAAACATGAGATCCCCCTCGGTCAGGTACAGGCTCAGGGTGCCTCCCTCCGGGATCACCTCGAAGTCGGTGAACGAGGGCGCCAGCTCTCGAACGATCTCGACGAGGCGTCGCTTGACGGCCGGGCTGCGCTTCAGTGCAGCGAGCCGGGCTGGCAGGTTGTCCAGACCCTCGGAGAGATGATCGGTGCGGACGTCGGGGCTGCACGCCGTTCGTACGCCGGCATCGGGCCCGAACTGCCAGTTCCGGTAGATACGGATCCGGCCCAACTGCTCACCGAGACGAGTCAGCTCGGGGTAGGCGTCGGGATCCTTGCGCTGGGAGACGATCGACTGGGTCCGATCAATGTCCTCTCGACGGAGCTCGCGCCGGCCTCCCTTGACGTTGAGCATCGGGCGCCCATTCTCGTATCCGAAGTAGAAGTACGGCTTGTCCTCCCCCTGAGCGGGCTCCGCGTTCTCCAGTCGTTCATCCAACAGAACGAAGCTGTCGCCCTCCGCACCGAACACGAGGCGGTATCGGACCGCGGGCTCCCCGCCGCGGAAGCGAGCTATGTGCCCTTCACCGAACACGACTTCGAGGTGAGCTGCGCCACCAGAGATGCCCGCTCCGCTCCCATCGGAGAAGCTGGAGCCGAACCCTCCTCCCCCCTTGAAGAGCCAATCCGCCACGCCGCCTCCTTTGCGGATCGGCATGGTCAAGTCCTGCGGGACGGCCCGGAGAAGCGACAGCGCCTCCACCAGGTTCGACTTTCCAGAGCCGTTCGGGCCGATGATCACATTGAGCTTCTTCAATGGCATCTCGCTGAGCCCGCAAGGCGCATAGGCGAAGGACAGGAATCCCTCGAGCGTGACGCTCTCGAACAAAGGCTGTAGCGGCTTAGCCATGGAGACCTCCGTGAGCGAGCGTGTTCAACGAATGATTCGCCATGTCACTCCACCACGATCCGAACCTTCGAGGAAGCAGAGGATCTTGCGTTTCTGGGCGAGCCCATAGACGGTCTTCTCGGTGACCTTGAGGTACTCGGCAACGTCCCGGATGGTCAGGATGTCTTCGGTCATATGTTCACTGCCTTCTTGGGAAATCTCTTTGAAATCACATATTATAGGTCAAAAGACTCCAAGGCTCAACATGATGGACGCTCCCAGCACCCCAACCGTGATGGTGATGCGGGCGCTTTGCCTCACGTGCACGCTCAGCTCGTAGATGGAGTTGGCCGGCACCGGAGCCGAGGAGTCGTGCTATCTGGGCAGAGCTCGCCCGGGCCGAGCCCGTTGGGCGGCGAGCCCGAAACGCAGTCCAGCACCCGCACCTTGGCGGCGAGAATGTCGTTCGCCTCTTCAGAACAACCAGGCCAGCTCTGATCTCGCTAATCAATCAACAGGCGAAGAACGTTCGCCAGGTCGGCGGGCAGGCCGCACTCGATGTCCAGATTCCCTCCCCAGGGCAGCCGCGCGGCACGGATTCTGCGGGCGTGGAGGAACGGTCTTTCCAGCGCGGGCGCTTCCGGGCCTCCGTAGAGCCGGTCTTGGGCGATCGGCAGGCCGGCTGCGGCCAGGTGGGCGCGGATCTGGTGGCGGATTCCGCGGCGGATCACGGCCTCGACCAGCAGCCAGCGGCCGCGGCGCTCGACGATCGACAGCTCGGTGCGGGCCGGCTCTCCGCGCTCGTCGGCTCGCACGCGGCGCCCGCCCTCTCCGCTCGCGGCGAGCGGGGCGTCGATCAGCGACGGCAGGGAGGAGGGCTCGCCCGCTACCAGGGCCAGGTAGCTCTTCTCCAGCCCGCCGGCCCGCTGCACGTCGAGCAGCGCCGAGAAGGCTTCCGGCGTGCGCGCGGCCAGCACGACCCCCGAGGTGCCGGTGTCGAGCCGCTGCAGCAGGCCGGAGTCGCCCCGCGATCTTCCCAGCGAGGCGCACTCCGGCCAGCGCGCGGCCAGGGCGCCGGCCAGGGTTCCCCCCTCTCTCGGGCCGAGCGGGACGGTCGCAATGCCGGCCGGCTTTTCGACCGCCACCAGCCGGCGGTCCTCGTGGAGCACCTTCAGCGGTATCCCCGGGTCGGGGCGGGCGTTCCAGTCGGGTTGCGGAGGCGGATCGAGCAGGGTCACGATCTGTCCGCAGGACAGGAGCCGGCTCTTGCGCGCGGCCGCGCCGTCGACCAGCACGCGCTCGGACTCGACTATCCGTCGCGCGCCGCGGCGGCCCAGCCCGGGCAGGCGCTCCGCGAGGAAAGCGTCCAGGCGCTCTCCCGCGGCCTCGGCATCGACCTCCATCTCGAAAGGCGTGGGTCGCTGGCGATTCATGTCTAGAATCTCTTCTCGAGCGGGTCGGGAGTCAATGATCCGGACAGGTTTTGCTCTGCTTGCGGCTCGAGTGTGGCGCCCAATTCACACCGTCCGCGGCGGAGCATAGGGGAAAAAGGTTGCGATATCGGAACGTTGCCGGTTTAGAGAAAAAATTGGAATGCTTGTTGTATATTAGGCTTGCCCGTTGAGGGAGGAAAAACCGATGCGTGGAAAAAAATCGGGTCTCGGCCCGGGTCGCGGCATCGAGGCTCGCGGCCTGGCCTCGCTGGCGCTCGCGGTCGTGCTGGGCTCGTGCCTGCCCGAGCAGGACGAGCGCGAGGTGGCGGCGAGCAAGCTGCACGGCGGACCGGTTACTTGCGTGGCCTTCTCGCCGAGCGGCGATCTGCTGGCCTCGGCCAGCGAGGACGACACCGTCAGGCTGCTCGATATCAGCGATCTCGACCTGGACTACGATCGGCCCAACGCGGTGGTGGCGGTTCCGTTCGAGCATCCGTCCAGCCCGTTCCACGGCCGCGGGACCGGGTTCCGCACGGTCGACTTCTCGCCGGACGGGACGCGCGTCGCCGGCGGAAACTATCGCTTCGGTCCGGGCGGCGTCGTCCGTATCTGGGACGTCGTGGTGGGGCTGGGCACCGTCGAGGTGGTCGGGATCGACGCTCCGGTCAACGCGCTGAAGTACTCGCCCGTCTTCGGCAGCGAGATCGCGGTCGGATCCGGCTGGGACTTCGGGCCGGGAAACGTGGCGCTGCTGAACTCGCTGGTGGGCCAGCAGACGTTCTCGTTCGACCTGTCGCTCGTCTCGGTCAGGGACGTGGCCTTCTCCGCCGACGGCGAGCTGTTCGCCGCCGCCTCCACGGACGGCGCGGTCAGGCTCTGGTCCTACCAGGACCGCGAGCTGCTCTTCGAGCTGATCGTCGAGGATCACACGCCCGAGGCGCTCGCCTTCTCTCCGGACGGCGCGCTCCTGGCGTCGGCGGGCGACGACTCCGGTCCGGGCTTCTCCGGCCACGCCGGGCTGGTTCGCGTCTGGAGCCTGGCGGACGGCGAGCTGGACGTGACGCTGGATCTGGGAGCGAGGCCGCTCGGGGACGTGGCCTACTCGCCCGACGGCTCGCTGCTGGCCGCGGCCGGGGAGTCGCATCTCGTCTACCTGGTGCGAACCTGGAACTCGACTCTGCTCGAGACGCTCGACGGTCACGGCGGGGCGATCAACTCGCTGGAGTTCTCGGCGAACGGGGAGCTGCTGGCCACCGGGGCCGACGATCACTTCGTGCGTCTCTGGTACGTGGGGGACCTGCTCGACCCGGATGATCCCGACGCCGGTCCGGACGGAGGCCCGGACGGAGGCGACACCGATACGGATACGGACACCGATACGGATACGGACACCGATACGGATACGGACACCGATACGGACACCGACACGGACAGCGCGTGATTGCGCCTGCCCGTCCGACGACGAGCGCGGGAGACGACGATATGAAAGACAGCGACGCGATACGGCGCGCGATCTGGCCGGCCCTGGTGGCGGTCTGCCTGGGAGCGGCCTGCAGCGATCAGGACGTGGATCATTGCGAGGAGTACTGCTCGGCGGCCCTGGAGTGCGCCGAGGCGAGCCACCAGATGATGAGCTCGGGCGAGTGCATCCGCGAGTGCGACGACTCGATGGAGCGCTACGAGAGCATCGGTTGCCGAGGGCCGTTCAGGGACTACCTGAGCTGCATCAGCCACCTGCACTGCGCCGACTGGCAGGAGGTCAGCCACTACTGCGCCGCGGAGATAGACTGGCTGGACGGCTGCGTCGGCGGCGCCTCGTAGGATCGCGCCGGCCCGGGCGGCCTCGCGCTGGCAAAGGGGCGGGGACGTGGTATGAGGGGAGCCATGTCTCGCGCCGTTTCCCTGCTTCGGGTGGCCGCCGGCGCAATCGCCGGTCTGGCTCTGCTGCTGGGCGGCTGGTACGCCTACTGGACCTACTACGATCCCGACGTCGATGTTCCAAGCCCCGAAGTGCTCCAGTTCCCGTCTCTGAGCGGCGGGCAGTCCGGCAGGGTGCTGTTCCTCGGCGACTTCGCGCCCACCGATCACGCATTGCCGTTGTTGAAAAAGCACGGCTGGGGATATCCGTATCAGAAGACGCGCGCGTTGCTGGCCGGCTACGACGCGGTTGTGGCCAACCTGGAGTCGCCGGTCACCGCCAGCGATGATCCCTGGCCGGTGCCCAAGAAGTGGGTCTACAAGGTCGACCCGGAGGCGGTGCCGGCGATGCGGCGCGCCGGGATAGACGTGGTCACGCTGGCCAACAACCACACCCACGACTACGGGCGCCGGGGGCTGGCCGACACGCTGCGCCACCTGTCCGAGAACGGGACCGCGCACCTCGGCGCGGGGCTCTCGGAGCGCCGGGCGCGCCGGGGGCTGGTGCTCGAAACGGCGGGAGGGCGGCTGGGTCTCCTGTCGTACATGCAGAACAAGGATCACTGGCGTTTCAGGGACATGGCCTACGCGCTGGACACTCCGTTCCGCAGCTGGTCCGGGGTGGCGCGGCTGCGCTACTCCGATCTGGCCGAGGACATCGAGCGGATGCGCCGCAGCTCCGACGCGGTGGTGGTCGCGGTGCACTGGGGTCGCAACTACAAACCGATCAGCCGCTTCCAGGAGACGCTGGGCCGCGCCTGCGTCGAGCTGGGAGCCGACGCTGTGATCGGCCACCATCCGCACCAGTACCAGCCGGTGGGAATTCACGACGGCCGTCCGATCATCTACAGCATCGGCAACTACGCCTTCGGAACGTTGGGGCGCAAGACGATGCGCTTCGGGATGGGCGCTGCGCTGCACCTCGAGCACGGACAGATACGAGCGGTGGAGCTGATTCCACTCCTGACACAGAATCGGATCGTGCGCTACCAGACCCGCCTCCCGCGCGGCAAAAGGCTCGATCGTTTCTTCGAGGGGCTGCTCGCTCCCTCCGCCGAACGAGGGGCGAGCATCGAGCGTCGCGGGTCCCGGGGCTGGCTGTCGTTCGGAGGTGCTCGATGACGAAAAATGATTGTATAACGAAGCTGTGCAACGAACCGTTGCCGCTGGCGTAATTGATATGTTAGCTTCCGCCTTCGCCGCAGCGAGAACGGCAGGAAAAGGCCACCGAGTCGCGAGGATGATCAGATGGAGAAGAGGATAGCCGAGATAGTCATCAACGAGCTCAAGCTTCCGGACGTCACGCCCGAGACCTTCGATCGGAATCTCGATCTGATCGAGGATCTGGGTATAGACAGCATGGAGCTGACCACGATCGTGGTCGTGCTGCAGGACGAGTTCGGAGTCAAGATCGACGAAGAGGATTTCCCGCAGCTGACGACCCTGGCCAAGATCGTGGAGTACATCGAGAAGAAGAAGGACTAGCCGGCCGTGGGCACCACCTTCAAGCAGATCCTATCGAACCCCGAGATCGAGCAGCGCTGGAACCGCGTGCGGAAGTACTTCTTCCTCAGGGAATCCACCTACGACATGACCAGCCGCTGCAACCTTCGCTGCGAGGGGTGCTACTACTACCAGGGGGACAAGCAGCACACCGAGGACGAGACCGATCCGGAGGCGTGGCGGAGGCTGCTCGAGGCCGAGAAGGAGCGGGGGATCACTTTCGTCGTGCTGGCCGGCGCCGAGCCCGGCCTGGTCCCGGATCTGTGCCGGGTCTGCCACGAGGTGATTCCGCTGGGGTGCATCGCCAGCAACGGCCTCAGGCCGTTTCCCGACGACATCCGCTACCGCGTTCACATCTCGGTCTGGGGCGACGACGAGGAGTCGCGGCGTTTCAGGGGTCGTCCCTGCCTGGAGCGGCAGCTGAGTTGCTTCGACGGCGACGAGCGGGCGGTCTTCGTCTACACCTTCACGCGGCGCAACATCGACCAGGTCGACAGCGAGGCCGAGCGGATCGCGGACCGCGGCGGTCGTCTTACTTTCAACGTCTTCTCTCCCACCGAGGGCTACGAGGGCGAGCTGAAGATGGACGCCGGCTCGTTCCACCGCTGCCACGACAAGATGCTCGAGATGCTGGATCGCTACCCCGAAAGCGTCCTGTACTCGCGCTACAACGCCGAGGTGCACACCGATCCCGAGCGCTCCCTGCACCGGCGTTTCAAGTGTCCCTACCCGCGGGTCAACCCGGACACCAAGCTGGGGCTGGGGCGCAGCTTCAGGCAGTACCGGTCCGACTTGAGCTGGGATCGCTCCGCCGCCTGCTGCGTTCCCGACACCGACTGCGATGAGTGCCGGCACTACGCCTCCGGATCGGCGATCGTGACCGCCAGGATGGCGCAGCACGTGGACAGCGAGCTGGAGTTTTGCAAGTGGCTCGACTACGTCGATACCTATCTGGCGGTCTGGGTGCAGGGCTACGAAAAAGGAGCCAACCTCTATACTTGATCACGTTTTTCCGAGTCGCCGGCGGCGCCGCGCGCGTCGGCGACGATCGGCGAGGAGCGGTTGAAGTGCTGACGATCAAGGATCTGATCCGGGACGAAGAGACCGAGCGCAAGTACCGGGATATCAAGAACATGGTGGGGCGGGGCGGAATGCGCTCTTCCATCTACGACGTGAACAACACCTGCAACCTGCGCTGCAAGGGCTGCTTCTACTACTCGAGCGGCCAGAACCTGGTGGACGACGTCGCCGATCTCGGCGTGATCAAGGAGTTCGTCGAGCGGGAGAAGGAGCGCGGAGTCAACTACGCGATCCTGATCGGCGGCGAGCCTTCGCTGTCGCTGGACCGGCTCGACGTCTGGTACGATAACGTCAAGTGCTCGTCGGCGACCAACGGCGTGCGTCGCATTCCGCGCGAGCGCTACCCCGAGATGCGGATCGGGATCTCGCTGTGGGGCGACGAGGAGGACGAGATCCGGCTGCGGGGCAAGAACACCTTCGGCATCTCGCTCGAGCACTACCGCGGAGACGACAACACCTACTACCTGTACACGATCACTCCTCAGACCATAGACAAGATGGAGAGCGTGACGCGCAAGATCGAGGAGGCCGGCCTGCGGGTCCACTACCAGCTGTTCTCCAACGACTCGAACGTCGAGGGGATGGATTGGAGCGACGACCTCTACCGCAAGGTCCGCGACGAGATGGACCGCATGCTCGAGACGTATCCCCACGTGGTGGTCTCCTCCAAGTACTACCACCAGGTGCTGACCACGCAGAAGATGCTGGGCCGCCGCTTCGGCTGGCCGGAGTGCCCCTCCGTCTCGGACGCCGTCGACGACCGCGAGCCCAGGCCGAAGCGGCTGATGGGCTTCAACTCCTACGCCTCGGATCTGCGCACGATCCACCGCTGCTGCACCTCGGTCACGCGCGACTGCTCCACCTGTCACGACGGCGCGGCGACGATGTCGTGGATCATGGTCAACAAGCGCGAGCACATGGGCTCGCCGGAGGATTTCGCCAACTGGGTGGACGTGACGCACATGTTCGCCAAGCTCTACGAGTACATCCCCTGGTAGGAGGGTCTCGATGCCGACAGAGCGAGCCGCCGACGACATCGTCGTGTGCGGCTACGACATGATCACTCCGCTGGGAGAGGATCTGGAGAAGCAGTGGGAGGCGTTCGCCGCCGGACGCTCCGGGGTCGACTGGGTCGGCCGCTTCGATCCTCCCGAGGGCTACCCGGTGCGCGTCTCCGGCGAGGTACCGCCCGTCGACTTCAGCGGCTTCGGCTTCTGGAGCGAGCGCGCGGAGGCCAACTGGTTTTCGCCGGTGATCTTCCACTCGATGGCCGTGGCCGAGCGCGCGCTCGAGCACGCCAATTTGGAGATCACCGCACAGCGGGCGCCGCGCGTGGCGATCACCTTCTCCTCGGCGATCGGCGGGCTGGACGCGATGATCCGCGCCGAGACCAGGGTCGGAGCCGGCGAGACGCCGCACCCGTTCACCAATCCCAACGGTTGTCTCAACCTGGTGGGCGGCAAGGTCTCGATTCACACCGGAGCCAGGGGGCCGATCTTCAGCCCGGTGGCCGCCTGCGCCACCGGTGCGGCCTCGCTGGCCAGCGCGGCGATGCTGCTGCGCTGCGAGAGGGCCGACGCGGTGATCACCGGCGCCTGCGACTTTCCCGTGCTGCGCTCCCTGCTGGCCTCGTTCGCCTCGATGAACGGCGCGTTCCAGAGCCGCAAGCCGGACGACCGCGCGCTAGAGGATCCGAGCAAGGCCTCGCGGCCGATGTCGCGGGACCGCAAGGGATTCGTCGTCTCGGAGGGCTGCGCCGCGCTGATCGCGACCACGCGCGGCTGGGCCGACCGGGCCGGCCTGCCGGTGCGAGCCGTGGTCGAGGGCGTGGGTATGACCTCGGACGCGAAGCACTACGTGGCGCCTTACCTGTCCACGATCGTAACCTGCATCGAGGAGACGCTCGCCGACGCCGGCGTCGATCCCGGCGAAATCGATGCGATCAACGCGCACGCGGCCTCCACCCGGGCAGGGGACGCCACCGAGATCGAGGCGCTGCGCCGCGTGTTCGGCGAGGATTTCCGCCTGCCGGTCTCGGCCAACAAGTCCCAGATCGGTCACACGATGGGCGCCTCCAGCTCGATCGAGATCATCCTCGCGATCGAGGGCATGCGCCGCGGCACGCTGCTGCCCACGATCAACTACGACCCCGAGCCGGCCGGCGAGGTCGACGCCGTGGCCGAGGGCGCCCGCGAGATGGAGCAGCGGCGGGTGCTGGCCAACTCCTTCGGCTTCGGCGGGTGCAACGTCTGCGCGGTGATCGGCCGCGGAGATGACTGAGCCTTCCCCTTCGGCGAAGAGCGGGGGCGGAGGCGGGCGCGATCGCGTCGACGAGTTCGTGAGGCGTCCCCACCGCGCGGTCTGGATCGTGGCCGCGCCGATGATGGTCGGCTTCACCGTGCACGCGGTCTACGCGGTGGTCGACGCCGCCTTCATCGGACAGCTGGGCCACGAGGCGCTGGCCGCTGCGACCTACGTCGGCGCGCTGTTCTTCGTCGCGATCTCGCTGACCAACGGCCTGGCGACCGGAGTCACGGCGCTGGTGGCCAGGGCTTTCGGGCGGCGCGACCGGCGAGGCGCCGAGGCGGTCGCCTCCGGCGGGCTGGGCCTGGGGCTGATCGTGGGCGTCTCGCTGGCCGCGGTCGGGCTGGCCGGAGGGCGGTCCTTCCTGCCGTTGCTGGGCGCCGAGGGGCTCGCCGCCGAGCTGGCCTGGGAGTACTTCGAGCCGATCTGCTTCGTCGTTCCGCTGTTCTTCGTCACCGCCGCGATTCGCTCGGTGCTGGCCGGCGAGGGAGACGCGCGCACGCCGATGGTGATCATGGTCGCCGGCACGCTGGTCAACCTGTTGCTCGATCCGTTGTTTATCTTCTCCCTGGGGTTGGGCATTCGCGGCGCGGCCTACGCCACCGCCGCAGCGCAGCTGTTCGCGCTTTCGCTGTTCGTCTACGTGGCGCTGATTCGCCGCAGAACGGTCGCGCGCTTTCGCCTCGCGGCCGTGCTGCCGCGGCGCGAAGTGACGAAAGCGGTGGTCTCGCTGGGGCTGCCGGCCACGGCCGGGCACCTGGTGATGGCGGTCGGGATGGCGCTCAACAACCGGGTGCTGTCCGAGTTCGGACAGCGCACCGTGGCCGGCTACGGCGCGGGCAACAAGGTCGACATGATCGTGGCGCTGCCGGTGCTGGGCCTCTCCACGGCCGCGGTGACCGTGGTCGGCATCTTCAGCGGCGCCGGCCGCGCGGATTTGGTGCGCCGCACCACGCTCTACACCTACGGCTGGGCGCTGGCCGCGGCCTCGCTGCTGGGAGTGGGCGCCTACCTGGCCTCCGGGTCGATCGTGGGGCTGTTCACCGACGACGCCGAGGCGCTGTCGGTCGGGACCACCTACCTGGCCTACGCCGTGTTCGTCTATCCCTTGATGTCGGTCGGGATGACCTCGGGGCGCATCCTCCAGGGGCTGGGCCGCGGGATGCCCACGCTGGCGATCACCTCGCTGCGCGTGCTGGGGATCTCGATTCCGCTGGCCTACGCCGGAGTCTACCTGGGCGAGGCGCCGCCGGAGTGGATCTGGATCTCGTTCATCATCGGGGCCCTGGTGGCCGACGTCATTGCCGTGTTGTGGGTCGGGCGAGCCGTGTGGAAGGGAAACCCGAGCGCCGACTGATCCGTCGCCGGCGACGCGGCCGGAATCGCGACGCCAGAGCGGCGGAAGAGGAAGGATCTGTCCGACCAAGCCTGGAAGCCGGGAAGCCGGGGCTCTGAGCATCCGACAGGTCGTCCTGTTTGACTCCAAAGTGCAATGACTGCATAATGATATCAAGAGGATTGCGATGAAGAACATGACAATTCGCAACGTACCCGAGGATCTGCACCGCGCGATTGTCGATCTGGCGAGGCGCAACCATCGCAGCATCCAGCAACAGGTCATCGTGTTGCTCGAACGCGCCCGCCGTCTTCACGGAGATTCACCTACCGAGCTCGCGGCGTCTTGGCGACGTCGCCTCGAGGGTCGAGAGCTCGGAGACACTGTCGAGGAGATCCGCGAGGAGCGCACGCGGTGAGCGTCGCGGTCGTCGACACGTCGGCGCTGGTTCGTCTCTACGTGCCCGACGGTCCGCTTCCTCGGGATCTGGAGGCTGCCGTGGAGAGCGCTTGGCGCGGAGACGGCGTCCTGATGGCCCCGGAGCTGATCTTCGTCGAAGCGGCACAGGTGCTCTTGAAAAAAGAAATGCGAGGCATTTTGAACCGGGAGGAGACGAACCTGATAATGGAAGCCATTCTCGACCTTCCGATCGAGGCGCTCGGACATCGGGCTCTCTTGCCCGACGCCATCTCCCTTTCCAGGGATCATTCACTAACCGCATACGATGCCTTGTTTCTCTCGGCCGCGGTAAACGGAGACGCGAACCTGATCACGGCCGACGCCCGCCTGCGAGCCGCGTTCGAAAGAACGTGACGCCCGGTTCGTCTGCGCGTCGGGCAGGCTGTCGGTATCGCTCGTGAGCGGAGATCGCGAGCTGTGTCGAGCGTGTCCGGATCTCGCGGTTCTGCTCGACGACGTAGCGAATCCCTACCGGCGGTAACGCGGGCGAGCTACTCGCTCTTGTCTTCTTCGGGCTTTTCGGCCTTCTTCTTCTTGGGCGGGAGCTTGATCAGCTTCTCCCCGGCCAGGATTTTCACCTTGTCTTCTCCGCGGATGTACTTCCCGTCCTTGCCGATCACGGCGTAGCGGCCGTTGCGCTTTTTTTCGATTCTGTACTCGGGCGCTGCCTTTTTGCTCTTGGCCATGTCGTACTCCTTTGAAAAAAAGTTTCGACAACTGTGCGAAACGACGCGGAGTTTGTAGGCGATCGCGAGCCTGCGGGCAATCGGTGTTCTAAAAAAAACCGGACGGTGGTTTTCCGCCGAACGATTGACAAACATCCGAAACGACTCGTAGCCTTCGGGGTACGGTGCCTTCGCGGCGGGCTCTTTGCCGAGGAAAGGCCCGTTGTTCCGATCACGGCGAAACGGAGCGAGAGATGAGAGGTTGGGTCGCAAGCGTCGCGCTGTGCGGCGCGGTGACAGCGGTCGCCGCGGCCGCGGCGGACGAGGGGCGGGGTTTTTCCGTCCAGGGCTTCCAGGGCGCTCCGGGCAGCGGGAGCTTTCTCACCGTGGAGGGCTCGCGCGTTCCCGACGGCCTTTCCGGCGGCGCGGGCGGGCTGCTGATCTACCAGCACAGCCCGCTGGTGGTGCGAGACTGCGAGCGCGCCGACGGTGACAGCTGCGCGAGCTGGTCCGGCGGCGAGACACCGCTGGTCGAGCACCACACCTCGCTGGAGCTGAGCGCGGCGCTGGGCCTCTACGGCGTCTTCGAAGCCGGCCTGGCGCTGCCGGCCGTGCTCTACCAGAGCGGCAGCGACGCCCGCGATCCGGCCAGCGGCGACGAGATCGGGGCTCCGGACGTCGCGGGCGGCCTGGGCGACGTGCGCCTCCACCTCAAGCTCGACCTGATCGGTGCGTTCGGCGGCGAAAGCGACCTGATCGGCCTGGCGCTGGTGCCGGTGGTCGGCCTGCCGCTGGGACGGGCGGTCAGCGAGAGCTCCTACCTGGGCGATTCGTTCGCAACCGCCGAGCCCAAGCTGGCCTTCGGCGTGGACCTGGACCGCGTGCGCTTCGGCTTGGACGCGGGTTACCTGATCCGGCGCCGGCGCGAGATCGCGATGGCCGAGATCGGCCCCCGCCTGACCTACGGCGCCGCGGTCGAGGTGCTCTTCTCCGAGCGCGTGCGCGGCGTGGTGGAGCTGCTGGGAGAGACCGGATTCGACGGCGACTCGGCCGAGGCGCCGCTGGAGGCCGACGCCGCGGTGCGAATCGCGGTGGGACCGGGCGTGTGGCTGACCGTGGGCGGCGGAGCCGGCCTGGTCAGCGGCGTGGGATCGCCGCTGGCGAGGGTCTTCGGAGGCGTGGCCTGGCGATCGGCTCCGGGCGCCGAGGATTCCGACGGGGACGGAATCGCCGGCGAGGCGGACGAGTGCCCGGACGAGGCGGAGGACGTGGACGGGTTCGAGGACGGGGACGGCTGCCCGGATCGCGACAACGACGGCGATGGGCTGATGGACTCCGGGGATCGCTGCCCGGACGAGGCCGAGGACGTCGACGGGTTCGAGGACGGGGACGGCTGCCCGGACCGCGACAACGACGGCGACGGCCTGATGGACTCGGGGGATCGCTGCCCGGACGAGGCGGAGGACGTCGACGGGTTCGAGGACGGGGACGGCTGCCCGGACCCGGAAAACGACGGCGAGGGCGTGGCCGCCGCCGACGATCTGTACGACGGAGAGCCGGAGACCGACAACGGCTTGATGGACGGCGACGGTTTTCCCGACGAGGGCGACGAGCTGGTGATCGTGCGCTCCGATCGCATCGAGCTGCTCGAGCCGGTCCGTTTCCGCGGCAAGACCGAGCGAATCCGGCCGCGCTCGCGGCGCGTGCTCGACGCGGTGGCCGACGCTCTCGGGGAGCACCCGCAGATCAGAGTCCGGATCGGAGTCTACGCCGGCGGACCGGGTCGATTCCAGCGCAAGCGCCACCTGGCGGAGAGGCGCGCCCTGGAGCTACTGCGCTACCTGGTGGAAAACGGCGTCGATCCGGATCGGCTCGTGGCCGTGGGTCACGGACAGCGGCGCGAGGGAGAGGGCGGCCCCGTGGAGCTGGAGATCCTGGGCGAGACGTCGGAGGAGTGAGGGCCGGCGGAAAGATGGCCCCTTGTGGCGAGGCCGGTCAGCGAACGCAGCGCACCGCGTTTGTGTACATCCGGTCCTCGGCGCTCAGCCCTCCGGTCAGGTAGGAGACGTGCCAGTACAGCTCGCCCTGGGGCGGGGAGGGCGACGAGGACCAGTAGACCTCGCACCATCCCTGCAGCGCGGGGTGCCAGTAGCAGCCGCCGGGGCCGGCGCCGTAGACGCACCAGTCGCAGTCGGGGTCCGAGTCCTTGCACGACAGCTGGAGACAGCCGGGATCGGTGACGTCGCACTGGGCGGTGTCGCAACCGCGGATCAAGGTCTTGAGCTCGTCGATGTCGGGCAGCCGCCAGTCGTCCTTTCCGCCGGCGACCAGGTCCTCGCAGTACTGGTCGGCGTCCTTCCACGGCAGCAGATCGAAGAGCGGGGGATTCTGCCAGACGAGGTTCGAGGAGGAATCCAGCAGGCCTTCCTCCACCGGGACCAGCACGTCCTCGCCGTCGGTCCCGGGCCAGCTGTCGGTGTCGCCGGAGGTGTCGCCGTCGTTTCCGCCTTGGCCGCCGAGCCCCGCGCCTCGCCAGCAACCGCAGACGGCCGCGGCCGAGATCGACAGCACTAGAGATATCGGAACCAGCTTCATGAGAAAAGGATAGCATACAACCGTGGACTGCTCGGCCCGGAAGATGAGACGATGTTCGCGTTGGGAAAACAGGCAAAAGAGAGGGGTTTGCATGAAACGGCATGCTGGCACGGCGGCGGCCCTGTTCCTGCTCCTACAGGCGGCGGCCTGCGGCGGGGGCGGAGGCGATACCGTCGGCACTGATGTCGACGCAGGGGGATCGGACGCCGACGCGGACACCGACGCCGACGCGGACACCGATACCGACGCGGACACCGATGCCGACGGTGACGTCGATACCGACGGAGACACCGACGCGGACGGCGATCACTGCCCGCCGCTCGGCGAGCCCGAAGGCGATGTGGTCTGGGTCTCGGACGAAGCCCAGATCCTGGAGCAGGCGGCCTCGGTTTCCAGCGGAGCGACTCTGATGATCGAGGCGGGGACATACGAGATGGACAGCGCGATCTCGTTCGGCGAGCCGGGGGTCGCGCTGCGCGGCGGAACCGGAGATCCGGACGACGTGGTGCTCGATTTCGGCGGAATGCTGACCTCGAGCTCGATCCACGGCGTGCTGGTCGCCCGGGACGACACAACGATCGCGGAGCTCACGATCCGCAACGCCGACGAGCACGGAATCTCGGTCCAGGGAGTGGACCGACCGATGCTCTACCGGCTCCACATCGTCGACACCGGCTATCAGCTGGTCAAGGTCAACCCGGTGGGAGACGGCAGCGACGACGGAACGCTGGCCTGCTCGCTTTTGGAGTACAGCGACACGGCGCCCACCTGGTACACCAACGGGATCTCCGCGCACCTGGCCCATGACTGGCTGGTGCGCGACAACACCTTCCGCCGCATCCGCGGAAACCCGGCCGAGTACGTGCCGACGATTCTGTTCTGGTCCGAGTCGTCGGGCACGGTCGTGGAGCGCAACCGGATCATCGACGGCAGCGGCGGGATAGCATTCGGCAACTCCTCCCACGACCAGACCGATCACTTCGGAGGCGTGGTGAGGAACAACTTCGTCTACCGCTCGCTGTGGGGAGACGTCGGAATCGAGATGACGCACGCCGACGGTTTCCTGGTGGCGCACAACACCGTCTTTCTCGAGGGGCCGACCGACGTGAGCTGGGCAATCGAGGCGCGCTACTCTGACGCCGGCGGGACGTTCGCCCAGAACCTGACCAACCTGGACGTGATCAACCGCGACGGGGCCGCGGCCGAGATGAGCGGCAACGAAACCGCGGCGGCCGCCGACTGGTTCGTCGACCCCGAGTCCGGCGACCTGCACCTGACCTCTGCCGCCGCCGGAGCGATCGACCAGGGTGAGACGCTGGAAGAAGTAGATGGCGACATCGACGGCGAGCAGCGCGATCCCGCGCCGGACCTGGGAGCGGACGAAATCGTCGAGTAACCGGCCTCGGCCATTGGCGCGGCGGCGATGCCGGTGTAGCTTTTCTACATGCCCGAGCTTCCCGAAGTGGAGACGGTGGTCCGCCAGCTCGACGCGGCCGTGGCCGGGCGCCGCCTGCTCGCAATCGAGGTGATCGACGAAAAGCTCGACGAGCTGGAGTCGAGCGCGGCGGCCGCAACCCGCGTGCTGGGCGTGCGCCGAGTGGGAAAGCGGGTGGTCTTCGACCTGGCGCGACCCCGCCGGCGCTCGGCGGATCTGCACCTGGTGGTCCACCTGCGGATGACCGGTCGGTTGCTCTTCCGCCGCGGCCGAATCGGCGAGGTGCGCCACCTGCGTGCCGTGCTGCGCCTCGATTGCGGTCGGGTGCTGTTCGTCGACACGCGCCGCTTCGGCACGATGCGGATTTGCGGCGACGTTGGCGCTCTGGAGCGGGCCGCGGTCGATCCGCTCGATCCCCGGCTCGACGCGCAGGCGCTGCGCTCGCTGATCGACGGCAGCCCTGCGCCGCTCAAACCCTGGCTGATGCGACAGGACCGGCTGGGAGGAATCGGAAACATCTACGCCGCCGAGATCTGTCATCTGGCCCGGCTCGATCCGCGCCGCCCGGCGGGCGGAATCGACGCCGGCGAGTCGAGAGGGCTGCTAGAGTCGATTCGCGCGGTGCTCGAGCAGGCGATCGAGGACTGCGGCACCACCTTCTCGGACTACCGGGATTCCAACGGGGAAGAGGGCGGACACGCGCAGCGGCTGGCGGTATACGGACGAGAGGGGGAGCCGTGCAGGCGTCGCGGGTGTCCGGGCACGGTGCGACGGATCGTCCAGCGGCAGCGCGCGACGTTCTTCTGCCCGCGCTGCCAGCGCTGACGAGAGGAGATCGGGATGCCTTCGAGCATCAAGATAGTCAACGCCAGGATCGTCGGCGACGGCGCGATCGCGGAGGGCGACGTGCTGGTGTGCGGGCGCCGCATCGAGGCGATCGGAGATGATCTGTCGGGGCGTGCGGCCGACGAGGTGATCGACGCCGAGGGCGCGTACCTGCTGCCGGGGATGATCGACACGCACGTGCACTTTCGACAGCCGGGGGCCGAGCGCGCGGCCGACATCCGCAGCGAGTCGCGCGCCGCGGTGGCCGGCGGGATCACCAGCTACCTGGAGATGCCCAACACCTCGCCGCCGACCACGACGCGCGCCCGGCTGGAGGAGAAGCTGAGCATCGCCGCGCGCGACTCGATGGCGAACTACGCCTTCTACCTGGGCGCCAGCGACGACAACCTCGAAGAGCTGCTCGCCGCCGACCCGAGACACGTCTGCGGAATCAAGGTGTTCTTCGGAGCTTCGACCGGAAACCTCGTCGTGCGGCGGCAGCGGACGCTCGAGGAGATCTTCCGCGGCTCGCCGTTGATCGTGGTGGCCCACTGCGAGGACACGCCCACGATCGAGCGCAACGAGGCCGAATGCAGGCGTCGGCTGGGCGACGATCCGCCGCTCGCCTGCCACGCCGAGATCCGTTCGGCCGAGGCCTGCCACCTCTCTTCGTCGCGCGCCGTGGAGCTGGCGCGCAGGCACGGCACCAGACTCCACATCCTGCACCTTTCCAGCGCACGCGAGCTGGAGCTGCTCGAGGACGGCGCGCCGGACGACAAGCTCGTGACCGCCGAGGCGTGCGTGCACCACCTCTGGTTCTGCGACGAGGACTACGAGCGGCTGGGGACCCTGATCAAGTGCAACCCGGCGATCAAGACCCGGGCTGATCGGGACGCTCTGCGAAAGGCGCTGGCCGCGGATCGGATCGACACCGTCTCGACGGATCACGCGCCGCACCCGGTGGAGGACAAGCAAAGGGCCTCGCTGGCGGCGCCGTCCGGGATCGCCTCGGTGCAGCACGCGCTGCCGGCGCTGATCGACCTCCAGCGGCGGGGAATGATCTCCCTGGAGCGGCTGGTGGAGAAGGCCTGTCACGCTCCGGCGCGCCTGTTCGGGATCGAGGATCGCGGCTACGTGCGCGAGGGCTGCTTCGCGGACCTGGTAGTGGTCGATCCGGAACGCTCCCGGACGGCGCGGAGCCGGGAGGTGCTGCACAAGTGCGGCTGGTCGCCCTATGCCGGCCACGAGTTCTCCTCGACGGTGGTGGCGACGCTGGTCGCCGGACGCGTGGCCTACCGCGACGGAGAGCTGGATGATCGCGTGCGCGGGCTGCCGCTGGAGCTCGGGGGGCGAGCCCGCCAGGGAGGCCGGAAGTGACCGATCTCCCTGCCGGCACGGGCCGGAGCTGGTCCGATCCGCTTCAGCGGGGGGCGCGGGGCGCTCGCAGCGAGGCGAGCGTCTCGACCTCCTCGCGGTAGGTTTCGTCCTTTTCGATCGGGGTTTCGAGCACGGCGGGCACGCCCTCCAGGCGCGGATCGTTTACCAGCCGCTCGAACGCTTCGATCCCGATCAGGCCCTGTCCGATTCGCTCGTGGCGGTCGACCCGGGAGCCCAGGGCGCCGCGGGAGTCGTTGAGATGCATCGCGCCGACGCGATCGATGCCGACTGTGCGATCTGACTCGTCGAGCAGATCGTTCTCGGACTCTCCACCCACGTCGTAGCCGGCGGCGAATCCGTGGCAGGTGTCGAGGCAGATCCCGGTGCGGTCCGGCCGATCGCAGGCTTCGAGGATGGCGGCGAGCTGCTCGAGGCGGTGGCCGATGCTGCGTCCCTGGCCGGCGGTGTTCTCCACCAGCAGGGTGACGCGCTCGCTGGCGTCCACCGCCTCCGCGACGGCCTCGGCGACCAGGCGGATCCCCTCGCTTTCCCCCAGCTCGCCGGGAGAGCCGGCATGGAGGACAAGCAGCTCGACCCCGAGCAGATCGCAACGCGCGGCCTCGTTTTTCAGCGCTTCGAGGCTGCGGGCTCTGGTGCGCTTCGTTGCGGAGCACGTGTTGACCAGGTAGGAGGCGTGGGAGATCAGCGGCCCGACACCGGTTCGCTCGCGGGCCTCGCGCAGGCGCTCGACCTGCTCGGGCTCGATTCGCGGCTCGCGCCAGGCCTGGGGAGCCTTGGTGAAGATCTGCAAGCACTCGCAGGCGTCGTCGGAGGCTCGCGCCACGGCGCGATGGATCCCCCCGCGAATGGATTGGTGAGCCCCGATCAACATCTTCAATCTCCCGTTGCCTGCACAACAATCTAGAACAAGATGTCATTTGACAAAAAGGCTTTTTTGTTGGACCGTTTGACCCATCGATAGGAGAAAGGGTCGTGGGAGCCGGATTGGCGAGCTCCAGCGGCTGACGCTCATCAACTATGTCGAAGAGGGAGGATGACATGAGAGCACGGATGATCATGGCTTGTCTGGGCATTGCCCTCCTCGGCGCGGGCTTGCTCGGTTGCAGCTTCAGCGCCAGCGCGCAGCTGAACAGCGAGGGCAAGGCCGTGCTGAAGGGCAAGGACGACATTATGGTTGCCGCCAAGCAACCGGAGCCGCCGCCCCCGCCGCCCAAGCCGAAGCCCAAGATCCGCAAGGCCAAGCTGGTGGGCAAGAAGATCGAGATCTCCGAGAAGGTGATGTTCGATTACAACAAGGCTTCCATCAAGATGGAGTCGCACGATCTGCTCGAGGACGTGGCCTCGGTGATCAAGGAGAACTCGGGAATCGAGAAGATCCAGATCGAGGGGCACACCGACAGCGACGGCTCCAAGAAGTACAACAAGAAGCTCTCGCAGAAGCGCGCAAACTCGGTCAAGGATTTCCTGGCCAAGGCCGGCATCGACAAGAGCAAGCTCGAGGCGGTCGGATACGGCGAGTCGCGGCCGATCGCGGATAACGATACCGACGAGGGCAAGGAGAAGAACCGCCGCGTGGAGTTCAACATCCTCGCCCAGGACATCTCCAAGAACCAGAAGGTCAAGCAGCCGGCCGAGAAGGCCGAGTAGGAGGGCGGAGCAATGAAGACAGCCAAGAAGATGCTCGCGATAGCCCTTTGCCTGGCGTTCGGAATGTTCGCCGTCGCCTGCGGAGCCGAGCTCAACCCCAAGACCGAGGGGCAGATCCAGTCCGCGCTCGAAGCGAAGCGCGGCGCTTTCAAGAGCTGCTACGAGCAGGCGCTCGAGCGCGACCGCAACGTCAAAGGGCCGATGAACCTGGTGCTCGACGTCCACGAGGAATCGGGGAAGGTGACCGAGGCCAAGGTCGAGAGGACCCCGATCAAGGACAAGAAGATGAAGAAGTGCGTCTCCAACGCGGCCGGGGCGATCGCGGTTCCCGATCCTCCGGGCGTGCCCGTGGAAGGCCACTACGATCTGAAGTTCGATTTCGAAAAAGAGTAGGGCTCGTCGTTTTTCCTTTCCATCTGCCCCGCCGCGTTCCGGCGGGTTCGATATCGGGCAGCCACACATGATCGATCTCGGCCAGCTCGATGGCGAAACCGGGGATCTGCTCGGCGAGCACGGATTCGACACGATTCCTTTTTCCGAGCTCGCCGAGCGAGTGCGCCGCTTCGGGGCGGATCCCGATCGGAACCGGCTCGGGGGGCCGGTGCATCTGCCGCCGGACGAGGCGCTGACCCGTTATCCCGAGCCCGGCAGCGGCGACTGGCAGCGTTTCGAGAGGCGCGGGCAGGCAGCGATCGAGGCCGGAGAGGTCGGAGCGGTGGTGCTCAACGGCGGGATGGCGACTCGCTTCGGGGGCGTGGTCAAGGGCGTGGTTCGGGCCGTTGCGGGGCGTTCGTTTCTCGACCTCAAGATCGCCCAGATCGCGCGGGCCGGCGGCGGCCGGGTTCCGGTGCTGCTGATGAACAGCTTCGCCACCGAGCGCGAGACGGCCGACCATCTGGCCGGCCTGAGCTTCGATTGCGAGGTGCGATCTTTCTGCCAGCTGGTTTCCCTGCGTTTGACGCCGGAAGGAGAGCTTTTTTTCGACGCCAGCGGGCGGCCGTCGTTGCACGCGCCGGGACACGGCGATCTCCCGTTTGCGTTGCGGCGCAGCGGCGAGTTGGCGCGCTTCGTCGAGCAAGGCGGGCGGATACTGACCGTTTCCAATGTCGACAATCTCGGCGCTTCGCTCGATCCGGTGGTGATCGGCATGCATCTAGAAAGCGGCCGCGGGATGTCGGTTGAGCTGGTCGAGACGCGCTCCGGAGACGTCGGCGGTTTTCCCGCTCTGGTCGACGGACGGCTGACCATCGTCGAGGCGTTTCGCTTGCCCCGCGATTTCGACGTCGACCGGATTCCGGTGTTCAACACCAACAGCTTCGTGTTTTCCTCCGAGTCGCTGGGCTCTGCGCCGGAGCTGGACTGGTTCACGGTCGAGAAGAAGGTCGAGGGGCGCGCGGCTGTGCAGTTCGAGCGCTTGCTCGGTCAGCTGACCGACAGCGTGGAGGCGGCCTGGCTGCTGGTGCCGCGCGAAGGGGAGGCCAGCCGCTTCGAGCCGATCAAGGCGCCGGACGATCTGACCGAGCGCTTAGCCGATCTCAAGCGACTACTGAAGGCTCGGGGAGTGTTGGACGGCGACTGATGGGCGAGATCGGCCGCGATGCCTTGCCATTTCTACTTTTACTGCTGCTGACGGCGTCCTGCTGTGCGAACCGCGAGCAGCAGAGCTGCCGAATGGAGCGAGAGGCGGTGCTGGACGAGACGTTGCGGCCCGCGGATGCCGTGGCTCTGGCTCGCACTGCGTCGGAACGTTTTCTGGCCGCCTGGTCGGTGGAGGGCGTGACGCGGTGCGCTTTTCTCGGAGCGGATGCGGCGCCCCTGGGGCCGGCGCACAGGATCGATCGATTCGAGCCGCCGCCGACGGACGAGGGCGGAGACGCGGGCTCGAAGACCTTCTGGCCGGGAGGGGCCGGCACCTCGATCAGAGCCGAGAACCTCGCCGTCAGCGGGGCCGGCGAGCAGGGCGCGGTCGTGGCGATGATCGAACGCCCGGACGGTACCCGTCCGGGAGGCGCTTACCTGGCCCTGGTCGAGGGAGGCGGCGAGTCGATTCGCGTGGTTCGTCTCGGTTCGGCAGGTGTGTTCGCCGCTGGCATAGACGTCGGGGTTCGCGGTGAAGAGGCGATTGCGGTTTGGCACGAGGGAGCGTCCGAGAGATCGCGCCTGAAGATGGCATTGGTTTCACTGCAAGATATGAAGGTCGTGTCAAAAAAACGGATCTCCGGTCGCGGCGTCATGTCTGGATCTGCGATAGCGGTCGTCGAGAGCAATGCGATGCTCGCCTGGAACGACTTGGACCACAGCGGGGGCGCGCCGCGTTGCGTGGTGCGAGCCGCGCCGCTCGGGGACGGGTTGTCTCTCGGCGAGAGAAAGGATGTCGCCGAATGCGGATTTCCCAACCCGGAGCCTGCGCTGGCTCCTGCGGGGAGGGGTGAGATCGGGATCGCTTTTAGGGACGAGCGGGACGACGACGAGATGCCGGAGTACTACTTTGCAGTGCTGGGATCGGACGGGAGCCCGTTGCGGGAGCCGACTCGAATCTCGAGAGCGGATGGAGCCGAGGGTGTGCGGCTGGACGAGGCGGGGGGGAGGTTTTTCGGCGTCGCGATTCGTTCGTTCCAGCGAAATCTGTTGGTGGGGATGAATCGTTTCGACGCCAGAGGGCGCAAACTGGGCGGAGAATTTCAAGTATATGCGGACAAGTCCAACTTCACCAAGGTGGCGGTGGCAGCCGAAAAAAATAGAGCAGTGCTGGTCTACGCGGAGGACGGCCGCGACAGGAGCCGCGTGCTGGCGAGCTCGGTCTCCTGCGAAGCGTTCGAGCGACCGTCGCGATCGCGCGCTTTCGAGCAGCGCGTCTCGCACGCCGTCCACGGCCGGTAGCGCCGGAACGGCACGTTCTCGAGGTCTTGCAATTTTTCGGCTTGTGGAGGCTGTGCTCGGGCAAGGTCGCCTCTCGCCCGCTCCGCGCGGGTCTTCTAGTTGTTCGACTTGACCGGACGGTAGGGGTGGAGGAAGGCGGCCAGGGCGGTGGGGGCCCTGGTCTGGGCGTAGATCATCCCCTGCCCGCTGAAGCGCGCAACCAGCCCCTCTCCGCCGAGGAACAGCGACTTGATCCCTCCCACCTTTGAGATGCGGTACTCGACCGTGTCCTGGAAGGCCACGATGTGGTCGGTGTCTACTATGTACTCGCCCTCGCAGCGCTTGGGGTAGATCGCGCCGTAGGAGGCGACGAAGACCGTGCCCGGCCCCGTCGCCTTGAGCAGGAACATCCCGGTGCCGGAGAAGAATCCCTTGGCGCCGCCCCACTTGGTGTCGAGCTGCACGTCAGGCGTGGCCGCCACGTAGGCCGACGACTGGATCATCAAGGAGCGCTCGGCCTCCAGCTCGAACGGGATGATGTCGCCCGGGCTGCCCGGAGCCAGGATCACGCGCCCCGGTCCGCCCTCGGCGGTGAAGGTGTTTTGAAAGATCGACTCGCCGCCCAGCAGCTTGCGCTTGGCCGCGGCGAACACGCCCCCGCGGGCCTCGGTCTTGATCTTGATCGTGGACGACATCGAGACCATCGCCCCCGACTCGGCCACCACCGATTCGCCGGTGTCGAGCTGGTAATCGATGAAGGCGAAGTCGGGCGAGCTCTTGATTTCGTACGGCATCGCGCTCCTCCTCTCCTAAGCGTTCCGCGGCGGGAGCTTCGGCCCGATCGCGCCGCCGAACTCCGCGGGGTTGCGACTCTGGATGAACAGCTTGCCCCGGCCCTCGAAGCGACAGACCAGACCCTCGGACGAGAAGAAGGTCGAGAACCAGGAGCCCACGCGCTTGATCGTGAAGTCGAGCGTGGGCTCGAACGCCACGATGTGACCGGTGTCGATGATGAACGAGCCGTCGACCTCGATCTCCTTGATCGCGCCGAAGGCGTTCAGCGCCAGCGGGCCGTTGCCGAAGGCGCGAATCCAGAACATGCGACCCTCGCCGAAGAACGACTTGAACCCGCCCCACTTGGTCTCGATCTCCACCGTCGGCGCCGAGCAGAGGTACGACGTCTGCTGGATGACCAGGTCCTGGCCCTGCATCTCGTAGACGGTGATGTCTCCGGGAAGCGGCGGCGCGAAGGTGACCTCGCCGGGAGCGTTGGAGGCGGTGAAGGTGTTGCGGAAGAACGACTCGCCGAGGAACATCTTGCGCCCCAGCCCCTTGAGAAAACCGCCGGCGCCCTTGCCCCCGGACGCGGAGGTCTGCATGTCGACGTGCGCGTCCTGGGTCACCATCGCCCCGGACTCGGCCATCACCTGCTCGCCCTGCTCCATCCGGGCGATGCACAGCGAGTAGGCCGGGCCCAGCTCTACCTGGAATTGCATGGCACTCCTCCTCCTATCTCTGCAGGCGCGGCGTGATCCACTTGATCAGCCCGCCGAGATTTCGCGACTGAATAGAAAGCTTGCCGTGCCCGTTGAAGTGGCAGGTCAGTCCCTCGCCGCCCAGCAGCGTCGACTTGATCCCGCCCGAGCCCTTGATCTTGTAGTCCAGGGAATCGTCGAAGGCGACGATGTGCCCGGTATCGACCACGTAGTGCCCCTGCACGTCGATCTCCTCGATCGCCCCGTAGCAATTGACCCACAGGTCGCCGCTGCCGGTGCAGCGCAGCCAGAAGGCGCCCTCCCCGGAGAAGAGGCTCTTCAGCCCTCCGAACTTGGTCTTGGCCTTGACGTCGCCGGTGGAGGCCAGGTAGCTCGACGCCTGGACCATCAGCGTCCTGTTCCCGTCCAGTCGGTAGTGCACGATGTCGCCGGCCAGCGCCGGCGCCATCAGGACCCTCCCCGACTGTCCTTCGGGCGGAGCGTAGGTGTTGAGGAACAGCGTCTCGCCGCCCAGGAACTTGCGGATCAGGGCCACCAGGAAGTTCCAGATGGCGCCGAAAAAACCCATCTTGGTTCCGCCGATGTGGGTCTTGATCTGCATCCCGTCGCTCATTCCGACCATCGACCCGGCCTCGATCGTGATCGACTCGCCGGGATCCATGTCGATGGTCGCCATCGCGTAGGCGGGATCGAACTCGACGTGGTGCTTCATGGAGACCTCCCTGCTATCCGCCGGCAACAGCCGGCCGCACGCGAACGCCTGTCGAAAGATGATCGAATGCTACCATACTTTTTCCGTGAAAAGTGATTTGCCCCTATTCGGCGTCGTTCCGGGCTTCCGCCAGCGTCTTCCACTTGCCGACCACCTCGGCGAGTCGATCCATCGACTCGGTCATCCGCTGCGTGCCCTCCTCGATCTTGCGGCTGATCTCCTGGTTCTCCAGCGCCGAGACGTTGATCTCGTCGATCGCCGAGGCGATCTGGGAGAGCCCCAGCGTCTGCTGATTGATCGAGGTGGAGATCACGTTGGCCAGCTCGGAGTTCTCGCGGATCGCCTCGCTCAGGTCGTTCATGATCGCGCCGGTGTTGCCCACCGTGCGCACGCCGTCCTCGGTGCGCTTCTCGCCGCCGCTGGCGGTCTCGACCATGTTCTCGATCGCCTGCCGGATCGAGGTCAGCGTGCGCGTGATCTGCAAGGTGGCCTCCTTGGACTGCTGGGCCAGGTCCTTGACCTCCTGCGCCACGACCGCGAACCCGGTGCCGTACTCGCCGGCCTTGGCCGCCTCGATCGAGGCGTTGACCGCCAGGATCTTCGACTGCTCGGCGATCGCGTTGACCGAGCCGATGATGTTTCCGATCTCCTCCACGTTGCCCAGCAGCGCCTGGCTCTTGCCGGAGATGTCCTGCGAGGCGACCCTGATCTTGTCGATTATCTGGTTGGTGGTGTCGACCGCCTGGCGTCCCCGGATCGAGGTCTCGGTAGTCTTCTCGGCCGCGTCCACGATCTGGGTCGCGTTGCCCGCGGCGCTCTTGCCGGCCTTCTCCATCTCCTCCACGGTGGAGGCCGTCTCGGCGACCGCGGCTGCCTGCTGGCTGGCCGACGAGGCCAGGTGGGCCATCGCCTGCGCCACCTCGCGCGTGACCCTGGAGACGTCCTCGGTGAGGTTCTTGATTCCGCTGACCTGGGAGCGCAGCGCGATCGCCATGCGTCGGATCGATTCTCCCAGCCGCCTGGTCTCGGCGGTTCCGGAAGAGTCGATCTCGATCTCGCGCAGGTCGCCGTCCGCGATCCGCTCCGCGGTCTCGACCAGCCGATCGATCGGCCTGGCCGCGGTTCTGCCGATCAGGTAAACGCCGCCGATGATCAGCACAAGGCCGATCACCATCGCCAGCACACCGCCGCTCATCACCCGGCCGCGGAACGCCAGGTACTCGCTGAGCGATTCGGTGTAGATCACGAATCCGGGGATGTTCTTCTCGGCCGTCGCGGGCGCCACCGCGACCACCAGCTCGCCGCTGACGTCGGTGCCGCCCTCGGTCGCGCGACCGACCTGCCCCAGCAGGTCGAGCGCGTCGACCTCGGCACCGTGGCGCGCGAAGACCCTCAGCTTCTCGGCCTCGATCGCGTCGCTCCCCTCGTTGCCTTCGCCGGCGGGGACGAGAACCGTGATCGAGTGGGCGTCGGGGTGCTCCTCGGCGAAGGTGCGCAGCCGTTTTCGAGCGTCGGCCGCCTCCTTCTCGCCGGCGAACATCGCCTCGAAACCGACGTCGACGCCGATCGACTTGGCGTTGGCCAGCGCGCGCGCCTCGATCGTTTCCGACAGCCTCTCGTCGATTCCCGATATGAGCGACCAGAGTGTGGCGGTCAGCCCGGCCATCACCAGCACCAGCACGGCGGCGGCGCCCAGCGTGAGGCGGCTCCTGAGTGTCATTCGCTCGAACATGTCGCTTTCCGGCCTCCAGATCTTTTTCCCCCGAGGAACGTTCGCCTATCGTGGGGAAAAGAGTCTGCCATTCCCTTTTCTCCAGGTCAACGAGCCGGATGTCGGCGCATGGCCGGGAATCGCCCGATCGGATCAGCTCGCCGGGATGACCAGCACCACCTTGGCGATCCCCTCCTTGTAGTCGGAACGGTATACGTAGCTGACTGCTCCGTCCAGCTTGAAGACGGCCCGCAGCGTGTTCGAGAACTCGACCGGCGGCTGCGTTCCGTTCCTGATGCGGCGATCGCTCCAGTACTTCTCCTCTTCGGCCGAGGTCATCTCCAGGAGGCGCTGGCGGAAGTCGTGCCGCAGCGAGGAATTCTCGGAGGCGTGGATCGGGGTCGCCTGTCCTCCGGCCCGCCAGCGGCTGCGCTTCTTGAGGAAGACGTCCCTCAGCTCCGCGGCGCCGACGCTGTCGGCGTTGGAAGCGCTGTTGACCACCACCAGGATGTCGTCCGGGGACTGGGCCGCGGCCGGAGCGGAGAGGAGCAGCGACAGGAGCCCGGCGGCGGTGAGCACGATCTCGAAAAAGCGCATCTGCGAGCCTCCTTTCCCCGTGGAGCACGCCGCTTTTCTTGAGACTTTCCTGGTCTTGTTCATCTTCACTGCTTCGCCATCAGAACGCCACGGCCACCTGGCCGAAGATTCCCCAGAACTGCTCGGGCCCCATGTTGCCCTCCGCATCCTGGGGGAACTCGGGGAACACCGAGCAGAAGGTCTCGGCCTTGATCGCCAGCCGCGGTATCGGCTTGAGGTTGAGCCCGACTGTGTATATCGAGCCCTGTACATAACTGGTATCGTTGTCGTCGTTGTACTCGGCCATGAAGTAGGGCGCCAGCGTCATCCCCTCGTGGGCCGCGCTCAAATCGAACTCGTACGAAACAAGGCCGTAGTAGCCCGACTTGTAGTAGTCGGGCGGGTAGCCGTTGCCGTCCGGCGGGGTCAGCAGCGGTCGCAGCGAGTACCTCACCAGCCCTCTTGCCATCTCTCCCTGGATCCGCAGCCCCCACAGCTCCAGCAGCAGATCGGCCGTGACCACGTACTCCGTGTATCTGGAAGTGTTTTTTTCCTTGACCCGGAACGGCTCGAAGCTCTCGATTGTCTTCTCGTGGTCGGTGACATCTCCAATGTAGCCGTAGGCGCCCGCCGCCAGCTTGACGTCGGTTCCCTCGTAGGCCAGTCGCAGTCGCAGCCCGCCGGACTTGTTGTCGTTGAGGTCGTAGGTGCTCTCTCCCGAATCCGTCGGCCCGCGGCCGTTGGAGAGAGTCACGGCGTAGTCGAAGTAGGTGTTCTCGGCCGGGTAGAAGCGGCCGAAGACCTGCAAACCTGTCTGGTGGGTGGGCACCAGCTTGTTCACCATGATGAACGGGTGGCGCACGGTCAGCAGCACCGGGGTTCCGTGATCCACGTTCCAGATGCCGAACGGCGTCAGGAAGCGGCCGGCCGTCACTCCGAACCAGTCCCGCGGCTGCCAGCTGACGTGCACCCTCTCGATGTAGACCCCGCCCAGGCCCCGCTTCTCGCTGGTGAACGGGTCGGTGACCGTGGTGTCGTTCCGCTCGTACTCCACGCCGTACTGAGGCACGGCGTAGCTCTCCTCCATACCTTTGGGTAGGAAGGTGAATCCCACCTCGGCCAGCGCGCTGACCGTCTCGGAGATGCGCCCGGAGAAGTAGATGTTGAGGTGCTGGACGAAGAAGCTGAAATCGTCGTTGATGATGCCGTCGAAAAACGGGCTGTTGTCCAGGAAGAACTTGCCGGCGCTCAGGTCGAAGAAGCCGTAGATCCCGAGCTTCTGCTCCTGTTCGGCCTCGCGGGCGGCCCGGGCCAGCAGATCCTCCTCGCGGGCGATCTCCAGCTCCTCGACGCGCGACCTGGTCTCTCCCAGCTCGCGGCGCAGCTGCTCGATCTCCTCGCTCTGGCGCTCCAGCGCCTCGGCGGTCCGCTCGTCGCCGTGCGTCTCCCGAGCGGCTTCGGGAGCGGTCTCCTCCTCGGCGGTCTCCTGCTCGGCCTCCTGCGCGGCCGGTTCTGCAGCGAACATGATGAGACCCAGAGCGGCCGCGATCGAGACAGGTTTCGATATCTTGGTGGCGAAACGACTCATCTCTCAGCTCTCGCACATCTCGCCCAGATCATCGAGCATCTGGTCCGTGGCGCAGAAGTTGGGCACGCCGTCGATCGAGAAGTCGCAGCAGCCGTAACCGTCGGGGCAGTCGTCCGGCGCGACGACGCAGTCCTTCACGGTGCAGACGCCTTCTTCCTCGCCGTACTCGATCAGGCAGTAGTCGGCCTCGAAGCCCTGGCAGTCGGCGTCCGAGCCGCACGTCTCGCCCATTCCGCTGGGCAGCTCGCCTCCGCCGTCCGGATCCGAGCTGTCGGTCCCGCCCGCGGTCTCGGAATCGGTGTCGGGCTCGACGCACTCGCCGTCGCGGTAGACCTGCCCCTCGTCGCAGCGCTCCGAGTCGGACATCGTGCATCCCAGCGCCGCGACGAAGGCGGCGCAGACGGCAAGCGCTCGTGATTGCTTTGCAATGGAGATTGGGCCGAGATCTTCCGCTTCGATTTCTCGAGAAACAAGCATTACACAAATGCTATACATATACAGCGACCCTGTCAAGCGCCGGCTCGGATTTCCGCAGAACCGAACGTTGGGGCTGGACCGGCGTTTCGACAAGCGCTAATGTGCTACCAAAGCATTGACAGGCTGTGAAAAAAGATTATAAAATTTCAAGGCGGCTGTACAAGGCCGCCTTGCTCGGAAAAGCGGAGCGATGAGCAACAAGATATTGATAGTCGACGACACCGAGACCATGCGTCTCTACGAGAAGATGTTGCTGACCGGCCAGGGCTACGAGCTGGAGCTGGCCGGCGACGGCGTGGAGGCGCTGGAGAAGATGAAAGAGAGTCTCCCCGACCTGGTGCTGCTCGACATCATGATGCCCAAGATGAACGGGATCGAGTGCTGTCGCAGGATAAAAGAAGACGATGCGATGAAGGACGTCAAGGTCGTGATGGTGACTACCAAGAGCGAGTACGAGCGGGTCAAGGAGGCGTTCGCCGCCGGCTGCGACGACTACATCACGAAACCGATCGACAAGCTCGAGCTCCTGTCCAAGATCAAGGAGCTATTGCGTTTCATGAACCTGAGACAGCTTCTTCAGACTTGAAAAGGCGTTACAGGCGGCGAAGAATCTCGTGAGCGGCGAAGACACGACCAGGAGGGGCCCGGCCTTGCAAGAAGACGGGCGGGGCTCGATCGCGGCGGCGATGGAGGAGATCCACGAGGAGATCTCGCGGATCGGCGCGCGGGTCGCCGAGGTCGAAGCCGATCGTTCGCTGGGCGCCGGAGAGCGGGAGCGTACCGTGCGCGAGCTGCAGGCCCGCAGCTCGGTGCTGACCGGCAAGTACGTGCTGGCCCACCGGCTGCTGGAGTCCCCCGGCTTCTCCGAGCTGATGACCGCGATCAGGGAGGTGCTCGAGAGCCTGGTCGGTCTGTCCAGCTTCGCCGTCTACTGGGGCGAGGGACCGGAGAAGGACCTGCTCTTGTGCACGGTGGAGCCGCCCGGAGCCTCCGCGGATCGCTGCGTGCGCCCGGGAGACGGCCCGCTGGGGAGCGCCGCGCTGCGGGGCCGCTCGTACCTGGAGCGGGGCGATGAGCGGAGCTTCACCGCGCCGCCCACTCCGATCGGGTGGTTTCCCCTCTTGCACCGGGGCGAGGAGCGCGGCGGGATCGCGGTGTTCGAGATGCTCTCTCACAAGAAGGGCTTCGAGGCCGGCGACCTGGAGTTGTTGGAGATGCTCTCCGAGTACGCCGGAGAGGCGATCCTGGACGCCTCCGGGCGGGAGGGCGTGGCCGACGTGATCGCGCGCTGTGGCACGGGCTCCGTCGAAGGCGACGAATGACCGGCTCCAATCACGATAATCCAGGGCCGACGGGCTCCGGAGGGGAGACCGCCTCGCAACGGATGGACGAGATCCGCGAGCTGGAAAGACGCGTGATCGAGCTGAAGCGCGCTTTGCTGACCGGCTCGAGCGCGGCCGATCCCGGCCTCGAGGCTGGCGGGGAGACCACCTTCGTACTGGCTCGCTGCGCCGGGCACCTGATGGCTGTCTCGATTTCCTACATCGAGGAGGTCGTGCAGATGCCTGCGCTGCGCTCTTTGCCGGGCGGAGCGCAAAGCGTGGTCGGGCTACTCGACTACCACGGGGAGATCCTGGCCGTGATCGATCTGGGCCGGCTGGCCGGAGGAGAGCGAAGCCCGGTGACGCGCGACCGCGCGCTTCTGATCTGCGAGGTTCCGCCGCGCAGGGTTGGATTGATGGTGGGGGAGATCACCGACGTGGCGACCGTCGGGGCCGAATCGATCTCGGTCGGCGAGGAGGTCCTGCCGGGGGCCCTGCGGGCAGCGGGTGTTCTCAGGGCCGGCGAGGAGACCGCCTACATCGCGGACGTGGCCTGGATCGCGCTGGGCGCCGATCTGGCCGAGGTCCTTTCGGACGACGCCGCCATCCCGGTCGGGGAGGAGGAGCGATGATTGGCGACGGAATCGCGGCGCGGCGCAGGGGGGGCGATACGCCGTCCTTGAGCGAGGAACAGGCGCTCGCGATCTGCGCTCGGATCGCCGCGACGGTCGGGCTGCAGCTCGACCCGGACAAGCGGCGCGAGATAGATGTCAAGCTCGCTCCAATGCTGGAGGAGCTGGGCCCCGCGGAGCTGGTCGATCGGATTCTGGCCTCGGAGGGGACGCTGCAGCGCGCGGTCAACCTGTTGACCATCGGCGAGAGCTACTTCTTCCGCAACCGGCCCCACTTCGACGCGCTGCGCAACCGGATCCTGCCCGATCTGATCGAGAGCCGCAGGCGGGAGCGCCGCCTCAGAATCTGGAGCACCGCCTGCGCGAGCGGGGAGGAGCCCTACTCGCTGGCGATCCTGATGGACGACGGGTTTCCCGAGCTGAGGGACTGGGACATCTCGATCCTCGCCACCGACATCAACACCGCCTTCTTGGAGCGGGCGCACGAGGGGGTCTACACCGACTGGGCGTTTCGCGGAGTGGACCAGCGGTTGCGGGAGGCCTACTTCACCCGGCTGGGGGAGGGCCGCTACCGCCTCGCGGATCGGATCAGGGAGCGCGTCGATCTGCGCCGCTTCAACCTGGCCGCCCCTCCGTTCACGGGCCTGCTGGAGGGAGCGCCGTTCGATCTGGTGCTGTGCCGCAACGTGCTGATCTATTTTCAGTACGAGCTGGCAGACAACGTGGTCCGCGCGATCGCCGACGAGATGGTGCCCGAGGGCTACCTGCTGGTCGGTCACGCCGAGGCGTTTCCCTCGATGCGGGAGCTGGAGGCGATCTACGCCCACGCCACCTACTACTATCGCAACGCCACGCGGCGGCGGACGTTCGCGCTCGAGCCGTCCGGGGCCGGGCTCTCGATTCCGGGCCTGCCGGTCGCTCCTCTGCCTCCTTTGCAGCCGGAGCGACCCGCTTCCGAGCCTCCGCCCCGGCCGTCCCGGCTCCCCAGCGTGCCGCCGCCGCCGATCGAGGAGAGCGCCTCGGCCGGGCTGGCGCGCGCCCGGGAGCACGCCGAGATGGGCGAGGTCGAGGAAGCGCAGCGGCTGCTGGACGAGCTGTTGTCCGAAGAGGCGAAGCTGGTGCCCCGCGCGCATTTTCTCCAGGCGCTGGTGCACGACCAGGGCGGCCGGCCGGGCGAGGCGATCTCCAGCCTGCGGCGCGCGATCTTCCTGGAGAAGGAGTTCGCGATCGCACACTACTATCAGGGCGTGATCTGCGGGCGCGAGGGCGATCGGGGCACGGCGCGCCGCTGCTTTCGCAACGTGCTGGCGCTGCTCGAGAGCGTGCCGGAGGAGACCGAGCTGGACGAGGGCGGCAACGTCAACGCCGGCCGGCTCGCGGAGATAGTGCGCGAGCGGATTCGCGAAAACGAGCTGGAGGAATGAAGCCGTGAGACGATTCCCTGTCGCGCCGGACGAGAAGGAGGACGGTTGGGAGGACGTCGACCGCGAGATCCTGCAACGTCGGGCCCGCCAGCTGGCCAGGCCCAGACAGAGCGGGGGCGAGCGGGAGCGGACGGTCGCGCTGCTCGCGTTCACGATGCTGGGGTCGCCGTATGCCGTCGAGCTGGAGCGTGTCGACGCGGTCTCACGCATCGGCGAGATCCACCACATTCCGCTGACGCCGCCGCACATCGGCGGGATCATCCGCCGCCGCGGCACGACGATGGCGCTGGTCAACCTGCGCCGTTTCTTCCACCCCGAGGCCGAGGGTATCGCCGACGCGGACTTCGCGATCGTCGTGCGGGCGGGGGGAAAGCTGTTCGCCCTCCAGATCGAGGAGATCGAGGGAGTCTTTCAGCTGCCGGAGTCGAAGATCGAGCCGGCGCCGGAGAACTTCGATCGCGCGCAGGTGCCGTACCTGCTCGGCGTGATCAGGGACGGGGCGGTGGTGCTCTCGCTGGAGCGGCTGGTGCGGGACGAGAGATTTTCAGCGGTCGGCGCCGGCTGAGCGCCGGACCGCGATCGAGGCAGGAGCGATGGGCACCGACGACGACCTCAGCCGAGAGCAGCTAGAGCAGCTGGCGGGAGTGTTCCGCGCCGAGGCGTTGGAGCACATCAAGGGCCTGGCCGCGGCGCTGTTCGCGCTGGAGGACGGCAGCGACGATGTGAGCGAGCTGCTGGTCCGCGCCTTTCGCGAGGCCCACAGTCTCAAGGGCTCGGCCGGAACCCTCGGTTTCGAGCGGGTCTCGGTTGTCACCCACCGTCTCGAGGACCTGCTGGGTGCGCTGCGCCGCGGCGATCACGAGCTGACTCCCGAGGTGCTGGATCTGGCTCTGGAGACGCTGGACCTGGTGCGCCGCTCGGCCGAGTCGTCGCTGCCGGGCGACGACGAGCTGAGCGACGAGGAGAAAAAAGCGATTTCGGCTTTGGAGCGGATGCTCGTCGGGGAGGGGGACCGAGACGCGGAGGAGGAACCGGCGCAAGAGCCGCAGCCGAAGGAGGAGCCGGATCCGGATCGCGAGGCGGCCGGCGAGCGGGACAAGCGGGAGCCCGCGGCCGAAGAGGGGTCCGCCGGGCTGCGCCGCGAGGAGTTCATCCGCGTCTCGGAGCAGCGGCTCGACGACGTGATCGGCCAGGTCGGCGAGCTGTTCGAAAGCGGAATCCAGCTGCAGTCGATCGGCCACGAGATCGACAAGGTCGAGGCGGCCTCGGCGCGGATGGTCTCGGAGTTCGCCGAGATGCGGGCCAAGCTCGAGAAGCTGGGCCTGGGGGACGAGGCCGCGGAGCTGATCGAGCAGTCGCACAACCTGCAGTTTCAGCTGCGCGGGCTGGCCAAGAAGTACCGCGGCGAGGAGCGGATCCTGTCCAAGCTGGTCCAGCGCTCCCAGGAGGGTCTGCGCAAGATCCGGCTCGCGCCGGTCTCCACGATCTTCGTCGCGCTGCGCGCCCAGGCGCGCGAGATCTCGCGCTCGGTCGGCAAGAAGGTGGAGCTCTCGCTGTCGGGCGGAGAGTACGCCGTCGATCGCAAGGTGCTCGAGGCGGTGGAGGAGCCGATCGCCCACATCCTGCGCAACGCGGTCGACCACGGGCTCGAGCCGTCGGAAAAGCGGCGGGCCGCGGGCAAGAGCGAGACCGGTCGGCTGTCGGTCGCGGCGAGCCACACCGGCGACTCGGTGGAGCTCACCATTTCGGACGACGGCCGCGGGATCGACCCGGAAGGGATTCGCCGCGCGCTGGTGGAGAAGCGCGGACTGCCGGAGGAGCAGGCGGCGGAGCTGACCAACGAGCAGCTCCACGACTTCCTCTTCGAGTCGGGCTTCTCCACCCACCTCGGGGTCTCAGAGATCTCGGGTCGGGGGGTCGGTCTGGACGTGGTCAAGCACACCGTGGAGCGCCTCGGTGGAGAGGTCCGGCTGGAGAGCGTGCCCGGGGCGGGGACCTCGATCACGCTGCGCCTGCCGCTGGCGATGTCGACCGTGCGTTGCCTGCTGGTCGAGGTGGCCGGCCGTCCGATGGCGATTCCCGCGACCAACGTCGAGAAGGTCGTGGTGCGGCGCCCCGACGAGATCCGGGTGGTCGGCGGGGGCGAGGTGATCGACCTCGAGGACCAGGGCGTGCCGCTGGCGCCGCTGGCCGACATTCTCGGTCTGGAGGAGCGGATCGGGCGCCCCGGGGATTCGGAGGTGCGGATCGCGGCGCTGGTCCGCTTCGGCGAGCGGCGCTTCGCCTTCGGCGTGGACGAGGTCTCCGAGTACGCCCAGCTGATCCTCAAGCCGCTGGGCGACCTGCTCGAGCGCGTGCCCAACATCTCGGGAGTCTCGCTGCTGGGCACCGGAGAGCTGGCGCTGGTGCTCAACCCCGGTGACCTGGTGCGCGCGGCCGGCGGCGTAAGCCGGGAGAAGTCGCGGGTCGCCCTGCGCGACGAGGGAGCCGCGCCCGGCCCGCCGACGATCCTGGTGGCGGACGACTCGATCGCGACCCGCACGCTGCAAAAGACGCTGCTGGAGTCGGCGGGCTACCGGGTGCTGCTGGCGGAGGACGGCTACGAGGCGCTGCAGGAGCTGGGCGGTCGCGAGGTCGACCTGGTGGTGACCGACATCCAGATGCCCAACATGGACGGCCTGGAGCTGACGCGCACGATCAAGTCGCGTCCGGCTCTGCGGCACCTGCCGGTGGTGGTGGTCACCGCGCTGGGATCGGACAGCGACATGGAGGCGGGAATGGCGGCGGGAGCGGACGCCTACGTGGTCAAGAAGGAGCTGACCAGGGCGGCGCTGGTCGGCGCGATCGAGCAGCTCTTGTAGGTTGGAGATGGCCGAGCTCAGAGTGCTGATAGCCGAGGACTCGCAGGTGATCCAGCGAACGCTGGTCGCCCTGCTGGAGGGGGAGAGCGGTATCGAGCTGGTGGGAACCGCGGGCACCGGCCGGGAGGCGCTGGAGATCTGCCGCGAGCTGCGTCCGGACCTCGTCACGATGGACATCTTCATGCCCGAGATGGATGGGCTCGAGGCCACGCGCCGCATCATGGAGGAGTGCCCGACCCGGATCGTGATCATCAGCTCGATGGTGGGCAGCGACGATCAGCGGATGTCCTTCGAGGCGATGCGCGCCGGGGCCGTCGAGGTGATCGCCAAGCCGCACGGAGTGCTGGCGGGCAACTACGCCGAGGTCAGGGCAAATCTCTCTCGCGTGCTGCACCGGATCACGGCCGCGCGGCCGGCGCGCCAGCTCGCCTGGCAGGGCGGCATTCCGACGCCTCCGCCGCCCGGGCCCCCGGAGCGGAGCAGGCCTCGACCGGTCGCGGGACCCGGTTCGGTTCCCGGAGCCCGGCGCGTTTCGCGGATCGGGCCGCAGGAGATCCCGGAGGCGTTCTCGCCCGCGATCGTGGGCATCGGCGGCTCCACCGGGGCTCCGGCGGTGCTGGTGGAGGTTCTCTCGGCGCTGCCGGCGAGCTTCGAGGTGCCGATCGTGGTCTCGCAGCACATCGCGTTCGGCTTCGCGAGCGGAATGGCCGACTGGCTGAACGCCTCGGTCCCGCCGGAGGTGGCGGTCGCCCGCTCGGGCGAAGAGCTGCGGCCGGGGAGGGTGCTGGTCGCGCCGGACGACAGGCACCTCGAGATCGAGGGCGGAGATCGCGTGGTGCTGAGCCTCCCCCAGCGGGCCCGCGAGCACGCTCCCTCGGTGGATCGTTTCTTCTCCTCGCTGGCGAGAAACGGAGCCGAGCGGGCGCTGGGAGTGATCCTCTCCGGGATGGGGAGCGACGGAGCGCGGGGCCTCGAGGAGCTGAGAGAGGCCGGGGGAGTCACGCTGGCGCAGGACGAGCGAAGCTGCGTTGTTCACGGCATGCCCAAAAAGGCCGTGGAGCTGGGAGCCGCGATGCAGGAGATCTCCCCGGAGAAACTGGCCGAGCTGCTGGTGGAGCTGGGGCGGAGAGCGGAGAGCGGCTGAGCCGGATCCCTGCCGACAGCACGAGCGGAAGCCGTCCGTCTGTGCGATTCATCGGCCGGTTTCTGTGCCGGTGTCTGTATCGGTGCCGGTGCCGGTGTCGGTATCGGTATCGGTGCCGGTGCCGGTGCCGGTGTCGGTGTCGGTATCGGTGTCGGTGTCGGTGTCGGTATCGGTGTCGGTGTCGGCGTCGGTGCCGCTGTCGGTATCGGTGTTGGTGTCCGTGTCCGAGTCCGCATCGGCGTCGGAGTCGGCGTCGGAGTCGGCGTCGGAGCCGGTATCGGTGTCCGCGTCCGAGTCGGCGTCTCCGTCGGCGCCCGCGTCGCCTTCCGACTCGGGCGGCGGGCTGATCGGCCCCGTGTTGCAGGCCCAGGCCGCGGCCAGCAGCAGAGCCGGCCAGGTCGCGATTGCGATTCTGAGAGTCATGGGGAACCCCCTTTTCGGCCGGCGCCCATTTCAGCTCCCGCAGTCCCAGCCGCAGCTCTGCTCGTTCTCCCCGATCTCCGTGTCGCAGCTGTCGTCACCGCAGCACGGCGGGTCGGGCGGCTCGGCGCAGATATCCTCGACCGGCACGCACTGACCGTCCTCGCAGCTCCAGTGTCCCTGGGTGAAGACGTTCCACTCCTGGTCGAAGCAGTCGCTTGGAACCGCGCACTCGCCGGTGTCCGTCTCGGAATCGGTGTCGGCGTCGGTGTCCGTGTCGGTATCCGCGTCGGTATCCGCGTCGGTGTCCGTGTCCGTGTCCGTGTCGGTGTCCGTGTCGGTGTCCGCGTCGGCGTCGGTGTCGGTGTCGGTGTCGGTGTCGGTGTCGGTGTCCGTGTCCGTGTCCGTGTCCGTGTCCGCGTCGGCGTCCGCGTCGGCGTCCGCGTCGGCGTCCGCGTCGGCGTCCGCGTCGCCGTCCGCGTCGGAGTCGGCGTCTCCGTCGGTGTCCGTGTCGCCGTCCGCGTCTCCGGACCCGTCGTCGTCGCCTTCGGGCGGCGGGCTGATCGGCCCGGTGTTGCAGGCCCAGGCGAGGGCGACGAGCAGTGCCGGCCAGGCGGCGGTCGAGATTCTCGAAGTCATGAGCGGCCCCCTTTCGAGCAAAAAATCACATAATGATAGTACAACACCGAAGAGCCCCGGCGCGCAAGCATCGAGTTCTGTTCGATGACTCGTACGCTCGCGATCTCGATTCTCTATGCCGAACCCATGAGCGCTCGATCCGCGGGTCGGGTCCGAAGACAGGGAGTCCGTGCTCTTCGAGCTCGGCCCTGGGGCGCTGTCCCGCGGGGATGAACCCCGCGGCCACGAGGCCCGCCGAGGCCCCTGGCTTCGGCGGGCAGCCCCTCCGGGGCGAAACCCCAACGGCTCGATCCTCCGCATGGCCGCCAGGATGCTGGCGGCCGCGGGGATCTTGACACCGTGTCAACCACGCGTCAACGGCCAAGCCCAAGACACCGTTTTCACGCAGTGTTTCTCCGCTACTCAGGGACCTCGTACGATATACTCAAAAAGGAAAGTGTAGCCACATAGTCTGAACGTGGGAACAATTATCGGCGTATCGGACGTCGCTCGAGTCCGGTGGGAATCCACGCGCGCCCTTCTCCGTCAGCCGGTACTGCCCTTGCCCGGCGACTTGCCCCGTGACTTGCGGGGTGACTTGCGGGGTGACCGATGGTGCGACTGGTGTTGTGACTGGTGGGGTGACTGGTGGAGCGACTTCCCCGGTGACTTCCGGGGCCGTCATCAGAAGATCCCGAACCACCCTCACGGTCGTTGGCGGCTATGCGGTGGCGTTCCCCAGGCAACATCATCAGGTGCGGCGTCGAGCCTGTCCGCTGCCAGATGTTGGGTTTCTTCATTGCTCCGCGATCATATCCAGGAATCGCGTCGCGTTGACAATCTCGAGTTTGCCGATCCTTCCAATGGGAAGCAGGTGACGCTCGTCCCCCGTGACCAGGAAGTCCGCGCCGCAGGCGAGCGCCGAAGAGACGACGTGCTCGTCCTCCGGGTCGATCTCCACCGGAGCGGGGGCGCCCACGGGCGCGAAAGGGAAGCTTGCGACCACAAGGTCCAGATAGCGGGCGAGCAGTAGCGGATCACCGATCCGGCGCAGGAAGAAGGGCCTTTTGAGGACATCGGCCAGTTCCTCGAACACACCCTCGGAGATGAAGAGATCGAACTCGCCCCTCGCGGCCATCGACAGCGCCACCCCGGGCTTTCCCGACGGGTTCACGATGGCGCTCACCAGGATGTTCGTGTCGAAGAAGGCGGCGGTCATCTCTCGCGGCGTCGGTAGCTGGCGACCTCTTCGGCCGCCCTGGAGGTCAGCTCCTCGTCACTGATATCGATAGGGACCCCTCGTCGGGCTTCCAGCAGCTCGGCGAGGTTATCCCTCGCTGCGCGCCTAAACCTCCTGAAGAGCTCCACCGGAACGATGGCGCCGATCTCCTTCCCCTTGCGCTTGACCACGAACTGCTTGTTCGCGAGTCGCACCTCGTCGAACACTTCGCCAAGGTGCTTTCTCAGGTAATCGGTGCTCATGTCCTCCATGTCTGCCTCCATTGCAAATATCATAAATATGATAGTTCTAATAGTTGGGTGTGGCAAGGGGATATCCCTCAAAGAGCGCCGGGAAGCGGCGTGTCACAGGCGGATGTCGATGGAGTGGCCGAAAGGGGAGGGCTCCCGCGGGAGCTTCTCGAGGACCAGCTGCGTATTCCGGAGCAAACCGATCGCTGATTCCGATTCATTCCGATCACCGATTCCGGTGATTGCGATCGTTGAATCGGACAGCGAATTGGGGTGCTGACCGGAGCTGCTATCGCTACCGGCTGGACAGCTGAAACCAGGAGGCATGGCGATGGCGAGGAAAATGTTGTGCCAAGGCATGTTTCGGGTGGTGTAATAGGCCGTCAGCAAACACCTTTCGTTTCCGAACTGTAGAGGATAGGCCAATCTGAACGGATGAGCAGGTCTTTTCTCCTCTTTTTTGACAAAATGTCAAAAACCGGCCGTTTTGGACCGGTTGCACGGGTCCCAGGGCCGGTTCCCCGGGTGATCACCGGCGGTTCCCCGGCTGATCACCGGCGGTTCCCCGGCTGATCACCGGCGGCTTCCCGGCTGATCACCGGC
>CAZHCG010000020.1:0-40110 GCA_964530995.1 uncultured Myxococcales bacterium
TGTTGCGTCCCAGCGTGGGGATCGAGTCGACCGCCATCCGGATGATCTTTCCCCCGCTGGTGATCATCATCAGGTGATCGTCGTCCGCCACCGGCCTCAGGTTGACCACGCGGCCGTTGCGCTCGTGGGTCTTGATCGTGATCAACCCCGTTCCGCCGCGGTTCTGGAGGCGGTACTCGTCGAGCGCCGTCCGCTTGCCGTAGCCGCGCTCGCAGACTGTCAGCAGCGTCTCGTCGGAGCCGGGGGGCACGACCGCCATGCTGACCACCGCGTCGTCCTCTCCTTCGTCGCGACGCACCTCGATGCCGCGCACCCCGCGGCTCTGGCGCCCCATCGATCGCACCCGCGACTCCTCGAAGCGAATCGCGTTGCCCTCGCGCGTGGCCAGGATGACGTGGTCCTTCTCCCCCAGCACGTCGGCGCGGATCAGCTCGTCGCCGTCGTCGATCACTACGCCGATGATCCCCGACGAGCGGATGTTCGAGTAGGCCATCAGGTCGCTCTTCTTGATGTAGCCGCGGCGGGTGGCGGTGATCACGAACCTGTCCTGGGCGAACTCGTCGACCGACAGCACGGCCGCCACCTTCTCGCCGGACTCCATGCCCACGAAGTTGACGATCGCCTTGCCCTTGGCGGTCCGCCCGGCCAACGGAATCTGGTAGACCTTCTTGCGGTAGGTGCGGCCGCGATCCGAGAAGAACAGCACGTGCGAGTGTGTGGAGGCGACGAAGATCGTGTTGACGAAATCGTCGTCGCGGGTCTCCATTCCGGCCAGGCCCTTGCCGCCCCGATGCTGGGCGCGATACTCGGCGACCGCGGTACGCTTGATGTAGCCGAGGCTGGTGACCGTGACCACCATGTCCTCCTCGGCGATCAAGTCTTCCATCTCCAGCTCGGAGTAGTCCTCGACGATCTCGGTCTTGCGCTCGCCGGCGTAGCGGGATTTCAGCTCTTCGAGCTCCTCGACGATCAGCCCCACCAGCAGCGAGCGATCCTCGAGCAACGCCCGCAGGCGGTTGATCTCGACGGCGAGCTGCTCCATCTCCTCCACGATCTTGTCTCGCTCGAGCGCGGTCAGGCGCTGCAAGCGCATCGCCAGGATTTCGCGGGCCTGGACCTCGCTCAGCTCGAAGCGCTCCATCAGCCCGCCGCGCGCCGCATCCGGGCTTTCCGATCCGCGAATCAGCGCCACCACCTCGTCGATGTTGTCGAGTGCGACCTCGAGACCCTCGAGCAGGTGCAGGCGCGCCTCGGCCTTGGCCAGCTCGAACTCGCAGCGCCGGCGCACCACCTCCTCGCGGAAATCGAGAAAAGCCTGCAGCGCGCCCTTGATCCCCAGGAGCCACGGCTGACCGTCGCGAATCGCGAGCATGATCGCGCCGAACGAGGTCTGCATCGGCGTCATCTTGTAGAGCTGGTTGAGCACAACCTGCGCCACGGCGTCGCGCTTGAGCTCGATCACGACGCGCATTCCGCGGCGATCCGACTCGTCGCGCAGAGCGGAGATCCCCTCGATTCTCTTCTCGCGGATCAGCTCGGCGATCTTCTCGACCAGGCGCGCCTTGTTGACCTGGTAGGGCAGCTCGTAGACAGCGATCCGTTCCCGATCGCTGTCGCCGATCTTTTCGACCTCGGTCTTGGCCCGCACCGGAATCACTCCCCGCCCGGTCGAGTAGGCCTGGTAGATTCCGGCCCGCCCGCAGATGGTCCCGCCAGTGGGGAAATCGGGACCGGGCACGAGCGCCATCAGCTCGTCGACCCCGGCCTCGGGGTTGCGCGCCAGGTGGACGGCGGCGCCGATCACCTCGCCGAGGTTGTGCGGCGGAATGTTGGTCGCCATCCCGACCGCGATTCCGCCCGCGCCGTTGACCAGCAGGTTGGGGAAGGCGGCGGGGAGCACGGTCGGCTCCTTGAGCGAGCCGTCGTAGTTGTCGACGAAATCGACCGTCTCCTTCTCGATGTCGCCGAGCATCTCGGAGGCCAGCCTGGCCATCCGTACCTCGGTGTATCGCATCGCCGCGGGCGGATCGCCGTCCACCGAGCCGAAGTTGCCCTGACCGTCGACCAGCACCTCGCGCATCGAGAAGTCCTGCGCCATGCGCACCAGGGCGTCGTAGACCGCCAGATCGCCGTGAGGATGGTACTTTCCGATCACGTCGCCGACGATCCGCGCCGACTTCTTGTAGGACTGGTTCCAGGTGTTCTTCAGCTCGTGCTGGGCGAAGAGTATCCGGCGGTGGACCGGCTTCAGCCCGTCCCGCGCGTCCGGAAGCGCCCGACCCACGATCACGCTCATGGCGTAATCGAGGTACGAATTGCGCATCTCCTCCTCTATGTTTCGCGAGGTGAGATTGGAGTCTGTTAGATGTGTATTCATATCATTAGAAGAGTCCCCAGTTGGACCCGTTCAGACCATACATTCTGCGGTGGCGAAGTCAACATCTAAGCCACTGAAATAGAGTAGGTTTCACCATCCCCGATCCCGCTTCGGACAGAGCGGTTCTCTCTGCCTCGGGTCGCCCTCGCCAGCGCGTCCGGCGGTTGTGATCAGAAGGATGTTCGCCAAGCCAAGCATGTGGCAACAAAGTAGGCGTAAATAGCCAATCATGTTGTCCGGAGTCGGTCTCCAAAAGGCGAATACGACGCAAAGAGACATCGAAAACATCTTTTTTTGGTTCGGCATGAAACTTGATTACAACAAAGTACCCGAGAAGCACGGTGACATGAGAGGAGGTCTCCATGTTCTCTTTGAGACGAATCGCACTGTTGGTCGTGGCTCTCGCCGCCCTCTGGGCCGCGAGCTGCAACGCCAATCCCACGGTTCCCGTGCCTCCGCCCGAGTTCTGTTCAATATCGTCGCCTGATGCGGATGGAATGTGCGAGGTGGGCTGCGAGGAGGGTTACACCGACCGGGACGTCGCGCTGGTCTATAACGAGCAGTGGGGGCACGGCGTGATGGAGGCGACCGAGCAGGACGGATCCTTCCTCGCCTGGGTCGAGGCCGAGGTGGGCGACAGCATCATCGTCCAGCTCAAGCACGACAACGAGCTGTCCGCCGAGGTGGCGCTCCAGGTTCCGGCGCCGTAGCGGCAAAAGGGGGATCACAGGCGGGGGGGCATCTCTATCGACTGCACGAGCTCGTAGTCCTCCGGGGTCGCCGCGTGCAAGATGCGGTAGACCGAGCTGAGGGCGTGGTAGGTGTAGTCGATTCTCTGCTTGTTGTGGTTCATGCAGTAGCGCACGGCTCCCCGAGCCTTGCTGGGATTGGGGTAGTAGTAGTCGTTCTCCCCGGGGCGGGCCTGCATCTGGATCAGGAACCTGGCGGTCAAAAGGCAGCCCTTGCGCAGCTTCTGGATCGTCTCCTCGTCGGCCGCGGCGCGCCGCGCCAGCACGTAGGAGGCGGCGGTACCCTCGGTGTAGACGAAGGAGTGCATCGCCGGCAGCTCGTCGAGCACCTTGAGATAACCGCCCAGCTTGTCCGGGAAGAACGCCCGCGTCTCGTCGTACTCGTAGGTGTCGATGATCCATTCCGAGACCAGGTTCGAGGCTTCGACGTAGGAGGGATCCGGGTCGTGGCGGTGCATCTCCTCCATCGCCATCGCGATCCAGGGCTGGAACTGGACCAGGTTCTTGCGGCGTCGCTCCGCGTAGGTGCCGTCGGGCTCTTTTTGATCCATCTCGCGCTCGAACCAGGCGAGGTTGCTCTTCATCGATTTGCGGAACGCCTCGCGCAGATCCTCGTTTCCGGTCTCGCCGTAGAGGCGCGCGACCGCATAGAGGATCTCGCCGGGATAAATCGAGTTTCTCTGCCCGTAGTAGCGGTTCTTCTGCGAGACGTAGTAGTGGTGGAAGGTGCCGTCCTCCTGTTGCATGTACAACAGGAACTTGGCCAGACCGTCGAGCACCTTCTCGCGCTCCGGGCTCAGCTCCCAGCCCACCAGCTTGGCCTGGGTGTAGCCCAGGATCGCAACCGCCACCGCGCCCATCTTGGCCGACCAGTCCGGGCGCTCTCCCGAGGCGTAGGTGTTGGCGTCGAACTCCAGGATCGCCACGCCCTCGCCCGGCAGCGGCTTGCCCATCCACTGCTCGGCCGACTCGTCGATCCTGCCCGTGCTGTCGCGCGGCGGACCTCCCCAGCGGATGTGATCCTCGATGTAGCGCATTCCGGCCTCGGCCTTCTCCCTGTAGGAGGGATCCGGCACCAGCTCCTCGGCCATCGCCATCGAGAGCGGACCCAGCGCGTGGCGGACCATGTTGTACTCGTCGTTCTCCTCGTCCCGGGTCGGGTAGTAGCGATAGACGTAGCGGCCCGAGGGGTCGGTCTGGTTGTCGGCGATCCAACCCGCCAGGCCGGACAGCGACTTCAGCAGGTTGTCGCGCGTCACCTCGGCCGTGCTCGGCACGCGCGGCGAGCAGCGGTAGAGATCCTCGATCTCGCCGCCCGGCGAGTCCTCGCGCCAGTGGATCGAGCGGTGGCGCTCGATCGGCAAATGGGCGTCCTTCCAGTAGTCCTCGTCCTTGCCCGCGTATTTGTGCACGACGCGCTCCAGCATCGAGGTCACGGTGCGGTAGTTGTTGGCCACGCAGTACCAGGGCGGGAGGTGGTGGGCCTTGCCGTCGATCACGATCCTGACCCCGTGGATGCCCGGCTCGATCACGCGCCACAGGAAGTACTTGTCGCGCGGACCGACGAACGTTCCGTGATCGTAGGCCAGCTCCATCTCCAGCGTGATGCGCTTGCTCAGCGCGCGCTCGAGCGAACCGAGCTTGCGGCTGAACTCCTTGCGATCCCAGTACTCGCGCGCCTTTTCGCCCAGCTCGCGCGCCGCCTGGTAGAGGGTCCCGGCGCGCGTGGAGTGGAACGAGAGGTGGCGGCTCTGCACGGGGCGAACCACCAGGAAGACCTTGTAGGCGCCGTTCTCGAACAGCGACGGGAGCTTGGGGGCGCGGACGCCCTCGACTCCGGCGAACGACTGCCGGGCGACGGCGATCATCGCCCGCTTGGTCGCGGTCGACAGCTCGGGCGGCGCAGGGCCGAGCTTCCAGAGGAAGAACTTGCGGCTCATCAGCTTGGCGCTCAGCTTCCAGGCCGGACGCCCCAGCGCGAGCCGGTTGCGGACCGTGTTCTGGGGAATGGGGTTGCGCACCGCGATCGAGGGATCGATCACGACGTGCTGAATCTGTCGCTTTTCGAGAGCCGCGACGAACGCCTCGACGTCGCGCCCGTCCAGCAGCGCCTCCATCCCTTCCACGTCCTCGGCGCGCATCGCGGTCGTGCCTTCCGCCGAGAGGCCCGCCACCGAAGGCCCGATCGCCAGCGTGCGTCCCAACCCGACCAGCTCCTCGTCGGCCGAGCGCACCGGGACCTCCGGGCCCTCCAGCTCGCGCGCCGGGCCGCTCTTGCGGCTCTCCATCACGAACCAGGCCGCCACCGCCGCGACCACCAGCGTGATCCCGATCAGCACCGGGTTGGGTCCGCCCTTGCGCTGTTTCGCGGGGCTCTTGTTCTCCTTGTTTTCGCTCATCACCGCTCCTTGGACGGCTCGGCCCCGGCTCGCTCCACCAGCCGCCGGAGCCCCAGCTCGGTCTTGAGATCCTCGATCTCGCCGCTGCGGCACATCTCCAGCGCCTCGGCGAGATCGACCCAGATCACCTCGGCGCGCTCCTCGGCGGGGCTGCCGTCGCCGCGAGGCTCCTCGTCCCGCTCGCGCTCGACCCGCGCCTCGAGGAAGTGCAGCCGCTCCGGGATCACGCCCGACGACATCAGCAGCGGTGCTCCCAGCGGCGCAAAGCTCTCGGCGGGGATGCGCAGCCCGGTCTCCTCCAGCGCCTCGGCCGCGGCGCGCGCGCGGATGCCGGTGATGCCCCGATCTTCGCTTTCCAGCAGCCCGGCCGGCAGCTCCCAGAGCCAGCCGCAAGGCCGCGGCTCGGCGATCGGCAGCCGCGCCTCGCCGCGCAGGGCCAGCGGCGGGCGGACGCAGGAGCGCAGGCAGACGCGCTCGGCGCCGCTCGCACCGGAGACCAGCACCAGCACCACAGCGTCCAGGTCGCGCCTCAACACCGCGTCCCAGCCGTACTCGGCGCTGCGGGTTCCGTCGCGGTAGACGTTGACCACGCCGAGACGATACAGGGAGAGAAAGGGTCGCTCGCGCCCGGGGCCTATTTCTTCGCGACGCGTGATCGAGATGCGCCGCAGCTGGCCGGATCGCTTCACCGGGGAACCGTCTCCCAGTCGGCGAGGAAGCGCTCTATGCCGATGTCGGTCAGCGGATGCTTCACCAGCTGGCCGAGCACCTTGGGCGGGACCGTGGCGACGTGCGCGCCCATCCGCGCCGCGTCGAGAAAGTGCAACGGATGACGGATCGAGGCCACCAGCACCTCGGTGTCGAAGCCGTAGTTTCCGTAGATGTCGACGATGTCCTGCACGATCTCCATCCCGATCGAGGAGATGTCGTCGACGCGGCCGACGAACGGGCTGATGTAGCTGGCGCCGGCCTTGGCCGCCAGCAGCGCCTGCGAGGCCGAGAAGCAGAGCGTGACGTTGGTGCGGATTCCCTCGGCCGAGACGGCGCGCACGGTCTTGAGGCCCTCGGCCGTCATCGGGATCTTGACCACGATGTTGGGGTGGATCTCGGCCAGCTCGCGGGCTTCGACAGTCATCTCCGGGGCCTCGAGCGAGACCGCTTCGGCGCTGATCGGGCCGTCCACGATCTCGCAGATCTCGCGAACCACGCCCTCGAACTCGCGCCCGGTCTTGGCGATCAAGGAGGGGTTGGTCGTCACGCCGTCGAGCACACCCACCTCGGCGTACTCGCGAATCGCCTCCACGTCGGCCGTATCGATGAAGATCTTCATGGTCTGCCTCGCTCCCCGCGCGCCTCGGCGCGCCGTTCGATCATTGGACGCTCACGGTTCGACTATCAAAAAGCGCCGCCGGTGACGAGACCCCAACCGGCCGATCCCGAGCCGTCCATCGCGGGCAGCACGGCGGGCGCCGGCGGGCGCCAGATCAGGGAGACCTGCTCGGGCGGCTGCTCGGAGCCGCCCTTCTCCTCGGCCCCGGGCCGGTAGAGGTGCGGGTAGCGCTCTCGATCCGGCTTGCGGAACAGGGCGTAGGCCCCGGCGTCCGCGATCGGAGGGACCAGCAAGGGCACGAAAATGAACACGAAGACCGTATTGGTCGCATCGTTGTAGTTCAGCTTCTCGAATTTTTCGTTCAGCGAGTAATAGTAGCCGTAGGAGATGCCGAACGCGGCTCCGGCGCCGACGGCCGCTCCGATGATCGCCCCCCACCAGGGGTAGTCGTAGTTGCGGCTGCCGTCTCCGTAGAGCCACGAGAACAGACCGCCGCCGACCGCGCCGATCCCGAGCATGATGCCCAGGTAGCCGGCCGGGTCCATGTCTCTTCTCGATGAAAGGCCGATCCCCATCGCGGTCAGGCCGTTGACTCCGGCCTGGATGCCGGTGCGGATTCCGAACAGCACGAAGGGCCTGCCGATCTCGGGCGGCGGCTCGCCCCGCGCGCGCTTGGCCTGCGGAGGCGGAGGGGCCTTGCCCGGAGGCGCCGGGGCCTTGCCCGGAGGCGCCGGGGCTCCGGAGGCGCCCATCTCGAACTCCACCACCTCGTGGGTGCCGGCCACCAGCTGCACGCTCCGCTCCTGGTCGCGGTACCCCTGGAGGGAGACGCGGATGCGGTGCGCTCCGGCGCCGACCACCAGCGGCCGGTCGAGCGGAGTGGTGCCCACCTTGTCGCCGTCCAGCAGGACGGTCGCACCCGGGAGCGAGGTGTGGATCTCCACCTCCGCGATCAGCTCGTTGATCTCCGAGATGTTGTCGCGCACCTCCTGGCGCATCTCGCCTTTCAGATCGTCGCCGAAATTCTTGAGCAGGCGGCGGAACGTGTCGAGCGCCAGCGCGTAGCGGTGCTGCGCCTTGTAGCACATCGCGAGGTTGAACAGCGCGCTCTTGGTGGGATAGAGAGCCACCGAGGCCTCGAACTCCACCGCAGCGCCGGCGAAGTCCTCCAGCTCCATCATCGACACGCCGTTTTCGAAATGCTTCTTGGCCTCTTGCTTCTCAGCGGCCGCACCGACGCGCGCGGCGAGCAGAATCAGCGGCAGGAGCAGCCACGCGATCCGCCGGGATCCGTTCATTGGTTTTTCTCCCTTTCGCCGGAGGTCGCCTACTCGAACTCCGTGCTCATCTTGGTCCCCCTGGCGCCATCTTCCAAGCCCTTTTCCTTCTTCGGCGGCGGCGCCGGAGGCGAGGAGGAGGCGGCCGCGGGTGCGGGCTTCGGCTCGGAGGGGGCGGCGCGCTTGCCGCGGCGTCGCTTGCCCCGCTTGGCTTTCTTTTCGCCCTCGTCGTCCGCTTCGGCCTTCTCTTGCTCGACGCGCTTCAGCGGCGGGATCGCCACCGTCTTGTCGACATCGGGCGTGACCGAGATCAAAAGCGGCTCGTAACCATCGGCCTCGATCCTGAGCGGCGTCGCCACGTCGTCGCGCTCGACCTTGAAGGGGTTCACGGTGACCAGCATGTCGTCGTAGAACAAGCGCGCCCCCTGCGGAGCTCCGGTGACCTCGATGCTGGCCGTCGCTCTCTCTTTCCCGGCGGCCGTCTGCCCGGGCTCACCCGAGCCGAGCGGCACCTGCACGGGCTCGGGATCGTTCTCGCTCCAGAGCAGCACCGCGGCGGTCACGCCGACCAGCGACAGGGCGGCGGCCACGCCCCCCACGATCCACAAAGCGCGCTTGCCCGAGCGTCGGGGGGCTCCGGCGCGGGTTCCGGCCCAGCCGGTGGGAGTTCCGCCGCCGGAGACCTGGGCCAGCACGTGGGCGGCGACCGGCTCGCCGGTTCCTCTCGACGAGTCCTTCTTGGCTCCCAGGTTGCCGGCCGCGAAGGTGGTGTGCTTGACCTCGGCTGCGAGGTGGGTCAGCCGGCTCTCCCGCTCGCCGTACTCTCCCAACTCCCGGAGATCCTCGACCAGCTCGGCCGCGGTCTGGTGCCGCTCGGCGGGATCCTTGGCCAGCGCCTTGAGCATCACGGTCTCGGCCTCGTGCGGAAAGCGGTCGAACGCCTCTCGGGGCGGTAGCGGGGGATCGGTCAGGATGCTGATGATCATCTCGGTGAAGTTCTCCCCCTCGAACGGGAGCTTGCCGGTCAGCATCTCGTACATCATCACGCCCATCGAGTAGATATCGGCGCGGTGGTCGAGATCCGTGGAGCCCCGCGCCTGCTCGGGAGACATGTAGGCGGGCGTGCCCATCACCGAGCCGGTCTGCGTCAGCTTCTCACCGGAGCCGGACTGCGCGAACTTGGAGATGCCGAAATCTATCAGCTTGACCTTGGGAGGAGCGTTCTCCCGGTGAGCCAGAAAGATGTTCTCCGGCTTGAGATCGCGGTGCACGATTCCCTTGGAGTGGGCCGCGTGCAGCGCGAGCAGGGCCGGCTCGAGCACGCCGCACGCGGCGCCCAGGTCGATCGGGCCGGTCCTGTCCAGCATGTCGGCCAGGCTCTCGCCCTCGAGGAACTCCATCACGATGAACGGGTCGCCCTTGGGAGAGATGCCGACGTCCATCACGTCGATGATTCCCTCGTGGCCGATCGCGGCGGCGGCCTGCGCCTCCCGGTAGAAGCGCTTGACCACCTCCTCGTTGTCGACGAACTCGGCGTGCAGGAACTTGACCGCGACCTTCTTGCCGATGATCACGTGCTCCCCGCGGTAGACGGAACCCATGCCGCCGCGGCCCAGCAGGTCGGTCAGCCTGTACTTGCCCTCGAGCGTCAGCCCGGCATATGCATCGTCTGCCATGGCGTCTCGCGCCCTTCCCCCACCCTGTAAATGGGCGGTCGTTACATTTTATCCTAGCACAGACTAAACTCAAGCGGACGGCACAAGTCAGCAGGCGCGATCCGCGATCTTTTTTACAGGGGTGAAAAGAGCCGACCGCGGGCCCGTTGTCCCGGCCGGGAGGGTCGTGGCATACTGGGCGCGATGGATGTCAGCGACAGGACGTGGCGGGTTCGCCTCAAGGATGGCGAGGAGCTCGGACCGCTGGTCGAGGAGGAGTTCCAGCGACGGCTGCGGGCCGGAGAGTTCCCGCTCGGCTCGCTGATCCGCAGCGATCGGATGGGCGAGTGGAAGCCGCTTCTGGACGTGGTCGCCGGTGACGAGACGTTCCGCCGGGAGTCGACCGCGCCTCCGCCCGAGCCGCCCGACGAGGAGTGAGCGGGCCCGGATTTGACCCCTCGACCGCGTCTGCGATATCGTGCGGCGACTATCGCGGCGGGAGGTGAGGTGCATGTCTGACGGGCGCGGCCACTGGGGCTCAAGGCTGGGCTTCGTGCTGGCGGCGGCCGGATCGGCCGTCGGTCTCGGCAACCTCTGGAAGTTCCCCTACATCTCGTGGGAGAACGAGGGCGGCGCGTTCGTCCTGGTCTACCTGGTCGCGGTGCTCGTGCTGGGCCTTCCGATCATGTTGGCCGAGATCCTGGTGGGACGCCGCGCCCAGCTCAGCCCGGTGCCCGCCTTCGAGAAGCTCGGCGGCCGCGGCTGGAGCGTGGTCGGCTGGCTCGGCGTGCTGGCCGGCGCGGTGATTCTCTCCTACTACATGGTGATCGCGGGCTGGTCGCTGTGGTCGTTCTACAAGTGCCTGATCTGGTCGCTGACCGAGTACGACGCGGCCTCGCTCGATTTCGACGGCTTCCTCGCCGACGGGACGATCCAGGTGGTCCTGACCGCGGCGTTCAGCGTTATCACCGCCGGGATCGTCTGGCGCGGGATCGGGGGCGGGATCGAGCGGGCGACCAAAGTGATGATGCCGATCCTGATCTCGATCATGCTCTACCTGGTGGTCACCGCGCTGACGATGGAGGGTCGCGGCGAGGCGCTGTCCACCCTGTTCGTGCCGCGCTTCGACAGGCTCGGGGCGGGCGGCGTGCTGGAGGCGGTCGGCCAGGCCTTCTTCTCGCTGTCGCTGGGGCTGGGCGCGATGATCGCCTACGGATCTTACCTCTCGCGCAAGGAGTCGGTCTTCCGCTCCGCGCTGTGGGTCGTGATCCTGGACACGAGCTTCGCGCTGCTGGCGGCGACGGCGATGTTCACGATCATCTTCTCGGTGCCGGGGCTCGAGGACGACGTCTCCGGCTCGACCGTGGGGATGCTGTTCATCACGCTGCCGCAGCTGTTCTACACGCAGATGCCGGGCGGCGTGGTGCTGGCGCCGCTGTTCTTCGTGCTGGTCGCGTTCGCCGCCCTGTCCTCCACGATCTCGCTGGGCGAGGTGGTCACCTCGCTGATGATCGACAAGCGCAGCTGGTCGCGGCGCAAGGCGACGGTGATCTGCAGCTCGACCGTGTTCGTCTTCTCGATCCTGGCGGCGCTGTCGGTCGGGGCCTCGCAGCCGCTCTCCGGCTTCGAGTTTTTCGAGGGCAAGGCCGGCGTGCTGGCCACCCTCGATCACCTGGCCGCCAACTACCTGCTGCCCCTCGGCGGGCTGGGCACCACCGTCTTCGTCGGCTGGTTCCTGGGCCGCGAGGCGCTGCTCGAGGAGCTGGGCTTGAAGCGGGGCACCTGGGCGTTTTACGTGCTGCTCTGGATCTTGAGACTCGTGGCGCCGGTGGCGATCGCGGCGCTGCTGGTCGCGGTCTTCCTCGGCTGGGACTTCGCCTGACGTGCAGCGCGGCGGCGCGAGCGCGGTTCCCCGCCGCGTCTGGATCTTCCTGGCGGTCGGTCTGCTGGCCGCCAGCCAGTCGGGCAACATCATCCGGATCGGCGACGCGCACCCGGTCGCGATCGCGGCCTGGCGGCTGCTGATTGCCACCGCCCTGCTGTTGCCGATCACCGGAAGGCGCCTGGGGCAGCTGAAACGGCTGGGTCGTCTCGACGCGCTGCTGGCGTTCGCCGCGGGCGCGGCGCTGGCGGCCCACTTCTTCGCCTGGATCGCGGCGGTGCAGATGACGACCGTGGCCGGAGCCGCGGTGGTCTTCGCGGTCAATCCCGTGATCACAGCCACCGCGGCCTGGGCGCTGTTCCGCGATCCGTTCGGCCTGCGGCTCGCGATCTCGATCCTGCTGGGGCTGGGCGGGGTCGCGGCGCTGGGCTGGGACGATCTCAGCTTCGCGCCGGAGCACCTGCCCGGCGACGGAATGGCCCTGTTGTGCTCGCTGCTGTTCACCGTCTACTTCCTGTTGGGCAAGCGGCTGCGGCGCAAGCTCGACACCGACGTCTACGTGACAGCGGTCTACGGCGCCGCGGCCGCGGTCTCGCTGGCGACCCTGCTGGCGCTGGATCTGCCGCTCGTCGGCTACGGCGCGCGCAACTGGCTTTGCTTCGCCTTGATGGCGCTGGTGCCCACCCTGATCGGGCACACCTCGTTCAACAACGCGGTGGCCTGGATCCCGGCGGGCCGCATCACCGCGCTGATGCTGAGCGAGCCGGTGCTGGCCGGCCTGGTCGCGGCCTGGGCCTGGGGCGAGCGTCCCAGCCCGGGGTTGGGCCTCGGCTACGCCCTGATCTGCGTCTCGGTGCTGGTGCTGGTGCTGGAGCGGCGAACGCCGCGTCCGGGGGGCAACGGCGGGCGGAGTTCGTGATAGAATGAGCGCGGCGTCGTCCGAGGAGGTGGTCGATGAGCATGCCCATTCCGGTCGAGGAGCTGTCGGCGCAGGTCCGGAAGATCTGCGCGCCGGGGGCTCCGCCCAAGCTCAAGCAGATGGCGGCCGCGGGCGTCGCCCCGCTCGGTCCGGCCGACCTGCTCAGCGCGCTGGCGTTGCTGGCCTCGGACGAGGATCAAGCCGTGGCCGACAAGGCGCGCGGCTCGATCCTCGGGATTCCCGCCAACGTCAGGCACGGCGCCCTGGAGGGCGAGCTCCACCCGGCCGTGCTGGACGCGCTGGCCGATCTCCTCAGAGAGGACGAGGTCGCGCTGGAGCGGATCCTGCTCAACGGGAGCACGGCCGACGAGACCGTGGCGCGCCTCGCCGGGGAGCTCCGCTCCGAGAAGCTGCTGGAGGTAGCCGCCGCCAACGAGCAGCGGATGCTGAGTCATCCGGTGATCATCGAGGCGATGTACATGAACACCGCGGCGCGGATGTCGACCGTGGACCGCGCCGTGGAGCTGGCCGTGCGCAACGGGATCGAGCTGGACATCCCCTCGTTCGAGGAGACCAAAGCGGCCCTGGAGGGCGAGCTGATCGTGGAGGCCGGCGAGGAGCCGACCCCGGACGACCTGCTGTTCAACCAGGCGCTCGAGATGGAGGAGCTGGAGGACCTCAGCCACGAGCTCGTCGAGGAGACGCTGGAGAGGCGCGCCGCCGGGGAGGACGAAGAGAGGGAGGAGGAGCGGGAGAGCCGCAAGGTCAACAACCTGCTGACCAACCTCTCGCGGCTGAACGTCTCGCAGAAGGTGCGGATGGCGACGCTGGGCAGCTCCCAGCAGCGCTCGGTGTTGATCCGAGATTCGAACAAGATGGTGATCATGGCGGTGCTCAAGTCGCCCAGCATCGGGGAGAACGAGGTGGTCCGCTACACCAAGGCGCGCTCGCTTCCCGACGAGGCGGTGCGCTACATCGCCTCGAAGCGCGATTGGACCAAGCAGTACCAGGTCAAGCTCAACCTGGTGCAGAACCCGCGCACTCCGTTGCAGGAGGCGCTCAAGTTCCTCAACCACCTGCGCGCGGCCGACGTGCGCTCCCTGGAGCGCAACCGGGACGTGCCGCAGGCTATCAGCCGGGCGGCCAAGCAGCTCCGTGAAAAACGAAGTCACTGACAGGGGCGTCATCCGCCGCAGATCCCGCTCCGCGGATCGGAGCGGCGGGCGTCTGTACGCCACCACGGCGGCCGGGCTGGAGGAGGTCCTGGCCGGCGAGCTGCGAGCGCTGGGCGTCCGCGAGGTCCGGCCCGCGGCCCGCGGGGTCGCCTTTCGCGGCGGCACGGAGCTGGTCTACCGCGCCAACCTGTGGCTGCGCACCGCGCTGAGGGTGCTGCGTCCGATCGCCGAGTTCGATGCCCGCGACCGCGACGAGCTGTACCGCCAGGCGCGCGCGGTGCGCTGGTCGGACCACACCACGGTCGATCGCACCCTGGCCGTCGACGCGGTAAGTCACCGCTCGCGGCTGGATCACACCCAGTACGTCTCGCGGCTGGTCAAGGACGCGATCGTGGACTGGTTCCGCGACAGCTGCGGGCGCCGGCCCTCGGTCGACGCGCGTTCGCCGGACCTGGGGCTCAATGCGCGTCTCAACCGCGATCGCTGCACGCTGAGCGTCGACACCTCGGGGGCGAGGCTCAACCGCCGCGGGTATCGCCCCGCGTTCGGCGCCGAGGCCCCGCTGGCCGAGCATCTCGCCGCCGGAATCCTGCTGCTCAGCGGCTACGAGGGCGGGCCGCTGCTCGATCCGATGTGCGGATCGGGCACGCTGCTGGTCGAGGCGGCGCTGATCGCGACCGGCACCGCGCCGGGGCTGCTCGGTAGGCGCTTCGGGTTTCAGCGCCAGCCCGGCTTCGACCACAGGCTGTGGCGCGAGCTGGTCGCCGAGGCGCGCGGGCTGACGCGCCGCTCGGAGGATACGGGTTGGATCGACGGCTCGGACGTCTCGGAGGAGGCGGTGCGGGCCGCGCGGGCGGCGGCGAGCGGTGCGGGAATGGACGACGTGGTCCGCGTTCGCCGCGCCGGGCTGGAGGAGATCCCGCCGCGCGGCGAAGGGCACCTGGTGACCAACCCGCCCTACGGAGAGCGGCTGGGAGAGCTGGCCGAGCTGGCCGAGCTGTACGGCCGGCTGGGAGACGTGCTCAAGCAGCGCTGCCGGGGGACCAGCGCTCACATCCTGACCGGCTCGCGCTTTTTGGCCGGGAAGATAGGGCTGAGGCCCGCGCGGCGAGATCCGCTCTGGAACGGCCCGATAGAGTGCCGCCTCTTGCACTACGATATCTACTGAAGTTTCCCGGCGACCGCGATTCGGGGCCGGTTAGCAGCAGACCGACCGGCCGGCGGAGTACAGCCTGATGAGCCGTTGCTTCCCTTCGTCAGACCGGCGCGAGCCACGCCTTCCAGTTCCCAGGCACGGGTAGCTCCTCCACGGATTCGCCCGCCATCCCGCGGCAGGTCGCCGCGCCGTCGATTTGCGGCGCCGGGCGGGCCGTGGCAAAAGTGGTTAAATTTGTAGTCGACGGCTTTTGTTGTGGGGATCTCGATGCGCAAGAGGATTTGTCTTTTCGTCATGGCGCTGGTGCTGGCGCCGCAGCTCGCCGCGGCCGGCAGCAAGCTCGTCGAGAACGGCCAGGGGATGGACGCGCGACTCTTCCGTCCGGCCGCCGACACCAAGGGACACTTCACGGTGGATTCCACCCCGGTCCTGCCCCACCTCTCGCTGTCGCTGGGGATGATGCTCGACTTCGGCTTCAACGGCTGGGTGGCGGTCGAGGCCCAGGACAACGCCGCATTTCCCGACGCCTACGAAGATACCAAGATAGACCGCTACATAACCACGATGCTGATGTTCAACTTCGGCCTGTTCGACCGCCTCGAGCTCGGCATGCAGCTACCGCTGATGATCCCGGCGGGCACGATGCTCTCACTGGACGACGACGGCTCCGCCAGCAGGCGCAACTGGTCGAGCAAGGGCGCCTTCGGCGACCTGTCGATGCACGCCAAGCTCCACCTGACGCGCGCCAACTTCCACCTGATCGGAGTCGGGCTCCTGATCCGCTACCAGGCGCCCACCGGAGACGCCGAGCAGCTGACCGGCGACCCGGGCGGCGGCACCCTGGGCGGCAAGCTGATCGTCGACGTGGAGCCGGCCAGGTGGTACCGGGCCGCGCTCAACATAGGAGGGCGCTACACCTTCGGCGCCAAGAAGACGAACCAGCTGGCATGGAGCGGTCCGATGGACATTCCGCTGTTCGAGTACGGTCCGATGCTCACGATCGGGCTCGGGCAGAGCTTCGAGCTGTGGCCGGGGCTGATGGACTTCGTGCTCGAGATCTACGCCAGCCAGCTGGCGACCGCTTTCGGCGATCTGGGCTACACCTCGCTGGAGGCCAACGGCGGGTTCAAGTTCTACATCGAGGAGAACTCCTACCTGATGGCCGGTTACGGGCACGGCATCCCGCTGGGGGGCACCGACTCGGGCTACGGCTTCCAGAACCTGGAGCACCGCATGTTTCTGGGCTTCGCCTTCGAGCCGTCGATGCCGGACCGCGACGGGGACGGGATCAGCGACGCGGACGACCAGTGCCCCAACGAGGCCGAGGATCGCGATGGCTTCGAGGACTCGGACGGCTGCCCGGATCCGGACAACGACGGCGACGGAATCCCAGACGAGGAGGACAGCTGCCCGCTCGTGCCCGAGGACTTCGACGGGGACGAGGACGAGGACGGCTGTCCGGAGAAACCGTCCGATCCCGAGGGGGACCAGGACGGGGACGGGATCAAGAACGACGTCGACGAGTGCCCCGAGCAGGCCGAGACGTTCAACGGCTTCGAGGACGAGGACGGCTGCCCCGACGAGGGCGACGTGGAGGTCTCAGGCGGGGTGATCAAGACGCTCAAGAAGGTCTATTTCGAGTACGACTCGGACAAGATCAAGAAAGAGTCGTACGAGATCCTGGACGTGGTGGCCGCCACGATCAAGGGCAACGACAAGCTCGACCTGATCGAGATCCAGGGGCACGCCGACGAGCGGGGTCCGGAGCGCTACAACCTGAGGCTGACCACCAAGCGCGCCGCGGCGGTCAAGCGCTACCTGATCGAGGAGGGCGTGAAGCGCAAGCGGCTGCGCTCGATGGGCTACGGCGAGTACTGCCCGATCAAGCTCGGCAGCGACGAGGAGGCCTGGGAGGAGAACCGGCGCGTCGACTTCAAGGTGCTCAAGATGAACGGCGAGCCGACCGGGGTCGAGACCGGCTGTCCGCGCGCGCGCCGCAAGGGCGTGGTCTCCCCCCGCGTGAAGTGATCCCTAGTCCGCCGCGACGCAGGCCGGGCCGGAGGATGTCCCGAACAGGTCGGCGCCGGCCTCCACCAGCCGCTCGGCCCACCCGCGATCCCGGATTCCGCCCGAGGCCTTGACCCCCAGCCGCTCGCCGACGCAGGCGCGCATCGCTCTGACGTCTTCCAGCGAAGCGCCGCGCGGCCCGTAGCCGGTGGAGGTCTTGACCATCGCCGCGCCCCCGGCCTCGGCCGCGGCGCAGCCGGCCGCCACGCCCTCCGGGTCGAGGTGGCCTGTCTCGAGAATCACCTTGACCGGCATTCCGCGCGCGGCCTCGACCACGCCGGCGACGCCGTCGCGCGCGGAAGCCGGATCGCCGTCGCCCAGGGCGCGCAGATCGACGACCATGTCGACCTCGCGGGCGCCGGCGGCGACAACGCGGGCGGCCTCGGCCGCGGCGCCCGCGGCCCCGCCTCCGGCCAGCGGAAAGTCGACCACCGTGACCACCAGCACCCCGCTGCCCTCCAGCAGCTCGCGGCAGGCCGCCACGTCGCGCGGCAGCACGCACACCGAACGGAAGCGATGCTCGCGAGCCTCGCGGCAGAGCTGCTCGACCTGCTTTCGCGAGGCGTCGGCGCGTAGCAGGGTGTGCTCCACGCGCGCCGCCATGCCCTCGATCACGGGTCTGCCCGGCCCGGGACCCGGTCGGGCGCCGAGCTTCGACCAGGCGCGGCGGTTGGCGGCGAGCAGCTGCTCCAGATCTTGTGCTTTGTCATTGTCCATCATTGCATGGGGATAGTACCATGACTGCTTTCGATTGGGATCGCTGTCGCGCGCTCGGTCGAGACAGAGAGTGAACAGCAGGGGGCAGCGGAGGTCGAGACGATGCACAGGGACAGGAAGCCGCGACGCACCGCCGAGCTGACGCTGGAGCTCGAGCCGTCGACCCTGGCGGAGCGGATGCGCAGCGGCACCGAAAAGCGCGCCTGCCTGCTGGTGATCGGCGGGATGGAGATGGGCAACATCATTCCGCTCGACGGGGAGCGCGCCGTGATCGGGCGGGACCCGTCGTGCGACGGGAGCGTGGGGGACGACGGCATCTCGCGCCGTCACGCCGAGGTGCTGCGCGACGGAGAACGCTACACGCTGCGCGATCTGAACAGCACCAACGGTGTGTTCGTCGACGGCGACCGGGTCGAGGAGCACGAGCTGGCCGAGGGAGACAAGGTGCTGCTCGGCAGGCGTACGGTGCTCAAGTTCGTTTTGCAGGATCCGATCGAGGAGCAGTTCAGGGAACGGATGTACGAGGCGACCGTCCGCGACCCGCTGACCGGCGCGTTCAACCGCAAGTACTTCGACGAGCGGTTCGACGCCGAGATTTCTTTCTCGCGCCGCCACGGGGCGGCCCTGACTCTTTTGATGTTCGATCTCGATCACTTCAAGGAGATCAACGACCGGCTGGGACACCAGATCGGCGACCAGGTGCTGGTCGCGGTGGTGGAGGCGGTGCAGGATCGACTGCGCAGCGAGGACGTGCTGTCCCGTTACGGCGGCGAGGAGTTCACCGTGATCGCGCGCGGAATCGGGGCAGTGGGCGGGCTGGCGCTGGGCGAGCGGACCCGGGCGGTGGTGGAGGAGCAGCAGGTGTATACTCCGGACGGCGAGCGGGTGCCGGTCACGATCAGCGTGGGAGTGGCGACCGCTCCGGGCGGAGTCGAGGCGACGCCGCGGCAGCTGCTGGCGCTGGCCGACCAGAAGCTCTACGAGGCCAAGCAGGCCGGTCGCAACCGCGTCGCGGCGGCGCGCTACGAGGCGGGCCAGTCCCGCGGATCGGGGAGCTGACAGTTATGAACGACCAGGCGGAAACCGGATCGCTGCTGGGGCGCGGAAGCGGGTTCGAGGGCAAGCTGACGTTCCTCGGGACGGTGCGCATCGAGGGCAGCTTCGAGGGGGAGATCAGCTCCGAGGAGACGCTGGTGGTGGCGGCCGGCGGCGAGCTGAGAGGCAAGGTCGAGGTGGGCACGCTGATCGTCACCGGCGGCCTGGTCGAGGCCGAGGTGGTGGCCAGCCGGGCCGTGGAGCTGCACCCGCCCGGCGAGCTGCGCGGCACGGTCAGGACGCCGTCGTTCGAGATCGAGAAAGGAGCCGTCTTCGCCGGCAACTGCGAGATGTCGGCGCAAGAGGAAGCCGAAGAGGAGCAGGGCGAGGACGAGCGATAGGCTCGGTTTACCGTGGCGGGCAAAGCGGCTAGACTCATCGGGTTCGCGGGCAACGGAGAGCAGAGCAGATGCCGACCTTGAGCTGGAGACAGAGAAGCGGCGAGCGCGCGGTCTACCGCATCACCAAGAGCATCGTCACGATCGGCTCCGACCGCGCCAGCGACGTCGTGATTCAGAAGCTGGAGCTCGAGCCCCACCACGCCCGGATCGTGTTCGACGGCCGCGATTTCAACCTGGCCGAGGCGGACGCTCCGGCGCAAATCGAGGTCAACGGCAAGCGGCGGCGCAAGGCCAGGCTCTCGCACCAGGATCGGATTCGTCTCGGCGAGGCCGAGCTGCAGTTCAGCATCTTCGACTCGGGGTTCGACGCGGAGCGTGAGACGGACGAGGATACGGCCGCCCAGCTGGCCGGCCTCCGGCGGCTCCAGGAGTTCTCAGCGGTGCTGATGCAGCGCGGATCGCTCGAGGAGCTGCTCGAGGAGCTGATGGACGCGGTCGTCGACCTGACCGGCGCGTCCAAGGGCTTTCTGGTTCTGTTCGAGGACGAGCGGCCGGTGATCAAGGTCGCGCGCAACCTGAAACGCGAGAACATGGACTCCGCGGTGGCCGAGCTGTCGGACAGCATCGTGGCCAAGGTGGTCGAGACGCGCCGGCCGATCATCGTCTCCGACGCCCAGCAGGACGACCAGTTCTCCAACGCCGAGTCGGTGATCAACCTGGAGCTCAACTCGGTGATGTGCGCTCCGCTCAAGGAGCGCGGGCGGCTGATGGGCCTGATCTACGTCGGCAACGAGGAGGTGACCGGCCTGTTCGACCCCGGCTCGCTGGAGCTGCTCAGCGTCTTCGCCGCTCAGGCCTCTTTGCTGATCCGCAACGCGCTCTTGGTCGACGATCTCAAGCTGCGCAACCTCTCGCTGTTCGAGGAGCTCGAGCAGCAGCGCTTCGGAGAGATAATCGGCGCCTCCTCTACGATGCGCGAGGTCTTCCGGCACGTGGAGAAGGTGGCCGGCACCGAGGCCTCGGTGCTGGTCAGCGGAGAGACCGGAACCGGCAAGGAGCTGATCGCCAGGGAGATCCACCGCCGCAGCGCGCGCCGGGACGGACCGTTCGTGACCGTCAACTGCGGAGCGATTCCCGAGACGCTGATGGAGAGCGAGCTGTTCGGTCACGTGCGCGGGGCGTTCACCGGCGCGGTCGGATCGCGGCCGGGCAAGTTCCAGGCCGCGGACGACGGCACGATCTTCCTCGACGAGATCGGCGAGATGCCGCTCAGCCTGCAGGTCAAGCTGCTGCGAGCCCTGCAGGAGCACCAGGTGGTGCGGGTCGGATCGACCAAGACCGAGGATCTGAACATCAGGGTCATCGCCGCGAGCAACCGCGACCTGGAAAGCGAGGTCGCGAGCGGGGGCTTCCGCGAGGATCTCTACTACCGGCTCAACGTGGTCCACATCCACCTGCCCGCGCTGCGCGAGCGGGGCGACGACGTCGTGCTGCTGGCGCGCTACCTGCTGGGGCGCTATGTCGAGCAGTACGGCAGCAAGGTCAAGGGCCTGACGCCCAACGCGCTGATCGCGATGCGCAAGCACGCCTGGCCGGGCAACGTGCGCGAGGTGGAGAACCGGATCAAGAAGGCGGTGATCCTCTGCGAGGGATCGATGATCGGCGCGGCGGACCTCGATCTGAGCGAGGAGGCCCTGCCCGAGGTGCTGCCGCTGGCCGAGGCCCGCGAGCGCTTTCAGCACCGGTACGTGCTCGAGGCGCTGGAGGCCAACGGCGGCAATCGCACCAAGACGGCGCGCGAACTGGGCGTGGATCCGCGCACGATCTACCGTTATCTCGAGAAGGCCTAGCGCATGTGGAACAGGGGGCGGAGATCGAAGGTAGTGCTCGCCGCGCTGGCGCTCGCGCTGGGCGGCTGCATCGTCACCGACGAGATCGATTTTCGAGACGCGGTCAACCATCCGCCCGAGCTGATCGACGTGGAGCCCTCCAACGCCTACATCGACACCGTCTGTCCGGAGCTGCAGACCTTCACCGTCGAGGTCTGGGACGCGGACGAGGACGACGCGGCTTTCTACGGCGCGCAGATCTACGTGCGCTGGACTCCCGGCGACACCGGCAGCTGGAACGACCAGCGCCCCTGCAACCAGCCCACGGAGGTCGCCGCCCTTGAGGACGGGGCGGAAAAGCAGGAGGGCGTGCGGATGCGGATCACCTGCGAGCTGCCGCTCGAGTACTACAGCATCGACACGGCCGAGCCGTACCTGCTGGTGATGGTCCGGGTCTCGGATCGCGGCTTCTTCCAGGGCTCGGTCGACGAGGGCGCGCGCAAGGTCGAGGTGCTCTGGGCGCTGGAGCTGCTGCCGGACGCCGCCTGCGCCGAGGTGGAGCGGTGATCCGCCCGGCGCCGGTCGCGCTCGCGGCCATCCTGCTCTGGGCGGCGTGCGCCGAGGTGCAGGAGAATCAAGGCTGGCGCTACGACGGGCCGGTCAACGAGTGCGAGAGCGACGCGGACTGCCCGGCGGGCGCTTGCGCGGTCGATCTGGGTCGCTGCGCGGTCTCGCCCCCGGCCGGCGGCGAGACGCTGTACGTGGAGGTCTTTCCGCCCGGCGAGGCCGAGGTGCCCTCGCAGGTGTTCGAGGTCGCCCTCGGCGCCGACGGCGTCGTCGAGGCGCCGTTGGAGGTGCGGCGTCCGGTCGTGGTCCAGGGCGAGACGCGGGCCGGCGAGGAGAACCTCGAGGCGCTGGTCGTCTTCACCGACCGCGGCGACCGGCTGCCGGGGAAGAGCGCGCGCCGCACGGTCTACGATTCCTCCGAAGGGGTCTTCAACCTGGAGCTGCTGCCCGGTCTCTACGATTTGTTGGCCCTGCCCGAGGGCGAGCAGGCGGAGCAGTACCCGCCGTACTACCTGGACGACGTCGAGCTGACGGTGCAGGGCGAGCTGCGCCGGGACGCAGGTCCGCCGCTGGGCCTGGTCGTCCCCGAGCCCGAGACCGAGGTCAGCGGAGCGATCCGGATCGGCGGCGTGCCGGTCAACGGGCTGAGCGTGCAGGCCGGCTCGCCGGACGGAGCGCGACGGCTCTCCACTCCGGCGACCACAGCCTGCCGGGGGGAGGAGAGCGAGCGGGTCTGCGGCGCGTTCACGATCGAGCTGGCCAGCGGCGCCGAGCAGTTCTCGCTGCTCGTCTCGCGCCAGGGGCAGCCCCACCACCCGCAGATAACGATCGACGGCTTCGTCGTCGAGGAGCCGGGCGAGGCGCTGGACCTGAGCGGAGATCCGCGGCTCTCGCTCGATCCGCTCGGACCGCCGCTCCGCTACCACGCCACGGTCGAGCGACCGATCATGGCCGACGACGGCCAGCTGCTGCAGGATCCGGCGCCCCGCTGCTTCGTCCGTTTTTCCTCCGGCTCGGTCGCCGGCGGACGGGTCGAGCGCTGGGTCGAGACCAACGAGGCCGGAGCGCTGGAGCAGAGCGACGGCGTGCTGGGCGTGATGCTCTACCCGGGCGAGTACGAGGTGATCGCGATTCCGGCCGAGGCGCTGAGCGACTCGTTGACCGACTACACGCCGTTCGTCTCCGGCGATCCGGTCGTGATCAGCGGCTCGGGCGAGATCGGAGGACAGGTCTTTCCGCTCTCCTGGCGCCCGCTGTACAAGGGGTGGGTGCTGGCCGACGGGCGCGAGGTGCCGAGCACTTCGCTGGTCGCCGAGCCGTTGACGGACAGCGCCACGGTGCGCTCCAACGCGGCCGGGACCGGCTTCGACGGCGAGTACGCGATCTGGCTCGATCCGGGCGAGTACCAGCTGACCGCCGAGGCTCCGCCCGAGAGCGGCTACGCCTGGGCCACCACCGAGCTGGAGGTGGAGGGCAACGGAAGCCTGGATCTGGAGCTGCCCTTGCCGTACATCGCCAGCGCCCGGGTCGTGGCCAGCGGCGACCAGGTGGACCCGATCGAGCTGGGTGGCTCGCTGGTGGTCTGGTATCGGGTCGTGGACGGCGTGGCCCGCGCGATCGCGCGCGGCGCGGCCGGAGAGGACGGCGAGCTGGTGGCGCTGCTGCCGCCGCCGGGCTGAGCGGAGCGGATCGGACCGATCGGGGATTGCGAGCCGCTGCGCGGCCGGCGGGAGCCGAGGGAGGCGACGATGACGGAGATGCTGATACTCGTCGACGAGCAGGACCGGCAGATCGGAACCGGCGAGAAAATGGAGGTCCACCGCAAGGGCCTGCTTCATCGCTGTTTTTCGATTTTCGTCTTCGACGAGCGAGGCCGCGTGCTGATGCAGAAAAGGGCGGCCGGCAAGTACCACTCGGGCGGGTTGTGGACCAACACCTGCTGTAGCCACCCGCGCGCGGGAGAGGAGCTGATCGACGCGGCGCACCGCCGGCTGCGCGAGGAGATGGGCTTCGACTGCGAGCTCGAGGAAAGGCTGACCTTCGTCTACCGCGCCGAGCTGGACAACGAGCTGACCGAGCACGAGTACGACCACCTGCTGGTCGGCAGCTGGGACGGTTCGGTCGCGCCCGAGCCGGAGGAGGCGGACGGCTACGAGTGGATCGAGGTCGACGAGCTGCGCGACGAGATCAGCCGCCGCCCGGAGCGCTTCACGGTCTGGTCCAGGATCGCCTTCGACAAGCTGATCGCAGCAAAGTGAGTTCCTGTCGAGCTCTTCAGCCGTCTGTCGAGCTCTGCGGGGGCGCGGCTTCCCGGTCCATCTCCCTGTCGGTGTGGACCAGGGCCGAGGCGGCGCCGAGGTGCAGCGCGACCAGCGCCGCGAGCGCCAGCGCCAGCCCGGGCGGGCGCGACTTGAAGCGAGCCAGCAGCAGCGCTCCGGCCAGCGCCAGCGCCGCCGCTCCGGCCAGCAGGGCGCAGTGCCGCGCCGAGAGCGGGACCAGCAACGCGTCGAGCCGCGGTGCCAGCGCCTTGATCTGCACGCCCAGCCCGAAGAGCAGCCCCCAGCCGCCGAAGACGTTGGCCGAGACGCCCAGCGAGACCGCGGCGATGCGGCTCTCGGGGCTCGCGATCGAGCGCAGGCCGAGCAGGCAGCCGGCCAGGCTGGCGGCCACGCCGAGACAGCCCCAGTGCGGAATCCAGCTCGAGTTGAGCCCCAGCAGCCCCAAGACCAGTCCCAGCGTGTGCATCGCGCCGGCAACATACCACGCTTCGGGGAAGCTTGCGCGCGGCTCGTAATGGGGACAGAGTGTTCGCCGGGGAAGGGAAAGGAGCGGGCCCATGACAGAGATCACCGAAACCGCGCTGAGAGACGCGCACCAATCGCTGTTCGCCACGCGCCTGCGCACCGACGACATCGTGCGGGCCGCACCCCTGCTCGACAGGGTCGGCTACGCCTCGCTCGAGGCGTGGGGAGGCGCCACCTTCGACGCGCCGCTGCGCTTCCTCGCCGAGGATCCCTGGCTGCGGCTGCGCGCGGTCAAGGAGGCGGCGCCGGGCACACCGATCCAGATGCTGCTGCGCGGCCAGAACCTGGTCGGCTACCGGCACTACGCCGACGACGTGGTCGACTACTTCGTGGAGCTGGCGGCCAAGAACGGCGTGGACGTCTTCCGCATCTTCGACGCGCTCAACGACGTGCGCAACATGCGGCGCGCGATCGAGGCGGTCAAGCGCGCGGGCAAGCACGCCCAGGGGAGCTTTTCCTACACGACCAGCCCGGTGCACACCACCGAGAAGTTCGTCGAGACCGCGCTCGAGCTGCGCGAGCTGGGCTGCGACTCGATCTGCATCAAGGACATGTCCGGAATCGTCCTGCCGGCCGTGGCCGGCGAGCTGGTCGCCGAGCTGAAAAAGCGGGTCGGGCTGCCGGTCGTGCTGCACGGGCACTGCACGGCCGGAATAGCGCCGATGGCCTACCAGGCCGCGATCGAGGCCGGCGTCGACCGCCTCGACTGCGCGATCTCCCCGATCGGCGGCGGCACGGCCCAGCCTCCCACCGAGTCGGTGGCCTACGCGCTGGCCGGCACCGACCGGGACGCGGGCGTCGACTTCGGGGCGCTCGGCGAGGTGACCGCGTTCTTCAAGGAGGTGCGCGAGCGCTACTCGTCGCTGATCAACCCCATCTCCGAGCGGGTAGACACCCGCGTGCTCGAGTACCAGGTGCCCGGCGGGATGCTCTCCAACCTACTCAGCCAGCTCGCGGAGCAAAAGAAGCTGGACAAGCTCGAGGAGGTGCTCGAGGAGGTGCCGCGGGTCCGCGCCGACTGCGGCTATCCGCCGCTGGTCACGCCCACCAGCCAGATCGTGGGAGTGCAGGCGGTCTTCAACGTGCTGCTCGGCCGCTACAAGGTGGTGGGCGGGGAGACCAAGAATCTGATCCGCGGCGGCTACGGCCGCACGCCCGCGCCGATCGACCCGGAGTTCAAAAAGCGGATCCTGGGCGGCAGCGAGCCGATCGATTGCCGGCCCGCCGACCTGATCGAGCCCGAGCTGGACGCGCTGCGCGAAAAGTTCGAGCCGAGCGGGTTGGTCGAGAAGCCCGAGGACCTGCTGACGCTGGCGATGAACCCGCGCGTGGGCAAGCCCTTCCTGGCCGGAGAGGTCGAGCCCGAGCCCAGGCCCTGGGACTGAGCACCGGTGATGTTTCTATGTATGAATTGACACGCTGATGTCATACCGATATTATCTCGGGCATGAGGACTACCCTCACGCTAGACGACGAGCTGCTGTCGCGTGCCAAACGGGCGGCTCGTGAACGACGCGTGACCCTGGGCAGGCTGGTGGAGGACGCCCTTCGCGCATCTCTCACCGTTCGCCGGGGCTCCGAGGTGCCGCCCTTCGAGCTGGTGACCTTCGGCGGCGACGGAGCCAGGCCCGGGATCGACCTCGACAAGACGTCGCAGCTGCTGGTAGCCGAGGACGAAGCGCGTTACGGCCGAAAGTGAGCGGATGCTTCTACCCGACGTCAACGTTCTGATCTACGCCCATCGCGAGGAGTCTCCCGAGCACCCCGCCTACGCGCGATGGCTGGCGAGCGTGGCCGAGGGACGCGAGCCTTTCGGTCTCTCCGAGCTGGTCTTGAGCGGGTTCGTTCGAATCGTGACCAATCCCCGGGTCTTCTCCACCCCAACTCCTCTGGATATCGCCTTGGCCTTCGCCCGCTCGCTTCTCGTCCGGCCCAACGCGGCGCCCCTTCGCCCGGGAGCTCGCCACTGGGCGATCTTCGAAGACCTCTGCAAGCAGACCGGCGCCAGGGGCAAGCTCGTCGCCGACGCCTACCACGCGGCGTTGGCGATCGAGCACGGATGCGAGTGGATCTCGACCGATGCCGACTTCGGGCGCTTCCCCGAGCTGCGCTGGAGCCACCCTTTGCGTCCGTGAGGATCAGGCTCCGGATCCTTCGAGCGAGGGGATCGTGGCCGGGGAACGGCAGCGTCAAGCGTCTGGGTTGGCGGCGCGTTCTTCTCCGGGGACAAAACTTGCGCTCGTGGACTTTGCGCGCGAGCCTGGATCGGAGAGGTCGTCACGGGAGGTGATCCGATGAGCTCCGTCTCTTCCATTCGCGCCTACGAACGCCCGGAGCTTCCGCTCGAGCAGCGGCTGCCTTCGCTGGCGCGGAGATTTCCGTGCCTCGACGGCGCCGCCGGCCTGGATCCCTGGGATCCGCGGGCCCTGCACGCCTGGATCCGGGAGCGGGGCGAGGGCTCGGCGGCCTGGCACGCCGGGCTGCTGCTGCTCAACCTGTGGGGCCGGCGAGACTGGCCGCGCTTCGATGCGCTGGCCGCCGCCCGCGTCTGGGAGGAGGGAGACAAGCAGATGTTCGTCGACTGGATGCGCGTCTGGAGGTTCTGAGAGGATCGGAGAAGTCGTCCGGGCCCAGCTCAGTCGCGTCCGGCCGCGCGGCGGATCGGCTCCAGCAGATCGTCGGGGACGTGCAGCGAGCCCGGGCCGCGGCCCAGCCGGATGTTCGGCTTGGCCTCGCCGTGGAAGTCCGAGCCGCCGCTGCGGACCAGGTCGCGGCGCCGGGCGATCAGCTCCAGCTCGCGCGTGACCTGCGGGGTGTGACCCGAGCAGAAGACCTCGATCCCGCCCAGCCCCATCTCGACCAGCTCGTCGACGAGCCGTTCCAGCGCCGCGCCGCGCCGCTTGGTCTGCAAGGGGTGGGCCAGCACCGGCAGCCCCCCGGCGCTTCGGATCAGTCGGATGCACTCGTCCGGCTCCAGCCTTCGCTTGGGCACGTGCGCCGGACGTCCCCGGTCCAGGAAGCGGCGGTAGACCTGCTCCGTGCTCTTCACGTGCCCCTTTTCGACCATCGCGGCGGCGAAATGCGGACGCCCCACCACCTCGCCGCCGGCGAAGCGGGCCGCCTCCTCCAGCGAGACAGGCACGCCCAGTCGCTCCAGCGCCTCGGCCATCTTCGGATTGCGCTCCCGCCGCATCTCCCGCACGCGCTCCAGCGCGGCCAGCAGCTCCGGGTTTGTGCGATCCAGGTAGAGGCCCACGATGTGCAGGGTGCCCGTCCCGTCGCGCGCCGAGAGCTCCACGCCCGGGACGAATTCGACGGCGCCGCCGCGCGCGGCCCGCTCGGCCTCGGCCAGGCCGGCGACCGTGTCGTGGTCGGTCAGCGCCAGCGCGCTCAGGCCGATCCGCCCGGCCAGCTCGACCAGCTCCAACGGTGCCAGCGTACCATCCGAGGCGGTCGAGTGGCTGTGCAGATCGAGCATGGCCGGGGTCTACTCGCCGGCGTTCTGGAGGTCAACTCGGCTTTTTTTCAACCTTTTGTGCTGGGCGCGCCACATTCGTCCTATAATTCCGAGCAGGGATATCGCTCCCAAAGCGAGAGGAGAGGAGGTCCAGATGCGCAACGTGATAGTAACGCTGGCGGTTCTGCTGATTTTTTCCGCGCTCGGTTGCGACGACGACGGCGGGCGCGGCTTCAACGCCGGCGACGCGGACGCGGACGGCGACTCGGACAGCGACGGCGACGGTCAGACCGGGCCGATCCCGACCGACTGCTCGGACTGCCCGGCCACCGGCTACAGCGCGGAGGCGATGCTGTGCGCCTTCGACATCTGCGACGAGTCGACGATCGACGGGACCGGGTACGGCTCGCCGACCGGCTCCGAGATCGAGGGAACCTATGCGGCGGTCAACCACTTCGGCTCCACGAGCAACGGGCTGGCGCCCAAGCTGAACAACTCCTACGCGCTGGTCGCCACCGGCCCGGCCGAGGGAACCGAGCACTCCGAGGACATGGGCGGCAGCTCGGCGCCCGATCCCTGGGCCAACGACGAGTACGGCGATTCCGAGACCCACGACAACATGGAGTGGAAGATCGAGCTGACCGCTCCAGACGAGGCCCACGGGTTCGGTTTCAAGTACGTCTTCTTCTCCGAGGAGTACGACGACTTCATCTCCACGCAGTTCAACGACAAGTTCTACGTCTTCCTCGAGGCGCCTTCCACCAACGGCGGGGAGAAGACGATCATCAACTTCACCGACTGCCGCGAGCCGGACAGCTACTTCGACTTCGAGTGCGGCTCGAACCAGACGGGATGCGATCCGGGACAGCCCTACTGCTACATCGCGATCAACTCCGCTCTCTCTGACTGCTGCTGGTTCGACGGCTGCCCCGAGGGCACCAGCGACCAGGTCGGGACCGATATCGCCGGCACCGGTTACGAGTGCGCGGCGAGCCAGATGCAGGATGGTCCCGGCAAGGGATCGTCGACCGGCTGGCTGCAGACCACCTGGCCGATCCAGCCCGGCGAGAGCTTCACGCTGACCTTCCACGTGCACGACACCAGCGACGGGATCTACGACTCCGAGATGATCCTCGACAGCTTCCAGTTCCTCTACGACTCCACGATTCCGGACACCACCCCGGTGGAGTAGTCGGCCTACCAGCTCGGCTCGGGCGGGAGCGGCCAGCTGGGCGGCTCGGGCGCGGCGCGGGGCATCTCGCCCTCGACCCCCAGCAGGGCGCGGACTCCCAGCGCCGGCGCGATCGGAATCGCCAAGAAGAGCAGAAGGAAGGCGATCGAGACTCTGGCAACGAAGTGGCGCCTCCAGCGGCGCCGCACGCCCAGCCCCGGGACCGCGCCGGCGGTGACGGCGCGCACTGCCAGCAGCACGGCCAGCAGCATCCAGGCGATCTCGCCCAGCTCGGGTCCCAGCCCGGCCAGCGGCGCCGGCGCCATCACCAGGCCCGCGGTCCAGGCCGGCCAGAGAATCCCGAGCGCCGCCGGGATCTCCAGCCCCTCGCCGTGCTCGGCCCGCGAGGCGCGCACCAGCCGGATCAGCACCAGCGCCAGCGCCGGCGCCATCACCAGCGCCCCTCCGGCGCCGGCGACCAGGCCTACCAGCGCGCGCTCCACCGCGGTCTCGCGGTTGACCAGGCCGAGCGCCGCGGCGCCGAGCTGACCACCGACCACCGCCGCTGCGGGCCAGATCGCTGCGGTCAGGGCGCCGACCAGCAGGAACGACGTCGGCCGGGGGCGATCGCCCACCGCCGCGGACCAGCTGCGAGCCGGTCTGATCGCCAGGCGCGGTCCGTTGAGAATCAACCGTCCACCGCGGCGTCTTTTGTGTCGGAAGTCCGATCCTTCTTGATCGCTGTCAGCTTTTCGATCGTCTCCATCACGCTGACACCGATGCAGGCGTTGCTCGTCACCTTGCGCCCGCCCTTGCGCACCGTGACCGGCCGGCGCTCCTCGAGCAGGGGTAGAAAACGAGGATCGCCGACCTCGGCCATCTTGTCGATGATCTCGCGCCGTTCCTTGCAGCGCTTCTGCTCGTGGAAGTCTGCGGTCAGGCTGGCCAGCCAGTCCACTTTCCGCTCGTGCCCGGCCTCGACGAGCGCCGCGCGCGCCGCGCGCCTCTGGGCGCCGGGCGTCAGCGCGGAGTTGGACTTCTCGGCGAGGAACTCGACGCCCTCGGGCCCGCCGCAGCGCGCCAACAGCAAGGCGCCCTTCTGCCGGCAGGTCTTCCACTCCAGCGAGGCGCGCAGGTGCTCGCCGAGCCGCACGTCCTTGCCCAGGTCCGGCAGCTTGGCCAGCGCCAGCTCGTAGGACTCCATCGCCTCTTCCCGCTCTCCGGAGAGGAACTGGCCGTGCCCCAGCACCAGCAGGCCGGAGGCCAGGGAGGGCTGCTCCTTGAGCACCTTCTTGGCGGTGATCACCGCCTCGGCCGGGTTGCCCTCGCGAATCTGGGCGCGCGCCCGGTCCAGCTTCCGGCGGATCGAGGCCGCGTCCTCGCCCAGCTCCTCGAACTCGTCCGAGGTCAGCGTCTGGCGCCGCTCGCCGTCGCCGCCGGCCAGAAAGACGCTCAGCACCGCGACCAACGCCGCCGCCACGACGATCCCGAGCAGCACCGTGAGCAAGCGTCGTTTCTTCTTGCCCTCGTCCCCGGAGACGCCGGTGATCCTTCCGATCGTCTCGATGATCATCGAAGGGCTGGTGCGGTCCTCCTCCACGTCGGGATCGATCTCGTCCAGCGCCGCCAGGAACTCCTCGGCGCTCTGGAAACGCTCGTCCGGTTTCTTGGCCAGCGCGCGGTCGAGCACGCCCTGCAGGCCGCGCGGAAAGGAGCCGTGCTCCGAAAGCCGCGGCACGTCGCCGGTCAGGTGCAGCGACATCGTCTCCATCGCGGTCTCGGCGGTGAACGGCGGCTCGCCGGTCAGCGCTTCCCAGAGGATGATGCCGACCGCGTAGAGATCCGAGCGGTGGTCCACCTCGTCGCCGAGCGCCTGCTCGGGGGAGAGGTACTTGGGGGTGCCGAAGACCACGCCGCTGCGCGTCAGGCTCTCGCCGGACCCGCCGTGGGCCAGCTTGGCGATCCCGAAGTCCAGGATCTTTACGAAGTCGGTCTGCTCGCCGTGCTTGACGAGCATTGCGTTCTCGGGCTTGAGGTCGCGGTGGATCACGCCCTGGCCGTGCGCGTGGGCGAGCCCCATCAGCATCTGGCGCGCGACCTCGATCGCCAGCGTCGGCTCCAGCGCGCCGCCCTCGTCGATGCGGGTCGCCAGCGACTCGCCCTCCAGCAGCTCCATCACCAGGTAGAGCTGGCCGTCCTCGGTGCGACCGAAGTCGGTGACCGTGATGCAGTGCGGATCGGAAAGCCTGCTGGAGGATCGCGCCTCGCGCTCGAAGCGCTTGGTCAAGTCGGGAATGTGGGCCAGCTCGGCATGGAGCAGCTTGATCGCGACCGGCTTGTCCATCAGCACGTGCCGGGCGCGGTAGACCTGGCCCATCCCCCCTTCGCCCAGCGAGCCGAGCAGCAGGTAGCGATCCTCGATCATCGTGCCCGCCAGCGAGCCTTCGAAGCTGGGCTCGGCCGGGATCGTGTCGTGCTTGGCCCCGCTCTCCTCCTCGAGCGCGGCGGCCTCGTCGAAAGAGCGGGAGGCGTCGCTGTCGGCGCCGGGACGGGTCTCGTCTCCGGTGTCGTCGGCCGTCGTCTCGGGCCGGCGATCCGCGTCGCGAGCCTCGGCCGTCCCGCCGTCCTCCTCCGGCGTGGGCTCGGCCTCGCCCTCCGTCCTCTCGTCGGGCTCGTCGGTCATCGGTTACCGTCTATTCGGTGTAGAGCGACATCAGGTTGAGCACCGTGCACAGGGCGAGCCCCATCGAGCGTGTCGAAATCCACTCGGTGGGACCGTGGAACTCCATGCCTCCGGCGAAGATGTTGGGCGTGGGCAACCCCTTGCGCGACAGGTTCGAGCCGTCGGTGCCGCCCCGGATCGGAACCAGGTCCGGCTCGATCCCGGCCTTGCGCACCGCCTGCTCCAGGCGCTCGGCGATCTCCGGCTTCTGCCTCAGGAACTTGGCCATGTTGGGATAGGAGAACTGGCACTTGACGTCCACCTTCAGCCGCGGCTCCTGCTCGCCGGTCTCGGCGGCGGCCCGCTTCACGATCTCGCACCACTCCCCGACCTTGTCCTCATCGAAATCGCGGACGATCAGGTGGCACTTGCACTGTGAGGCGTCGCCCTCGATCTCGAACGGATGAATGAAGCCCTCGCGGTCCTCGGTGTGCTCCGGGGCCAGCTTGGGCGGCAGCTTCTCGAGGAACTTGGCCAGGTAGCGCAGCGCGTTGACCAGCTTGCCCTTGCCCGATCCGGGATGGGTGGAGACGCCCTTGATCGTGACCCAGGCCGAGTAGGCCTCGAAGGTCTCGATGTTGATCTCGCCGTCGAAGGTGCCGTCCAGGGTGAACGCCACGTCCGCGCCGAAGGTGTCGATCGGGAATCTGGCGTGGCCGCGTCCGATCTCCTCGTCCGGGGTGAAGCCGACCTTGATCGTCGGATGGGGCGTGTCCGGGTGCTTCTGGTAGTACTCCAGCGCGGACATGATCTCGGCGATGCCTGCCTTGTCGTCCGCTCCGAGCAGGGTCGTCCCGTCCGAGGTGAGCACGGTGTCGCCGACGCACTTCTTCAGCTTGGGATTGTCGGCCGGGTCGATCTTGATCCCGTCTTTCAGCTCGATCACCTTCCCGTCGTAGCTCTCGTGGAAGACTGGCTCGACGTTCTCGCCCGGGGCGGCCGGCGAGGTGTCGAGGTGGGCGATCAGACCCACGACGTTGTCTCCCTCGCCGGGCAGCGTGGCGGTCACGTAGCAGTTGTCGTCCACCGCCGCGTCCTCCAAGCCGAGCTCCTTCAGCTCGTCGACGAGCATCCGCGCCAGGTCGAACTGCCTCTCCGTGCTGGGACAGGTCTCCGAGCTGCTGTCGGAGGTGGTGTGCACTCTGGCGTAGCGAACGAAGCGGTCGATCAGATCCGTTTCGTCCAGCAACATTTTGGAATCGTCGAAGAATTTCATGATGTCCTCCCGCCGCATACCCGCGATTCAGAATTCCTCTCGCGCCGCGATTCTGCGCGGCCCCACTATAGACCAATGCCGTCGATATCGCACGCCCCAACGTGGGTTCTGGTCGAATTAGTCCGCAAAAGGATCGACGAGCACGTCCCGCAGCGGGACCGCCGGGTCGACGCGCTCGGTTCCGACGCGGAATTCGAGGTGCAGGTGGGGTCCTGCCGAGGCGGTTCCCGTGCGGCCGAGCGTGCCGATCACCTGCCCCGCCTCCACCTCCTCCCAGTCATGCACCGCCAGCGCGTCCATGTGCATGTAATAACTGCGAAAATCTCCGCGGTGGTTGATCGCGACGTAGAAGCCGCCCGGCCCCAGGCGCCGGCCCTTCATCTCCAGCGCCTGCTCGGGGGTGAGCCGTTTGCTGCCGGGACCATCCACGTCGACGCCGGCGAAGACCACTCGTCCCGACGCCACCGCGCGCAACGGCTCGCCCACGATTCCGGAAAGGTCGATACCCTGGTGGCCGGGGCCGTGCTTCTTGCCGCGACGGTTGCCGAAGTAGTCGATCACGAGCCGCGGGACTCCGTCCAGCGGAGAGACGAGCGGCACGCCCCGGAAAGTGCCGGCCGCGGCCGGAACGGTCTGGTGGTAGTAGACCAGCAGCCGCCTGCGGATCGTGAGCACGCGGTCCTCCGGCTCGGTGCTCCGCACGCAGTCTCCGTAGAACCAGTGCGAGACGTGGTGGCGGTGCGGCTCGCAGTCGAACGCCTCTTCGAGGCTGGCGCGCTGCTCCCTCCAGACGCGCAGGATCGCCGCCGTCCAGTAGAGGTTGCTCGGCCCGCGCGCCGCCTTCCACTTGTTGAACGGCCACTCTTCGGCCTCGAGGCGATGCTCGATCCACTCTCCGTCTTGCAGCAGAAAGTACTTGTACTTCCCGCCGCGAATATGGGGCGCGTGCATCTTCACGTCGAGGCGCGTCAGCCCGTACAGCTCCGAGTCGTCCGGAGTCTTGGGCCGACAGCGCGAGCGGTCGTGCATCAGCGCGGCGAGCAGGAACGGATCCACCTCGAAGCGCTCCGACTCGCCGAGCACCGAGCCGACCCACTTGTCGAGACGCTCGTCCGGCATCGGCGGGCACAGCTCGCCCAGCGCGCTGCGGAAGCGATCGCCGTCGACCTTCTCGGGCGAGCGCGGCTCCTCGGGCCAGACCTCGGAGCCGATCGTCCGGTACGAGAGGTTGTGCCGGTCGTCGACATCGCGTCCGATCCGCCGCTGCCAGGGCCATCTGCCGGCCGCTGCCAGGCCCGCGGCGAGCGACAGGGCGATCAAGGCTGTCAACAGGACCGAGCGACGCATGACGACTCCCGTTGTAACGTGAGACGAACGCGCTGCAAAGCTGTTCAACTCATCAACTGTTCAACTCATCAATCCGCGCCGAGTAGCCGTTTTTGCGCCCGGGGAAGATCGAGGGCCGGGTCCGGCGTTGGGATGCCGTACCCCGAGTCGCGCGTTTTGGCCCGGACCGGTCGCGGCGCGGCGCGGATCGCGACCGCCGAAGGGAGGCTTTCGATGAAGGTCAAGCTGATCCTGCCCGCGCTGACCGAGGCGCTCAGCCCGTACTTCCGCCCGATCAAGTACTCCCTGTTTCCGCCGCTCGGCCTGGCCACGCTGGCGGCGCACCTCGACCCCGACGACGAGGTGAGCCTGGTGGACGAGCACGTTCAGCCGGTGCGGCTGGACGACGATCCCGACCTGGTCGTGATCCAGTGCTATGTCACCTCGGCGAGGCGCTCGTACGCGATCGCCGACGCCTACCGGGCGCGCGGCTCGTTCGTGGCGATCGGCGGGCTGCACCCCACCGTCCTGCCGCAGGAGGCCGCGGCCCACGCGGACGCGGTCTTCCTCGGTCCGGGCGACCACAGCTTCCCCGCGTTCCTGCGCGACCTGGCCGCCGGCCGACCCGCAAAGCTATACCGTTCCCAGAGGCGCACGCTGCGCGGACTTCCGCCGCCGCGACGCGACCTGATTCGGCGCGAGGCCTACCTGGTGCCCAACTCGCTGGTCGTCTCCCGCGGCTGCCCTCACAGCTGCGACTTCTGCTACAAGGATTCGTTCTTCGCCGGCGGCCGCTCGTTCTACACGGCGAGCGTCGACGCGGCGCTGGCCGAGATCGACTCGCTGCCGGGCAGGCACCTCTACTTCCTGGACGACAACCTGCTGGCCGATCGCCGTTTCGCCTCGGCGCTCTTCTCGGGCATGCGCGGCATGGGTCGCGTCTTCCAGGCCGCGGGCACGGTGCGCGCCGTGCTGGACGAAGAGCTGTCGGAGCTGGCGGCCGAGGCGGGGCTGCGCAGCCTGTTCGTCGGCTTCGAGACGCTCGATCCGCGCGGGCTGGCCGAGCAGAACAAGCGCCACAACCTGGGACGCGACTACGACGCCGCGATCCGCGCGCTGCACGACCGCGGAGTGATGATCAACGGCAGCTTCGTGTTCGGCATGGACGGCGACGGGCCCGACGTCTTCGAGCGCACCGTCGATTGGGCGGTCTCGCGCGGGATCGAGACGGCAACGTTCCACGTACTGACCCCCTACCCGGGCACCGCCTTGTACGATCGCCTGCGGCGCGAGGGACGGCTGCTGAGCCGAAACTGGGATCTGTACGATACGCGCCACTGCGTCCACCGGCCGCTGCGGATCACGCCGCGCCAGCTCGAGGCCGGATATTGGCGCGCCTACCGGCGCTTCTACAGCTGGCGTTCGATTCTCGCCGCGGCCTCGACCAAGCCGACGCTGCGCGGCGCGCTGCGGCACGCCGCCTACTGCGGAGCCTGGAAGAAGCTGGAGCCGTTCTGGGCCGCCGTGATCCGCCTCGGCCTGCTGGGCGCGATGCGTCCCGCGCTGGAAACCGTGCTCGACCGCGCGCGCGGAGAGAAAACGCGAGATCGCCCCGCCGGAAACGGAGAGCCGCGGCGCGAGCTGGACTGGCCGGCGCGGGTCGCATAATCTCGATTCATGACAAGAGAGCGTAGAACCCCGAGCGAGCCGAACAGAATCAGCCTCGCCTGCGGCGCGCTGGCCTGCCTGCTGACCGCGGCCTGCGCGACCGGAACCAGCGGCTGCGGGACGACCACCTGCGAGCGGATCGCGGCCGATCGCGAGAAGTTCTTCTCCCGCGCGCCCGGCCACGTCGGCCCGCACCTCGAGGCGGTGCTTCCGTTCGCGATGGCGAACGGGTTGATCGACGAGCAGGTGAAGAAGGTCGGTCCGATCGAGGTCGACATCCCCGGGCTGGGCAAGGTCGGCGCCTATCTCGGCGATCTGAGCATCGATCCCGCCGCTGCCGAGCTGATCCCGGCCGCCGCCGACCGCGTCCGTTTCCGCCTCGACTTCGACGTGCGGCTGGACGGCGAGCGCGCCTTCACCCTCTCGGCCGAGGTGGAGGTCGAGCCCGAGATCGACCTCGAGCGGGGAATCGCCCGGATAGGCTTCACCCCCGAGATGCTGAAGGAGGTCGAGCCGTCGCTCTCCGAGGACGCCGAGCGCGAGCTGGGCGGGTTGATCTACGGCAGGATTCCCAAGCTGGCGCGGATGGTGATTCCGCGAAAGGCGGTCGACTCGGCGGCCTCCCGCGCCGTGACCCACCTGGCCGAGCGCTTCTACGAGAAGAGCAAAAAGCGCCTGCTGCCCAGGCTGGGAAAGCTGTCGCGCTTCTCGTTGGCGCTGCCCCCCGTGCCGCTGGAGAAGATCGAGCTGAGCTCGTTCCGGAGCGGCGGCGGCGGGCTGCGGCTGCTGGTCACCACCCGCCTCCCGGTCGCGAAGGGGCTCGACCCGCGCGCGCTCGATCCCGCCGAGCTGCCGCGCGACCTGATCTCCTTGCGCGCCTCGGCCGCGGCGATCGCCGAGCTGGTCAACTGGGCGATCGCCGCGGAGCTGGTGCCGGGGCGCTACGATCGCGAGGGCAAGCCGAAGAAGAACGGCGAGCTGCGCCCCGGTCTGGCCTGGGTGCCGGGCGAGCGCCCGATGAGGATCTACCTGTGGGATCTGGAAAAGCCCTGCATGCGGATCGAGATGCGGGCCGCCGCCGCGGTCAAGAAGGAAAACGGCGAGCTGAGGATCGAGGCGCTCGAGGCGGAGATCGAAGGAGTCGAGGCCTCGGCGTTCACCAGGGCCGGAATGTGGTTCTACGCGCTCTGGAAGGACGCGCTGGACGTGACTCGCAAGACCGAGGCGAAGATGGAATTCGATCTGGCCGGAAAGCCGATGCGGGCCGAGGTGGAGGAGGCCCGTCTCGAGGCGGACGAGCTGATCATGTCGGTCGACCTGGCGTCCGCGCCCCGGGTGCTGGAAAAAAAGATCTCGATCGCCGGCGGAGGTGGTTGAACGGACCAGCGCCCGGTACGACTTGCCCCTCACTCCCAGATCACATAGCTTCGTTTCGTTCGCGCGAGCTCGTCCAACACTCGCAGAAAGGAAAGCTGCGATGCTGTCCGAAGAGAAAAAGACGATTTTGCACCTGTTGATCGCGATGGCCTGGTCGGACGGCCGGGTCGACGAGGAGGAGCTGGAGGTGGTCGAGGCTCTGCTCGATGCGTTCGGCGCCGATCAGCAACAGGCCGAGGAGATCCGCGACTGGGCTCGTACCCCCCGCTCGCTGGAAGACGTCGACGTCTCCACGCTCAGCGTCAGCGACCTGGAGCTGACACTCCAGCACGCGGTGCTGCTCAGCTATCTCGACGGCGAACAGTCGGAAAAAGAGGTCGAGCTGCTCGATCGCGTGATGGACAAGCTGGGGTTCACCCGCGAGGCAGCCGCGCCGATTCTGGAGGCCGCCTCGGAGCGCGCCAGGGCGTTGCTCCCCGACCTCTGAGGAAACAGGGGGGATCGATTCGGACCGGAGCCGCGGCTCAGATGCACTCGCCGTCCACGCAGGCCTGTCCGGAGCCGCACGGCTCGGAGAGCCCGCAGCCGCGCGAGCAGATGCACACGGCGGTGTAGTAGCCGTTATAGTCGCAGGTGATCTGATCCCCCCAGTCGATCGTGCACGCGTCCCACCCGTTGTTGTACGCTTCGACGCACTCTCCGCCGGCCTGCTCGCAGAGCTCGGCGCAGGTGTTCTGCGTGCTGTTGTAGCCGATGTAGCACAGCGCATCACTCTGGCCGCAGTCGGCGTATCCGCTGATGTCGCCGTCGGTGTACTGCGTGGCGCACTCCACCAGCCCGGCGCCGCAGTCGATGCCGCAAGCATCGTAGACCGCGTCGGCGCAGTAGTAGTCCCACCAGCCCTCGGAGGTGTCGCAGCAGAACCCGTCCTCGTCGCAGATGTCGGCCACGCAGTCGTTGCACCCGTACTCCAGGGCGTCTCCCGTCTCGCAGACACCGTGCGCGCAGGCGTCCGTGTCGGCGTCCGTGTCCGTATCGGCGTCCGCGTCCGTATCGGCGTCCGCGTCCGTGTCGGCGTCCGTGTCGGCGTCCGTGTCGGCGTCGGTGTCCGTATCGGTGTCGGCGTCCGTGTCGGCGTCCGCGTCCGTGTCGGCGTCCGCGTCCGCGTCGGCGTCCGCGTCCGTGTCGGCGTCCGCGTCCGTGTCGGCGTCCGCGTCGGAATCCGCGTCCGCGTCGGAATCCGCGTCCGTGCTCGCGTCGGGCTGGTCGAACGGCGCCGGCGACGACCCGCCGCAGGCCACGAGACCGAAGGCCACAGCCAAGATCGAAACAAACGAAAAACAGCTTCTCATCACTTCTTCTCCTTGCTGGCTCTGTATTGCACCTCGCGGCGTCGCGTTCTCGGGCAGCGCCGCTTCACAGCTCGAACTCCAGCTCCAACCCGGGCTCCCCGTTGCCTCCGGCCTCGCTGACCACCAGGTAGAACCAGGCGCCCTCGCTGCCGGTGTTGGGTATCTCCATCTGCTCGGGGTCCTCGGCGAACTCGGAGCAGGAGTCTGCATCGCAGCCGTCGACCCGGCGCAGCGTGGCGTCCGACGAGGTCGCCTCGGAAACCAGCGCGGTCGCGCCGGCGGGCACCAGCACGGCGAACCAGACGTCCTCGCCTCCGCTGCCGTCTCCGCAGTCCGAGCCGCTGAAGCTGTTGTCGAAATCGTCCCAGGAGCCCTGCCAGGTCGAGGGGAAGACCGTGACGTGCACCGGAGTCTCGCAGGCGTTGTCGTCGCAGCGCATCTCGTCGGGCTGGAACCAGCCGCCCGATACGACGCCGCACTGACCGCCGCCCCCGCAGGCTTCCTCGTCGAGGTGCCACTCCCACCACTCCTCGTAACAGTGGATCTCCACGGCCAGATCCTGCGAGCAGCAGCCGATCTCCTTGTCGCCGAAGGTCCACGACGAATCCTCGCAATCGGCCGGCGGAGGATCGGGGCAGCACACGATCCCGGGATCGAGCAGTGCCGCCGCCTCGCAAGGAGTCAGGCCGGGATCGGCATCGGTGTCCGTGTCCGTGTCGGTGTCGGTGTCCGTGTCGGTGTCGGTGTCCGTGTCCGTGTCCGCGTCGGTATCGGCGTCGGCGTCCGCGCCGGTGTCGGCTGTGTCCGAGTCCGAGTCCGAGTCTGCATCGGTATCGCTGTCCGCATCCGTGTCGGTATCGGCGTCGCCGTCCGCGTCGGAATCGGCGTCCGAGTCGGCGTCCGCGCCCGCGTCCGGGCCGCCCTCGTCGGAGAAAGCCGCGGGCGAGCTGCCGCCGCAACCGAGCAGCAGAGCGGAAACGAGCAAAAGGTGAATACGCATCTCTCCCTCTCTATCGGCTGGAGACCTCCGACCTTTTAGATGGTAGCACACAAATGAAAATTTGTGGTGAGGGCCGGCCCGAGCCAGCATTGCGGGGTCGACGAGGCGCTAGATGATGTCGAGCTCTTCGGCGTTCGGTCCCGCGCAGGTCACGGCCATTCTCTCGGGTACCAGGTAGCGCTCGGCCGCCTCGCGCACGTCCCCGGCCTTTACCTCGCCCAAGCGCTCGGGGTAGCGCTCGTCCGCGTCGTGACCATTGTTGATCCCCCCGATCGGTAGCCGGAAACTGGGCAGATATTCTCAAGCCGGATAGACCGGCTGTATAAAGGCGGTCAGGGAAGCGAGGTACGCGGTGTACCTCGATCGGCTGACCGAGGGCGCTCAAAGTGGGAGGCCCCAGGTAGGACTGGGGTTCCTCCCGGGCGCTGGATTCGCTGGATCCAGCTCATCTACGATACCAGCTATTCCTCGATCTGGCAGTA
>CAZHCG010000021.1:0-40017 GCA_964530995.1 uncultured Myxococcales bacterium
ACCCCAAAAGGTGTACGACCTGGACCTCCATCAGCTCTATCGCGCGATGGCTTGGAGCAAGCGGTCGAGCATGGCGGAGACGGCGGCGGTGTCGTGTCGCCGAGCAGCTTGCCCCAGTCCTCCACCGGTCGGTTCGAGGTGATCAGCGTGCTGGCGCGCTCGTAGCGGCGCATGATCAGCTCGAGCAGGTCCTCGGCGGCGGTGTGGGGGAGCTTGCGCATGCCCAGGTCGTCGATGATGAGCAGGGAGATGGCGCCGAGCTCCTCCATGCGTTCCTTGCGGGTGCCGTCGAGGGTGGCCTCGGCCAGCTCCTCCAGCAGGGCGTGGGCCTCGCGATAGAAGACCCGGTGTCCCTGGAGGATGACGGCGCGGCCGATGGCCTGTGCCACTGGCAGCCGAGCTGGCACCACATCTGACAAAGCCCGCCGAAGCCAAGAAAGCCCTGGCCAACCTCTTCGCCTCCTCCGGAGACATCAGAGTCAACGGCAAGTCGATCACCATCGCCCTCGAGCCCGCCGGACGCAAGGACGAGCGCGAAGCCTTCGAAGAGCTCTTCTCTACCGTCAACTCCTGGAAGCTGACCCTTCCCGGCGATCCGAAACACCGCCCGCTACGCTTCCGATCCCAACTCTGATTTCAGCCTACCGTCGGAACTGTGGTGCACCTTCACCGACTGGGAAGAGCGCCTCGGAATTCACGATCCGGGAGTGGTCGATCCTTTGCCGACGCCGTAAGTAGAGATTGAGATGGGAAAAAAGAAGCCCAAAAGTTTTTTGCGAGCGCCTTGCGCTGTCGAAAAATCGCTCGTGCCTGCCCCCGGTCGTCGGCGGCGATACGACCGCCCGTCGCGGACCGTTTGCAGCGCCGTTTGTGCCGGGGACGCCTTTCGACGAGGACCAGATCCATAAAGCAGATCGGGATCGCGATGACGCCCAGAAGACCCTACGGCGAGGATGGATCTCGCCTTTGCGGATCTCGAGCGGGAAAACGGGTCGCCAGGGGTTTGGCTCCGCGCGGACGCCGGTAGACCGTCCAGTCGCCGACGCGCGCCTCGGCGCGCCATCCCAGCCACTCCAGGTAGGCCCTGCTGTAGGGCTTTGTCACCACCGCGGTCCGGACGCTGCCGATCCATTCCGGCAGCGGGCAGATCGACTCGTAGCCGCAGATCATCTTCGGCGAGCAGATATCGCCCAGCGCGTCGATGTGCACCGTTTCGACGCGGCCGGAGTAGACGAGCACGGCCGCCGACCGGGGCAGCTCGTGGTCGATCACAACGTGCTCCCGCGGGCCCAGACGTCCCGATTCGTACATCTCGTCCAGGTAGCGGCCGGCCGCGTAGGCGGACTCCGACACCCGGCCCGGCAGCGAGAAGGCGTGGGCGATCCCGGCTGCCGCGAGCAGCGCTCCGAGCAGCGCTCCCACCGCCGGCGCCCGACCTCCGGGCAGCGCCGCCGCGATGCGGCGGCCGACCGGAACGGCGGAGTAGAGGATGATCAACATCAGCATCCGGGAGGGGTACTGCGAGGGCACGTCGCCCCGGCCCAGCGCGATCGCGACCACGACCGCGGCGGCCAGCAGGTGAGCCTCCCAGAGCAGATCCGTCGCTTTCCGAGCGCCGCCAACGGCCCGTACCGCTCCGAAGATCGCCGCGGCGATCCCGGCCGCGGCCTGCAGGGCGATCACGACTCCGCCCGGAGTCGCCAGCTCGGCGAGCAGATCGCCGCGGCCGAAGTGATCATCTTCGACGATCTCCAGAAAGCCGAACGGCTCTCCCTTCGCTCCCCACAAGAGCAGCATCCAGGTCAACGGAAAGACCAGCGGCAACAGGGCGAGCACGGCCCGGATCGGCCCGCCGATCCGCTCGCAGCGACGAGCCTGCGCGAAGATCGCGAAGACGGGCAGCAGCAACCAGACCTCGTAGCGCACCGTCGCGGCCGCGAGGTAGAAAACGGAGCCGAGCAGCAGCGCCCCCGGCCCGCCGCGCGAGAGGAAGCGCTCCAGGGCAAGAATCCCGCCGAGCAGCAGCAGAGCGCAGAGCGCCTCGCTCAACGGGAGCGTGCCCAGCACCATCCACAGCGGCGCGCACAGCAGCCAGGCGGCCGCCAGCCAGCTCGCCCGCGGATCGTCTTCCCGGCGCCAGACCAGCGCCGCCCCCGCCGCCAGGTGCAGAGCCAGGGTCAACAGGCGGGGGGCGAGCACGGTATCGCCGCTCAGGCCGACGAGCGGGCCGTACACGTAGAGGTAGCCGGGCAGCCACTCGTACGAGCTGGTGAAGCTGGGATTCCGCCACCACCAGGCGGCGTGGAAGACGCGGAAGTAGTCGTCGACCGTGATCGGCAGCAGAACCGCGACCAGCACTGCTCCCACCGCGGCGCGCGCCGCGAGCAACGGTATCGCGGCCCGCGATCGAAAGCGCGGCGATGGGGCGTTTCCAAAAGCCACTGAAAGTACGATACCTGCAATCGGGGAATTGGAAAGCGCGGCGATCGGAAGGGAGCGACCTCTACTCTTCCTCGAGCATCGCCACCTGCTCGGCGGGAGCCGCCTCGTCTCCCTCCCGCTCGTGGTAGAGCTTGAGCAGCACGCCGCCGGTCTTGGGCGCCGTCATGAAACGCGGCAGCTCGCCGTTGATGAAGACCACGAACCTGGCCCCGGTCTCGCGCTGGATCGCCTTGACCGAGTCGATCATGGGATGCTCGTCGCCTTCCACGTCGATCCAGCCTTCGTCGCGGACCAGCCCGCCGGGCACGTCGACCACGACTCCGTTGGGATCGCGCAGCCGGTAGGCCGAGGCGTACTCGGCGGGCCAGCGCGTGGGCAGCACCATCACGGCTTCGCGCTTCTCGCCGTTCTCCTCGGAGCTCTCGGCGGCCCGCTCCGCGCCCTCTGCGGCGACGGACGCGACTTCTCGCTCTTTCTCCTCTGCCTCCTTTTCGGTTTCCGCGAGCTGCTCTTTCACGTTCTCTTTTTCGACCTCGGAAACGCTCAGCGCCGCGACGGGCTCCAGGTCGGGATCGGCAATCGAAGAGGCGGGCAGCAGCGATTCACCGCTGGAGAAATCCTCCTGCTCGCTCGAAAGCGAGGTGCCTTCGAAAACGGGCCCGGCTTCGACGGCGGGTCCGGCCGTCTCGGCGGCCACCAGGTCGAGCTCGTCGCCCTCGACCGATCCGCGCTCGGAGGACAGCAGGGCGACCGCCCGCTCCTTCAGATCGCCGAGATCGACGACGCCGGCCCGGTGCAGGGCGAAAGCGCCGCCCGCGACCAGAGACAGGACCATTGTCCAGGCGGCGACACCGGCCATCCGCCGACGCCGGGTGCGCGGCCGCGAGCCGATCTCGTCGGGAAGCTCCAACTCGCCGCAGGCCGCCCAGGCCGGATCCTCCTCGGGAGTCACCAGATCGGCAAACAGGGAAGGAATCTCGTCTTCGTCGTCCGTGGAACGCTTCTCCGCCTCGTCGAGGCCCGCAACCGGGGACTGCGACTCGAATTCGAGGTCCAGGTCGGTCGCGGCGCGCTCCGCCTCCTCCGGAAGCCGGGTGACACGGCTCGACTCGTCGAGCAGCGACTCGGGAGGAGGCGATACCAGCGTCGCCCGGGTGTCGTACGCCCGCACCGAGAGCCGCAGCCTGGGCAGCCCGGTCTCCGGGTCGTCCTCGACTCCGATCCGGTGAATGGTTCCCTTGCGCGATTCCTCGCCCGCGCCGAACTCGACCGGAACCCGCACCTCGAGCGCCGGGAACGGACAGATCAGGGACACGCCCCTGGCCGTGTGCTGATCGCGAATCGCGTTGACCGCGGACCCCGCTCCGTCGACCATCAAGCGGACGATGGCGCCCGCGTGCCTGTTTTTGATCTCGATGTTCGAGTTCGAGTTGCTCATTTCTACCTCCCAAAAAGCGGTGTGAGCCGCGTGATGCCCTATGTATACCATGGTAGGGTGATGTAGGCAAATAAACTACACAGCATGGCCAAACCCGGCTTTACGAGTTAAGCTCAGCGGCGACTGGAGGCTCGAGATGTGGCAACGCTTCTGGCGCGCCGTCGCGTCGTGGCTGAAGAGCCTGGTGGCAAACAGCGAACAGGAGATTCGCATGGCCGAGCGCGGCGGCTGCCCACCGGGCGGGTGACGCCCCCGGGGCCTGTAATCGCCCGTGAGGCGATGAAAGTTGTCTGCATGCAAGACCGAGAAATACTGCTGGGCATCACCGGCGGAATCGCGGCCTACAAGAGCGCCGAGCTCTGCCGCGCCCTGGTCAAGCAGGGGGCGGGAGTCCAGGTGGTGATGACCCGCGCGGCGCGGGAGTTCGTGACTCCGCTGACGCTGGAGACCCTCTCCGGGCGCCTGGTGGGGACCGAGCTGTTCTCCGGCCGCCTCGGGGCGGTGCCCCACATCGAGCTGGCCGATCGGGCCGAAATCCTGCTGGTCGCCCCGGCCACCGCGGACTTCCTGGCCCGCTGCGCCCAGGGACGCGCCGAGGATCTGCTCTCGGCCCTGACGCTGGCGTTCACCGGCCCGGTGCTGGCCGCGCCGGCGATGAACACCGACATGTGGCGCAATCCGGCCACGCGCCGCAACGTGGCGCTGCTGGCCGGCGAGCACGGCTGGCGCTTCGTCGATCCGGGCAGCGGCGAGCTGGCCTGCGGCTGGTCGGGCACCGGGCGGATGGCCGAGCCGGACGAAATCGTCGAAGCGCTCGCAGAGCTGACAAGACGTGATCTCGAAGGTCGCAGCGTGCTGATCACGGCCGGTCCCACCGCGGAGGATATCGATCCGGTCCGCTTTCTGACCAACCGCTCCTCGGGAAGGACCGGCTACGCGCTGGCGCGACTGGCGGCACGTCGCGGCGCCGAGACAGTGCTGGTCAGCGGACCCACCGCGCTCGATCCTCCGCCCGGCGTCACGGTCGTCGGCGTGCGCTCCGCGGTCGAGATGGACGAGGAGGTGCGGCGGCGGGCGACCGGGGTCGACGTCGTGATCATGGCAGCGGCCGTGGCCGACTACCGTCCCGAGAAGACCAGCGACCACAAGATCGAGAAGAGCGACGAGACGCTGCGAATCGAGCTGGTCCGCAACCCCGACATTCTCGCGAGCCTGGGTCGCGGGCGAGAGAAGGGATCGCGTCCGCTGCTGGTCGGGTTCGCCCTGGAGACGCGGGATCTGCTCGAGTCGGCGCGAGCCAAGCTGGAGAGCAAGGGCGCCGACCTGCTGGTGGCCAACCTCGCGGAGCGCTCCCTGGGCGGCGAGAGATCCGAGGCGATCATCCTGGGCGGGACCGGAGGCGAGGAGCGGGTCGGTCCCGCCGAGAAAGAGATCGTCGCCGAGAGGATTCTCGATCGCCTGGCCGCTCTGCTCGACGAAAAGCAAGGAACTGGTCGATCAAGGGTAACTCGTCTATGATAACATCAGCTTCATGACTGGTAACTCACCGGTGCCGGCCCCTCGCACCTCGCCGCACGGCACCGCCCGCGGCGGAAATACGAGGCTATTCAAATGAGAACCGACAAGATCCGAATGATGGTCATCCTCACGGCCGCGGCGCTGGCCGGCTGCGGCGGAGCCAAGGCCACCGTCGAGGCGGCCAGGCGCGCCCAGGCCGAGCAGCCCTCCATAGAGGTCTGCCTCGATCGTCTCGACGACGTTCAGGCCATCCAGGGGCAGGTGAACGACTTCCTGTTTCGCTCACCGGTGAGCGCCGCCGCTCCCTGGGCCGCCAAGACCAGGGCGATTCCGCCGCAGGAGGCCAACGGGATCACGCAGGAGGTGCGCACCGGGAGGCCCTACGACAAGCCCGGTCGCCAGGTGCCGCCGGTCAAGGTGTTCAGGCTCTACAACGAGAAGGTTCTCGGCGAGGCCGCCGGCTTTACCGGGAACTACATGAACTTCCTCTCCGCCCTCGACGGTCTCGCGCCCGAAGGCAGCAAGATCAAGAACAAGTACGAGGGAGTAAAGGCGAACCACAACAGCATCGCCGAGATAGAGGGCAAGATCGAGGGGCTCGAGACGGAAGCCGACCTGGAGAGCACGCCCGACCGTCGCAAGGGAATGATCTCCTCGCAGATCGAAGGCCTGGAAAAACAGCTCGAGGACTTGAAGCTGCGAAACGAGGCCGCGGAGACGGCTCTGTTCGATGAGGTGGAAGCGCTCCAGGCGCGCGGAATTCTCGGGTCCGACAAGCAGCCGCTGGCCCAGACCCTCTTCTACATCGCCCAGCACCTCTCGAAGATGGAGAACGAAGCCCTGATCACGACGCGCCTGGTCGGTATCCAGCTGGTGCGCGCCATTCCGGATCTCCCGGCTCAGCTCCAACAGATCGGCAAGCGGCTGATCGCGGACGTGGCCACCGAGCTCGGCGCCCAGGCCGGGGCGGTGCGGAACGCCAGCATCGAGGTCTCGATCGACGGCGGCATGCTGCGCGTTTCGGTCAGCGGCCTGCAGCAGCTCGACCCGAGGGTGGTCCAGCAGAACCTGACCGCCCGCCTGGTCTCGATAAAGGACCAGGTGATGAACGCCCCTACCACGGCCGCGATCGGAGCCAGCATCGCCAAGTTCGAACACAAATTCTTCACCTGTCTCGCCGAGGCGCTGGCCGCGAACTCGGGCAACACCTTCTCCGGAGAGCTGTCGTTCTCAATCCCTTCCGCCGGCGGAACGGCCTCGGGAGGATTCGGCGGAGGATTCGGCGGAGGCGGAACCAGCGCTCCCCCGCAGCCGGGAATGGGCGGACAGCCGGGAATGCCCGCGCAGCCGGGCGCTCCCTCGCAGCCGCAGCCGGGGATGGGCGGACAGCCGGGAATGCCCGCGCAGCCGGGCGCTCCCTCGCAGCCGCAGCCGGGGATGGGCGAACAGCCGGGAATGCCCGCGCAGCCGGGCGCTCCCTCGCAGCCGCCGGTGGCCGGGACGAGCCCGCAACCGCAGCCCAGCGCCTGCCCGGCGGCTCTGTGCGGCGGCGTGATCGACGCCAGCGGGATGGGACGAATCGAGATCGGCATGCCGGGACAGGCCGCCGCCAGGGAGATCGGTCAACGCATCGCGCCCAAAGTCGACGCGACCCATCCCCATCCCACCGCCAACGTGGCGGGCATCCTGGTCTCGTTCTGCAACGACCAGGTCTGCCGGCTGGAGGCCACGGTCAATCCTCCGGCGACCGCCAAGGGCCTGGGAGCGGGATCTCCCCTGGACAAGGTGGCCCGCAAGTACGGCAACTCGATGTGCAAGCCGATCGGCGCGCAACGATTCGCCTTGGAGTTCGAAAACCTGAAAGGCGTCTACTGGATCGGCGACGAGTTCGACTGCGGCGGGATCGAGGACATCGAGTACATGAGCCGCCAGTACGTCGGGGACGTCGAGTCGGTCGTCGTCGGCATGCCCAGGTAGTGCTGCCTTTCGCGAGACACAGATGACTCGGCTCGCGTCCCAGGTGCTGATGCTCTCCAAGCCGGTCGCGCCGCCGTGGGACGATTCCACGAAAAACGCGGTGCGCGACCAGGTCGCCTTGGGCGAGAGGTACACCTACCGTGTGCTCGTGCCGCGCGGCACGCGATCGCCGGCTCCCGGAGCGATCGCCGAGCCGATTTACCGCTCGCGCGGCCGCTACTCCCCGGGGCTGCGCCAGAACCTGCGCGTGATGGTGCGCGGGCTGAGGCCCGGAGGGGCCGACCTGTTCCACTACTACTTCGCTCCGAACCGCCTCTCCTGCGCGGCCGGCCGGATCCAGCGGCGCGCGGCCGGGGTGCCGACGGTGCACACGATCTGCTCCGCTCCGCTCTCCTACGCGCTCGCCGCCCGCTCGCTTTTCGCCGACCGCGTGATCGTCCTCTCCGAGCACGCCCGACGCCGCCTTTGCGATGCCGGATTGTCCAAAGAGCGCCTGCGCCTGATCCGGCCGGGCGTCGCCGCGCTGGAGCCGCCCGCGGGCGACGCTCGCCGCCGGATACGAGCCGAGGCGGGCGTCGGCGACGAGCCGCTGATCCTCTTTCCCGGAGATCTCGAGCCCTCCCGGGGAGCCGAAACGGTCGTCCGCGCCGCCCGCCTCGTCGCCGAGCGGCATCCGGAGGCGACCATCGTGCTGGCCTGCCGCTCCAAGACGAAGGCCGGAAGCTCCGCGCGCCGAAAACTGGAACGCGAGGTCTCTCGCGCGGGGCTGGGCCGGCGAATCGTCTTTCGCGAGAGAATCTCGCGGATGCCGGCCCTGGTCGGCGCCTCGAACCTGGTGATCCTGCCGGCCGAGAGCCTCTACGCCAAGATGGACGCGCCGCTGGTGCTGCTCGAGGCGATGGTCCAGGGAATCCCGATCGTGATCTCGGCCGTTCCACCGCTCGACGAGCTGCTGGCCGGCGGCGGGGGGATCGGCGTGCCTCCGGGGGAGCCGCAAGCCCTGGCTCGCGCGATCTCGCACCTGCTAGACGACCCCGACAGCGCGCGGGAGCTGGGAGAGGCGGGACGCAGGACGGCGCTCGAGACCTTCTGCGCGAAACGGGGCGCGCAGGAGGTGGAATCCGTCTACGACGAGCTTTTGAAGGCGTGAAGATGTCACGAGAGACGACCCGATCGGCGCGTTACTACGACGACTTCGCAACCAGCTACGACGAGCCGAGAAACAGAGGATATCACGCCCTGATCGATCGCATCGAGCTGGATGCGGCGCTCAGGTGGGCGCGCGGCGCCGACGTGCTCGAGGTGGGGTGCGGCACGGGCCGCATTCTCGAGGGGCTGGCCGGAGCGGCCCGCCGCGCGGTCGGCGTCGACCTCTCGGCCGGAATGCTGGAACGCGCCCGTGAGCACGAGCTGTCGATCCTGAGAGGAACCGCCACGGAGCTGCCGCTGCGCGACGAGAGCTTCGATCTGGTCTGCAGCTTCAAGGTGCTGGCCCACGTTCCCGACCTGGGGCGCGCCTTTGCCGAGATGTCGCGCGTGCTGCGGCCCGGCGGCCGGCTGGTCGTCGACCTGTACAACACCCTCAGCCTGCGCGCCCTGATCAAGCGGATCGGCGGCCCGCGGAGGATCTCGCGGCGACGCACCGAGGCGGACGTCTTCACTCGCTGGGTGACCCCGCGCCAGGCCCGCGAGCTGATTCCCGCGGGGCTCGTGATCGAGGAGTGGCGGGGAGCCCGCGTGCTCACTCCGACCGCGGTGCTCCACGACGTTCCCCTGCTCGGAGAGTTGCTCGGCCGCGCCGAGGAGCGGCTCTCCCGGGGCCCGCTGGCACGCCTGGCCGGATTCCTGATCGCCGTCTGCCGCAAGACCTGACCAGCACCCGATTTCAACGTGTCAGGGACCCTGAAATAATACGCCTGTCAATCTGTTGGTGATTGGATTATTCCGTCTTCACGGTCGTCTCGTTTTCTTGCGGTCTGATTGATGGGAAATGCGGCCCGGTCGCGTTATTATCAGGCTCATGGAGCGCGGCGGGAGAATCCTGATTGTCGACGACGAACGGTCGATGCGGGACATGCTCGCGATCCTGCTGCGCCGCGCCGGTCACCACGCAGTCACCCAGCCGTCCGGCGAAAAGGCGATCGCTCTTCTCGACCAGGGCGAACGCTTCGACCTCGTGGTCACCGACCTGCTGATGGATCGCGGTGACGGAATCGAGGTTCTCGGGGCGGTAAAACGCCTCGATCCGGATTGCGAGGTGATCGTGATCACCGCGTTCGCCACCACCGACACGGCGGTCGAAGCGATGAAGAAGGGCGCCTTCGACTACATTGCCAAACCGTTCAACAACGACGAGTTCCTGATCATAGTCAAGCACGCTCTCGAAAGGCGCACGCTGCGCACCGAGAACGTGAATCTGCGCGCCCGCATCCGCGGAAAGTACACTTTCGCGGACATAATCGGTCGCTCCAAGCCGATGCGGGAAGTGATCGACATCTGCAGGAAAGTCGCCCCCGGCGGAGCATCCGTGCTGATCACCGGCGAATCCGGCACCGGCAAGGAGCTGGTGGCGCGTGCGATCCACAGCGGCGGTCCACGTTCCCGGGGGCCTTTCCTGGCGGTCAACTGCGGCGCGCTGCCCGAGCCTCTGATGGAATCCGAGATGTTCGGCCACGTTCGAGGAGCCTTCACTGGAGCCACCGAGGACAAGCGGGGGCTGCTCCAGGCCGCGGACGGCGGCACGGTCTTTCTCGACGAGGTGGGCGAGCTTGCGCCCGCTCTGCAGGTCAAGCTGCTGCGAGTGCTGCAGGAACGCACGGTGCGGCCGGTGGGCGGATCGCGGGAGATCGCGATAGACGTGCGCGTCTTGTCGGCCTCCAACCTGGACATCGATCGCCTCGTCGAGCAGGGTGGATTTCGCAAGGACCTGTTCTATCGGCTGAACGTGATCCGGCTGCGACTTCCACCGCTGCGAGAACGCCGCGAGGACATTGCGCTGCTGATCGAGACCCTGGCGCAACGACTGGCGGCGGAAAGCGGTCGTCCGCCCCCGGAGATCTCCCCGGCCGCCGCGCGCGCGCTGGTCGAGCACGACTGGCCCGGAAACGTCCGCGAGCTGGCCAATGTGCTCGAGCGGGCTTCGACCTTGTGCGAGGGCAACCGCGTCGAGGTCGATGATCTGCCCCCTGAGGTGACCGGGAGCTCGCGCCCCTCGAAAGCGGGATCGGAAGCGCTGCCCGAGGACGGCATCGATCTGGACGCGACGCTGGCCGGCGTGGAGCGCAGCCTGATAGAGCAGGCGCTCGAGAGAACGGGCGGAGTTCGCAAGAGCGCGGCCGATCTGCTCGGCCTGTCGTTCCGATCCCTGCGCTACCGCCTGGACAAGCACGACATCAAAGCTGATGACGATTGAACATGACAAAATACGTCACCCGGTGGTGACCATAAATGTCAAAACAGTTTGATGACACTCGAAAACACATCCCACCCCAAAGAAATATCTCTTTTATTTCAACCATTTAGAAAAACAAAGAAAACCAGGCACGGACCTTGCTTTGGAAGGAGAACGTCATGCAATCGAAGACGCTCGAGAGCCGCGGTTTCACCTTGATAGAGCTGATGATCGTGGTGGCCATTCTGGCCGTCCTGGCCGCAGTGGCGATCGTCTCCTACAACCAGTACGTCGAGCGCTCCAAGAACAGCGAGGCGACCAGCATCCTGGCCGACGTGCGGCTCAAGCAGGAGTCGTATCGAGCCACTTTCCACCAGTTCGCCGACGTCTCGAGCGACAACGGCTGGATGCCGGACGCCACGCCGAGCTCCCAGGCGCGCCAGTGGGAGAGCTCCGACGACGCCCTGCTGCGCAGCTGGAACCAGCTCGGCGTCAAGCCGGACCACGGCGTCTACTTCAGCTACTGGTGCGAGGCCGGAGCCCCGGGCGAGGCCCCGGCCAACTTCTCCGGGCTGGGCATCGAGGACGAGAACGACTTCTGGTTCGCGGCGCGCGCCATGCAGGACCTGGACGAGGACGGCGATTGCGCCGGTTTCGAAGTCTATACGGGATTGGCGAAAATCGTCGATCTGGAAGAAGGCGAAGTGGCCTGCCCCTAGAGGGCGGCCGACAGCAATCGATTCCGGCGGTGGGCCGGAAGAGAAAGGAGCTTCGAGATGAGAAAGAGAACGAGAGGTTTCACGCTGATCGAGCTGATGATCGTGGTGGCGATCATCGGCATCCTGGCCGCGGTGGCGATCCCGGCCTTCATCAACTACATGCGCCGGGCCAAGACCTCGGAGGCGACGGTCAACGTGGACCGCATCTTCGAAGGAGCGGTGACCTACTTCGAGGCCGAGCACGTGCCGCGCGGAACCACGGGAACGATCCTGCAGCACTGCCTGCCGACTGACGCGGAGTGGACGCCCGACGGAACGCCCGACTCGCAGAAGTACGACGCCGCCTCCAACTCCAACATGTGGATGGATCCGGGTACCAACACACAGGCGAAGACCTGGCAGGCTCTCGACTTCGCGATGGGGGACAACTTCTACTACGCCTACGAGTTCGACAACATAGAGGATCAGGCCGACCCCTTCACCGACGAAACCGACCCGGCGTTCTACGCCTCTGCCATGGGAAATCTGGACGGCGACGGCGATCAGTCGCTGTTCGAGCGCGCCGCGAGCGTGACCAGCGAGGGGACCATCCGCGGCTCGTCGGGCATCTACAAGCGCGACCCGCTCGAGTAGCTCTCCGGACGGCTCCCCCCGCACTCTTTTCCTCACCCACGTACAGCAGCTCAGCTCCACCAACTGCCTCGCAGCAGGCGGCTTCGCGTATCACGCCCCTCGCCCCCTACGAACGAGCTGTGGTATATTTCGCGACGTGCGCAGGCCGGCACAAGCAGTCGTGCTCGCGATCGCCCTGGCTCTCGGCGCCGGCGCCGTTGTCGCTCGCCTTGCGACCGCCGACGTCTTCGAACGGGTGGTCTCCGACGAGGACCGCTACTACCTGCCGCCGCCGCTCTGGCTGCGTCTCTTCTCGCTGGGCTACAACGAGGCCGTCGCGGATGTCTTGTGGATCACGACGATCGTCCACTTCGGCGGCAAGCAGGAGCAGTGGCACGCGGAGCGGGCCGCGGCCCTCTCCTCCGGCCGGGCCGCCGAGAGCGCCGTCAACCACACGGTCAACTACGTCAGCGCCGTCACCGAGCTGGATCCGCGCTTTCGCGCCGCCTACCGCCACGGCGCCCGCCTGACCCTCTACCACGAAGGACACATCCGCCGGCACACCGTCCGGCAGGCGATCGAGGTGCTCGAGCGCGGTCTCGAGCAGTTTCCCGACGACGGCGAGCTCGCCTTCAACCTGGGGTTCATGCACTACTACGAGCTCGAGCCTTTCTTTCGCGACGAGAAAGAGAAACGGCGGCATCGCCGCATCGGAGCGAGGCTGATCCGGCGCGCGGCCCTGCTGCCCGACGCGCCGCCCTACACCGGGCTGTTCGCCTCGACGCTGCTGCGGCGCGAAGGGCTCGAGGAGCTGGTGGTCGAGCACCTGCGCGCGATGCTGGTGCGGGAGACATCTCCGTCGATCCGGGCCTCGCTCGAGGCCCAGCTGCGCCGCGAGCTGGGCGAGGCGGCCCGGCGCGACATCGAGCGCTCGCGCCGCCTGCACGCGCGCTGGCGCGAGGAGATGCCGTACGTCTCGTTCGACCTGTACCTGCTGCTGCACCGCCCGGAGAGCGAAAGCGTCGCGGCGGTGCTCGATCCGCTGCACCTGGTCAATCTCCTGCTCGGCATCGAGAACCGATCCAGCGGCGAGCCCCACGACGAGACCGGGCCTCCGTGAATCGGAAGACGCCGGTCGAACCCCCCCCCTGGGAGCGAGCGCTGCTGGCGCTCTGCCTGGCGATCGCGGTCGCTCCGCTCCTGTCGTCCGCGACCAACGATTTGATCTGGGACGACGTCTACTTCTCGAACCTGGACGAGAGGCTCGGCCCCGGCGAGCTGCTCCTCTCCACCTTCTGGGGCGGCTCCGAGCAGCTCTCGCAGCGACTCAGCGATTTCTGGCGTCCCCTGACCTCGATCATCGTCTGGATCTCAGGCGGCCTGTTCGGCGACTGGGGCGGCGGGTACCACCTGGTCTCCGCGCTGTGCTCCCTGTTCGCCGCCGGCTCCCTGCTCGCCCTGCTGCTGCGCCTGCTGCCAGGCGAGGACGGCCGGCGCGTCGCTCCGTGGCTGGCGCTGCTGTTCCTGGCCCATCCGCTCGACGCGGAGCTGATGCTGCTCGCGGTCAATCTCTCGGACTACCTGGTGCTGGGCTTTTTGCTCCTCCAGATCCGTTTGCTGCTGCCGGTGCCGGGGGGAAGGCACAGCGCGTCCGCCCTGCTCGGAACAGCCCTTTGCGCCGGGCTGGCCTGCGCCGCCAAGGAGCTCGGCGTTCTGGCCGCCGCCGCGCCGCTCGCCGCCTGGGCGCTGTGCCGCGGTCGGGGCGACGACATCCCGGCGCGCGTCCTGCTGGGGCCGCTTCCCTGGATCGCTTCCGCGCTGCCGGTCGTCTCCCTGCTCGCCGCCCGCCAGGCCGTGATCGCTTCCGCCGGAGGAAATCCGTGGAGCAGCGGCGTCTCGTCCTTCTCCTGGGAGGTACCGCTGTTGGCCTGGGGCGATGCGCTGCGCTCGATGCTGCTCCCGCTGCCGCGCGGAGCGCACGTCTACATCCGTGCCGGCGAGATCGCCCCCTGGGTGCTGGGGGCCGCGGCATGGTGCGGGCTGATCGCGCTTGTCATCTGGCGCGCGGTCGGCCGGCGCCGCCCGACGATCGGGATCGCGGGGCTGCTGCTGGCGCTGGCGCTGCTGCTCCCTTCGCTGCTGGCCGTCGACTTCTCGGAAGGGGCCTGGCGCCTGCCGACGCGCTACTACACGCCGCCGCTGGCCGGCATGCTGATCGCGATCGCGCCCGTCGCCTCCCGGCGCTGGCGAAGCGGCGTCAGAATCGCCGCCCCCGTGACGGTGCTGCTGCTCGCCTCGCTGTCGTGGGTTCGCATCTCCGAAGGTCGCGACAACGTGACCTTCTTCGCCGCCGAGGCCGGCTACCACCCCGACTCGCTGTTCGACCTGTACAACCTCGCCGAGTTCCAGTGCGAGGCCCGGCGCTTCGAGCAGGCGCGCCGCACGCTGGAGCGTATCGAAGCGCACCCGCGGGCCGGCACTCCGCGGGTGCGGGCCCTGCTGCTGGGCGGCAGGGCAAAGCTGGCGCTGCTGGCCGAAGGCGACCTGGAGCGCGCCACCCGCCTGCTCGAGCAGTCGCTGCGCCTGGAGCCCTCCGACCTGACGCACGTGTTGATGCTGGCCGAGGCCCGCGCGCGCGCCGGGCGTCCCGACCAGTCGGCGGCGATCCTGCGCCGCGCGCTCGAAGCGCCGTGGTTCCGGGACGAGAGAGCCGAGACGATCCGCCGCCGTCTCCGGCGCTACGCCGCCGGCGAGGAGATCGAGCGATGAGGTGGAGCGCCGAGCGCACGGATCTGTTGCTGTTCTGCCTGGTCTCGGCGATCACCGCCCTCACCTTGATCCGAGTGCTCGGCAACGAGCTGGTCTGGGACGATCGCTTCCTGATCCTGGGCGCCGAGGGGCTGGGCGAGACGGAGCGGCTGGGAGAGATGCTGACCACGCCGTTCTGGCAGAACTCCGGCTACATCGCCGGAGTGCTGCTGGACTACTGGCGCCCGCTGACCACTCTCGCTCTCTGGGCGGGAGCGGCGGCGTTCGGCGACTGGGCCCCCGGCTTCCACCTGATCTCGCTGCTCGCCGCGCTGGGAGCCGCGCTCCTGCTCGCACGGTTGATGCGCCTGGCGATCGGCGAGCCGCACCCCGGAATTCGCTGGCTGGCCCTGCTCTTCGTGGCCCATCCGCTCGCGGTGGAGGTGATCTGCCTGACCGCCAACCTGGCCGATCACCTGGTGCTGATCTTCGCCGGCGCCGCCGTGATCGCCGTTTTCGAAGCCGGCCGGGCAGCGCGCCCGGTTCGCAGGATATCGCTCCTGGCCGCTGCCGGGCTCGCCTGCGCCTGCGCCTGCGCCTCCAAGGAGCTGGGGCTGGTCGCGGTGCTGGCCCCGCTGGCGGCCTTCGCGCTGCGCCGCTGCGCCGACCGCCGGGCTCCTTTCCGCGAGCTGCTCGCACCGGGTCCCTGGATCGCGGTCGCGGCGCCGGCCGCGGTCTACCTGGCGTGCAGGCATCTCGTGCTCGAATCCGCGGGAAGCGGTGCCGGAGCGTGGCCCGGCCTCTCGGGCTACCCCCTGGCTGCCTTTCTCGGCCTGGGGCAGGCGTTGTCGGACATCTTCGTTCCGATTCCCTCCGGAGCGAGGGTTTCGGTATCCATCTCGGATCCACTGCCGATCGTCCTCGGAGCGCTGGCATGGGGCTCGGTGCTCGCCCTTTTCGTCCGATCCTTCTTCAAGCGCAGGCTGGCCGAGCCGTCCCTGATCGGCGTCTCGATCGCCCTCGCTTTGCTGCTGCCCTCGCTGCTCGCCGTCGAGAGCACCGAGACCGCGATCGCCTTTCCCCGGCGCTACTTCCACCCGCCGCTGGCCGGAATCATGATCTGCATTTTGCCGTTCGCGGTGCGACGCTGGCGCTCCGGGGTGCGCTACGCCTTGCCCCTGCTGGTCTCGCTGCTGGCCCTGCTTTCCTGGATTCGAGTCGACGAGTGGACGGACAACGTCTCCTTCTTCCAGGCGGAAGCACACTACCACCCGGGCTCGGCCGAGGCGCGGTTGAGCTACGCGCGCTCGCTGACCAGGGCGCGCTCCTTCGACCGCGCCGAAGATCTGCTGGACGAGACGGAAACGATGCCGGACGCGCAGAAGCCGCGCTTTCGGGTCGAGCTGCTGAACGAGCGCGCCGCGATCAGAATGCTCAGGGACGGGGACGCGCGCACGGCGGCCCGGCTGCTCGAGAGAGCGCTGACCATCGATCCCGCCGATCTGGGCAGCTTTCTCGATCTCGCATCTGTGCACGCCAGCGCCGGGCGACCGCAGCGGGCGGCCAGCATTCTGCGCACCGCCCTGGCCTCCCCGTGGTTCCACGACCATCGTCGAGCCGCGATCGAAGAGCGCCTCGGGCGCTACGAAAAATTGGCTCGCGGGGTCGTCTCCGAGGAAGCAGACCGCTTCGACGCGGCTCCGCCGGAGGACGCCTCGCGATGAGCCGGGCCGCGAACAGCGCGAACGGCGCGCGCAAGCCTTTGCTGCGGCTGCTGCCGGCGCTGCTTCCAGTCGCGGTCTGCCTGGCGCTGTACCTGCCGTCGCTGGAACATCCCTTCCAGTGGGACGATCGCGAGCTGCTCGAGCGCAGCGCGAGCTTCGCCAACCCCTCCCGCCTGGGCGAAGCGCTGAGCGGTCACTACCTGTCGCTGGCGGAGAACCGGCCGATCGACACTCCCTACTACCGGCCGCTGAGCCAGCTGGCGCTGATGCTGGAGAGAATCCTGTTCGGCCCCGAGCCGATCGGCTTTCGCGCCGTCCACAGCTCATTGCACCTGTTGTGTTCGTTGCTGCTCCTGGCGGGAATCGCCGCGTTGCTTCCGCGCGACAACGAGCCGACCGTGCGCTGGTGCGCGGCTCTGGGCGCCGCCCTTTTCACCGCCCTGCCCTACGCCGCCGACTCGGTGCTGCTGCTGACCGACCTCGGCGACCTGCTGGCGCTGGCCTGCTGCCTGGCTTGCCTGGCGGCCTTCGCCCGCTTTCGCAGCCGCGGGGGAACCGCCGCGGCGCTGGAAATCGCAGTCGCGTCGCTGGCGGCCGTCTCGAGCAAGGAGACCGCTCTCTTGCTGCCGCTGCTGCTCGCCGCCTTCCACCTGCTGCTGCGAGACAATTCGTTTGATCGGCGCGCCCTGGTCGGCGTCGGAATCTCGCTGCTGGCGACCGGCGCCTATCTGACCGCGCGCTTCGCCGTGCTGGAGTCGTCGGCTTCGGGCCTCGACCCGCTGCGAGCCCTGGCCCTGCTCCCGGCCAATTTGGCCGAGGCTCTGCGCTGGGCGGTAGCGCCCCACCCGCTTGCGCTCGTCGAGCCAGTGGAGGCCGAGATCGGCGGGATCCGCTGGTGGCTCGGTTCGCTGCTTCTCGCCGCGCTGCTCGGCATCGTTTGGGTACTGCGCAGACGGCACCCCGCCGCGGCTCTGGGGCTGATCGCCTGGCTGCTCGCCGTCGCGCCGGCGCTGGCGGCGATGGAGCGGACCGGATCGCTTTCGCCGCGCTACCTCTACCTGCCCGGCGCGGCGCTGGTCCTGGCTCTCACCGCGGCGGCCGCGCGTTTTCGCAAGGTGGGCCTCGCCGCTCTGGCCGGTCTGGTCCTCGCCGCATCCCTGCTCTCGGCGATACGCATCTCTGCCTGGAGCGATTCGCTCTCGCTGTGGTCGCTCGAAACCGAACGCCATCCCGAGCTGGCGGCCAACCGCATCCACCTGGGCAACGCGCTTTACGACGAGGGCAGGTCCGAAGAGGCGCTCGAGCAGATGATCGCCGCCGTGCGCCTGGCAAAACGCGGTGCCAGGGCCGAGACCCTGGCGCTGGCTCACGAGAGCCTGGCCCGCCTGCTGGCCCGCCGTCCTCGACGGGTAGACGAGGCGCTCGAGCACTACCGGGCGGCGGCGGAGGCTTTCCCCGGACGACCCGGCCCCTGGCTCGGCGCGGGTAGAATCCACGCCCGAGACGGTGCCTGGAGACGAGCCGGGGACTCATTCGCAAAGGCGGTGGAGCTGGCGCCCCGACACCTCGACTCGGCGCTGCTGTACGCCGGAGCGCTGGCGGCCGTCGGAGATGTCGAAAAAGCGCTCGAGGAGCTCGACCGCGCGCGAGCGTTGGCCGCGGGATCTCCGGCGCGGCTGGCCGAGGTGCGGGCCAAGCGCACGGCGGTGCTCGACCTCGCGGCTCGTGACGGCAATAGCAGCCCGCCGGCCGAGTGAGGCGATAGCGGTTGAAAAGCGCGTCGCTTTGTTCTTTAGTCGAAAAGAATGGCGCTCCTCTCGGAGCGACGGAGGTTTCGAACCGAACTGCAAGGAGAGCTACCGTGCCCGACGATCTCGCATTGACCAATCCGCTGTGCAAGCTGCTCGACAAGACCCGTGACGATTTCACCCGGGCGGACATGCTCGGGGCAATCAAGGATCTCGAGATCGAGAGGCTCACCTTCCACTACACGGGCGCCGACGGTCAGCTCAAGGAGCTGAAGCTGCCGCTGGGCGACATCCGCTACGCCGAGCGCGTGCTGGCGGCGGGCGAGCGCGTCGACGGATCCTCGCTGTTCAAGGGTCTGGTGGACACCGCCTGCTCAGATCTCTACGTCGTGCCGAGCTACCGGACCGCGTTCGTCAACCCGTTCGACGAGAAGAGCCTGGATTTCATTTGCCGCTTTCTGGATCGTGACGGCGACAAGGCGCCGTTCACCCCGGACAACATCCTGGGCATCTCGGCCGAGCGTTTCCGCGAGAGCACCGGTCTCGACATGTGGGCCCTGGGCGAGCTCGAGTTCTTCTTGCTTCGCCCCGGCGGAGACGAGTATCACACGCCGCGGGAGCAGGCCGGCTACCACGCCTCGGCTCCGTTCTTCAAAAGCGGCCAAGCGGTAGACGAGATGGTGCGAATGCTGACCCGGATCACCGGCGCGATCAAGTACGCGCACTCCGAGGTCGGCTATCTCGATTCCCTGCGCTCCGAGCAGCCGATGCTGTCCGGAATGCGCGCCGAGCAGCACGAAATCGAGTTCTTGACTCGTCCGGTCGAGGAAACGGGCGACTGCATCTCGCTGGCCAAGTGGGTGATCCGCAACGTCGCCCACCGGCACGGCATGCTGGCCACCTTCGCTCCCAAGATCGAAGAGGGGATCGCCGGCAACGGATTCCACTTCCACATGGAGCTGCTCGAGAACGGACGCAACGTGATGAGCGGCCCGGACGGCGACCTCTCGGAGCGGGGCCGCCGCCTGGTGGGCGGTCTGGTCAGCTACGCCTCGACGCTCTCGGCCTTCGGCAACACGGTGGCCTCGTCGTTCCTGCGCCTGGTACCCAACCAGGAGGCGCCGACGCGCATCTGCTGGAGCGACTCGAATCGATCGGCGCTGGTGCGCGTCCCGCTCGGCTGGTCGCGCACGCAGGACCTGAGCCGCGTAATCAACCCCGCCGAGCCCGACAGCCACCAGGACGAACGCGGCTACCAGACCGTGGAGCTCCGCTCCTCGGACGGATCGGCGATGTACCACCTGCTGCTCGCCGGGCTCGTCACCGCGGCCCGGCACGGGCTGACCTCAGAGGGGATGCTCGATCTCGCCGAAAAGACGCGCGTCGAGGGCAACATCTTCGACGACGAGGAGCTGTTGGCGCGGCTGGAGCCGCTGCCCGGCAGCTGCGTGGCGGCCGGCCGCCTGCTGCTCGAGCGCCGGGAGATGTACGAGCGCGCCGGATGCTTCCCGCCGCAGGTGATCGACCACGTGGCCAAAACCCTGATCGCGGAGGACGACGAGCAGCTCAACGGCCGGCTGTCCGGGATGTCGCCCGAGGAGCGGCTCGACGCCACGCACGAGCTGATGCACAGGGATATCCACAGACACTGAGGGGGAGTCGGATGAAAGTCTCACCGGTAATCGCGCTGATCGCCTTCTCTTTCGCCGCCTGCGACACGGGCGACGACGACGACGATGTCTCCTACGAGCAGTGCACGCCCGAATCCTGCCAGGCCGCCTGCGACGAGGCCTACGCCGAAGAGCTGGCCAGCTGCGGCGGCATCTGCGACGTCGAGGCGCACTGCCTGTCGAGCGGCACCTGCGAGTGCAACTTCCTCCCGTGCGCCCCGGAGGCGTGCGAGGGCTACTGCCTCGACGAGGGCTACGAGGACGGCGGCTGCGGCACGCTGAGCGGCAACCCGCTCAGCTGCGACTGCTGGTAGCGCCGGCCGGGCAGGCGGCGAGCAGCTCCCGCGCCAGGGGATCGTCCGAGATCCAGGCGCACATCTCGAGCGCCGAGCGCGCCGCCGACAGCGCGCCTCTCCGCATCCGCGCGATCCCGGCCGCCAGCCAGAGCCGCGGCTCGTCCGGCCGATGCAGAAGCGCGCCCGTCAGCAACCCGTCCGCAGCGTCGGGACGACGTCTTTCCAGATCATCCAGCGCCGAGGCCAGGACGCGATCGGGGTCGACCTCGAAGCGCGCCTCGCCCTCGACTTCGGCTCGGGGCGCAGGGCGCGAGGCGTGCATGATCGATCCTCGCCTAAATCGGTCGGCGCTCTCCGTGAGCAGATCTTCGCTGTGGCAAACTGACATAGAATCACCTCCCGAGGCGCGGTTGTTTACGAATCCTGCCGCGAGCGCCTCGGGAACTACATCGGACGATCGCCCCCGAAAGTTGCAAAAAAGTTTTAAAAAAAGGCTACTCGACCACGACGGTTCCCTGGTCGGGGTCCTTCAGGAACTCGAAAGCGTCCAGAATCACTTCGGAATCGTAGACGCCGTCGGACGTGTCGTGAATGTGGAAGGTGACCGCGAACGTCTCGCCGCCGTCGATCGGCCAGGAGGTCTGGAGCCAGCCGGTGGAGCTCCCGCTCGAAGAGCTGTCCTCCGTCTGGCTGGCGGCGCACTCGAAGCCGGTGCCGCTGATGTCGGTGCCCACGTCGTAGCTGTAGCCGTCCGGGCAGCTCTCGTACCAGCAGCAGTCCGAAAACGCGCTGTTGATCGCGATGTAGCAGTACTTCTGACCGGGCTCGCACGACTCGTCGTCGGCCTCGCAGACGAAGTCCCAGTAATCGCCCGGAGAGCGGCAATCGGTGAAGTTGATCACCGTCGGGTTGCCGTCGTTGGTGCTGCCGGCCTCGAGCACGACATAGAACTTGTCGTTGTAGACCGTGGAAATGAACTCGTCGTACTCCTCGGAGAAAAAGACGTACTTGAACCTGAACGCCTTCGCCTCCTGTGGAGCCTGTAGAATGAGGCGCCACTCCATCACGTCGTGGATGTCGTAGCCCTCGTCGCTCCAGGGGTCCTCGACGACAATCGAGTAGTCGTCGCAGCTCACGGAGTGCGCTGTTCCCTCGGCCGGGCCGCTGGCCATCAGGGCGTACGAATCGTTGAGCTTGGGCGCCAGCCCGTTTGTAGTCGCACCGAAATGGGCCACCGCCTGGTAAGTGTCCTCCAGCGTGCAGGTCGTGCCGATCCCGGTCTTGGATTCGTAGTCGGACTCGACCACCACGGTTTCGTCGCACAGATCGAAGGCGCAAGTCATGTTCTCGAGCGTCCCTCCCTGCGACGGACAGGAAGAGCAATCCATCTCGATTGCGTCGGCTCCGGCGTCGCCGGCGTCGGCATCGGCGCCGGTATCCGTGTCCGCGTCGCTGTCCGTGTCCGCGTCGCCATCGCTGTCGCTGTCCGTATCTCCGTCGACGCCGGCATCCATCTCGTCGTCGCCGTCGCCTCCGTCCTCCGCGGAGCTGCAGCCCAAAAAGCCCTGCAACGCCGCGAGCCCACAGAAAACGATCGCGAAAACCCAGCCCGTATTCTTTTTCGACATCTCTGCCTCCTCGATCGGATCGGCTCGTGACCTTGCCAGCTCGAGCCGCATCCGCTCAAAAAAGACCCGACAACGAGTATAGTCGAACGACGCCGACCCGGCGCACTTTCTCTCAATCGCCGGTGGCGTCTATTTCGTTCCAGCTCGAGGAAAAGCCCTCGCCTTCCGCTTCCCGGTCACCGAACTCGGAGCCCACGATTCGTCCGTTCTCCCACAGCTCCGCGTGCAGGATGTGTCCGTGCCGGTCGTAGTAGACCCAGCGGCCGACCTTGGTCCCCTCCTGGTATCGACCTTCCGAGTAACGCTGCCCGTTCGGCCAGGAACAGATCCAGTAGCCGTGCGGCACACCGTTGCCTCCCCAGTCTGATCCAGTGCAACGCACGGAAAGACCTGTCTCGGCGTCCTCGAAATCGCGCACGATCATGCGATTGCCGCAAGCCGCGACGAGCGCGAGCACCGCCGAGATCTGCACAAGGCGAGCCATCGGCACAATCGTACTAGAAATCTCGATCTCAGGCACGCGACCAGACTCAGGCCGAGAACTACGAGCATGCGCTTCGCGATGCCGTAAGACGCCATACGTTTGCATGCCGCTGCGTTGGCTTTGAGACGAGTTGGGGGTAGTATGCGCTCGACGTGTCGTTGGATTGTCTCGAAAACAGAACGGGAGCAGTGGAGGACACCATGCGCAATCGCAAACTCGCCGTCGTTTCGCGGCTCGCTCTCGGGGCTTGCCTCTCGGCCGGGATCGCAGCCTGCGGAGAGAAGAAGCCGGAGGTCAAGGATCCGGTCGAGGTCAAGCCCAAGGGGCCCGACTACAGCCAGTTCGCGCCGTTGGAGATGGCCGACAAGAACGCCGAGCTGCCGAGGCTGATCGGGGCCAACGAGATCGTGCCCTGTTTCGAGAAGGCGGAAGGCCTGGTCCCCGCCGAGCCGGACATAGTGACCAAGGACCTGATCGAGCAGCATTCGGCCGAGATCGAGACCGCGATTCGCGACTGGCTGGTGGCCGGGCTCGGAGTGACGGGCGTCACCTCCACCCTGGCGCAGAAGTGGTCCGTTTCGCTCGAGGAGCCGGTGGTTCTCGAGGTGCCGCCCGACAAGATCCGCTTCGCCGAGAGCCCCGAGTGCCTGGGCAAAGGCTGGATCCCGGAAGGACAACACCTCGCCACCGCGCTGTTCGGCGGCACGCGCTTCGCGTTCGAGTCGTCGATTCCGCTCAATAGCGAGATCCAGCAGGCGCTGCTCGAGGCGCTCGGAATGGAGAACATCGTCGTGGAGTCCGAGGCGCTGTTCGTCTACGAGGTTGCCGTCGACGACGACGGCAACCCGCTGACCGACCCGGAGGGCAAGACCCTCTACACCTCGCCGAGCGGCGAGTACATCACCGAGGACCAGATCCCCCCGCCGGAAAAGCGCACGATGCAGGAGTGGAAGATCGTCTCCGAGCAACCGATCTACTTCGCTTTTCGCGAAATCGCCGAGGACGAGTGGCGCAAGGAGGGGGACAAGGAGAAGTGCAACACGATCCTGATTCCCGACGCGCTCAAGCCCCAGCCGCCGGATTGTCCCGAGTTCCAGGAGTCCGGTTTTTCGGTGAGCGTGATCCAGGGCGAGGAAAAGCCCGTTTCGTTGACGATTACGACCGGGGATCAGCACAAGGGCGTGATGCTGGACTGGGGAGAGGCCGATCGAATTCAGGTGAATGATCGCATCATCTTGTGGCTGATGCCCAAGAAGGTGGAGGTCGGAGTCGAGCTGATGATCAACAGCCTCGTGCTCAATCCGAAGCCGATGCCGGACAGCGAACAGGCCGGAGAAACGGCGGGCTACGAGGAGGAACCTTCGACTTTCGAAAAAAACGCGGCGGTCGAGGAGGAAGATCCCGGCGGCGACGAGAAGAAGAAAAAGAAGAAGATGGGAGAGATGTCCGACGAGGACGCGATCGACGCCTTCCTCAACGAGTGATCTGCCTTCGCGGGGGGACGCCCACCCGCCATGGATGGCCGAGTCGTTGCCCGTCCGCGCGTACGGCGCGGACGACGGGGAGCACAGGCGAGGGACTACTCCTCGGAGTCGGTCTCGTCGGTCTCGCCGGCCTCTTCGCTCTTCTCGCCGGCCTCTTCGCTCTTCTCCTCATCCTCCTCGGCGATGTCGCCGAGCTTGCTGGCGAAGACGTCGCCGAGCGTGGCCTTCTGGGATTCCTGCTGCTCGGCTTGCTTGCGGTACTCCCCGAGGTCGCCCTCGTCCTCGCGGCCGATCAGCGACTTCATCGAGAGGCCGATCTTGCGCTCCTGGGTGTCGACCGTGATGATCTCCGCCTTGACCTTATCGCCCTCGTTGACGAACTTGTGGGGATCGTCGATCCGCTCGTTGCTCATCTCCGAGACGTGGATCAACCCCTCGATTCCGGGCTCCAGCTCCACGAAAGCGCCAAAGTCGGTGACCTTGATGATCTTGACCTCGCGCACCTGCCCGAGCGGGTAGTCCATCGGAATGCGCTCCCACGGATCCTCGTATAGCTGCTTGACGCCGAGGCTGACCTTCTCCTCATCGTGGTTGATCGAGAGGATCACCGCCTCGACCTGCTCGCCCTTCTGGAAAAGCTCGGAGGGGTGATTGATCCGCTGCGTCCAGGACAGGTCGCTTTTGTGCGCCATGCCGTCGATGCCGTCTGCGATCCCGATGAACACGCCGTAGTCCGTGATCGATCTGATCTTGCCGTTGACGTTGTCGCCCGGCTTGTGCTGCTCGACGAAACGGTCCCAGGGACGCGGCTCGAGCTGCTTCATTCCCAGCGAGATGCGCTGCGCCTGGGTGTCGACGTCGAGCACCACGCATTCCACCTCGTCTCCCACCTCGAGCACCTTGTTGGGGTGCTTGACGCGCTTGGTCCAGCTCATCTCCGAGACGTGAATCAGACCCTCCACGCCCTCCTCGATCTCTACGAACGCGCCGTAGTCGGTAATCGAGACGACCTTGCCCTTGATCTTGAGACCTATGGGATAGTTCGCCTCGGCGTCGGCCCAGGGGTCGGGCATGGTCTGCTTCAGCCCCAGCGAGACCCGCTCGGTCTCGGGGTTGTACTTGAGAACCTTGACGTTCAACTTCTCGCCGACCTTGACCATCTCGGAGGGATGGCCGATCCGCCCCCAGCTCATGTCGGTGATGTGAAGCAGACCGTCGATCCCTCCCAGGTCGATGAACGCACCGTACTCGGTGATGTTCTTGACCACGCCCTCGACGAAGATGTCTTCCTCGAGGTTCTTGAGGGTCTCTTCCTTGAGCGCGTTGCGCTCTTTTTCGAGCAACGTACGGCGTGAAAGGACGATGTTTCCCCGCTTCTTGTTGAACTTGATCACCTTGAAGCGATGGGTCTCTCCGATCAGCCTCTCGAGGTTGCGGATCGGTCGCAGGTCCACTTGCGATCCGGGCAGGAATGCCTTGACTCCTCCCCGAATCGTAACCTGCAAGCCGCCCTTGACGCGCTGGCTGATGGTTCCCTCGATGATCTCGTCCCGCTCGCAGGCGTCCGAGATCTCGTCCCAGACCTTCATCTTGTCGGCCTTCTCCTTGGAGACCTCGATCAGGCCGTCTTCGTTCTCGAGGGTTTCGAGGAACACATCCACTTTTTGGCCGGGCTCCACCGACACCTGGCCCTTGGTGTCCTGAAACTGGTTGAGCGGGATCTCGCCCTCGGACTTGTGTCCGATGTCCACGACGGCGTGGTCCTTGCCCACCTTCATCACCGTCCCGGTGATGATTCTGCCCTCTTGAAGCGGTTCCTCCCTGTCGAGAGACTCTTCGAGAAGCGCCTCGAATTCGTCCTTTTCGTTTTTCTGCGCCGTGCTGTTGGTTTCTTCCATGTGCTGGTAAATCAAGGCCTCGTGAGCCTTCCTCCTTTCTGGTGCCGGTTGTCGAGTCTCGGAGAATTCCCTTGAAAATACGAGCATTTGGGAGACTCATCCGCGCACGCAGGCAGAGTGTGTAGTATTTTTCCCATGTCAAGTCAAAGGAAATCTGTTTTTCACGCGAGTTTTCATCGACGAGACCACCTCGTCGATTCCCAGATTCGTACAATCGATCACCACCGCGTCGTCGGCCCTCCGCAGCGGCGAGTGCTCCCGTTCGCTGTCGGCTCGATCGCGTTCGCGCTGCTCGCGCTCGACCCGCTCCAGTGAGATCTCCTCGCCGCACCCACGCAGCTCCGACCAGCGCCGGCGAGCCCTTTCGGCCACCTCGGCCGTGAGGAAGAACTTGATCTCGGCGTCGGGAACCACGACCGTACCGATGTCCCGTCCCTCGAGCACCACGCCCCCGTCGCGGGCCAGCTCGCGCTGCACACCGAGCAGCACGTCTCGCAGCTCGCGGTGACGGGCCACGATAGAGGCGCCCTTGCCGATCCGCGCGGTTCGCAGCACGTCGCCCGGTGCGAGACCGTCGATCCTCAGCCCGTCGGGTCCGAGATCGAACGCGCGGCCAGAGACCAGCCGCGCGAGCCGCGGGCCGTCGTCCCAGTCGACGCCCTCGCGGTCGGCCAGCCAGGCCACGGCCCGGTAGATCGAGCCGGTATCCACCAACGAGAAACCGAGCTCGCGGGCGAGGCGCCCGGCCACCGTGCTCTTGCCGGCCCCGGACGGTCCGTCGATCGCGACCACCGCTCGGGATCTCACTCGCTCTTCTCCGCGGGCGGCTCGGCCGGGTCGTCCGGTTTCAGCCGGAGCGGCCGTTCGAGGTCGGGAATCGAGATGTCCGGGGACGACTCCAGCACGGGCGCGGAGTCGCTCTGCTCGCCGAGCCGGCGGATCTTGTCGAGGCGCTCGAACAACCGCCGCAACTGGACGACGTCCGTCTCGGCCAGCCGCAGGCGGGCCAGCACTCGAGAGATCTCGTGCGATATCTCGATTTTCTCCACCAGCCAGTCCACGCCGAGCAAGAGCGCGAAGCCGTTTTGCGCCAAACGGTCGGTCAGCTCCGCCAGGTCACGCGCCAGTCCGGCCGCGTCGAGCTTGGTCTCGGCGGTGACCGCCGCCTCGATGCACAGACCCTCGCCGACGTCCACCGTGATTTCGAAATCGGTGGCGCGGTCCAGCGCATCGAACGGCAGCCCGCCGCCTTCGAGGCGGGTGAAGGCCGGAGCGTTCACTCCGCGTCGCAGCAGGGCCTCGATCGCGGCTCCGGAGCTTCCCAGATGCTGCAGCTCGGGATCGGACGACAACGGCTCGCCGAGGCCGGCCGCCAGCTCGACCGCCGTCCTGGCCGTGCTCTCGTCACCGAGCGCAATCGTACGATCCGTGATCCTGGCCAGCACGAATTCGCCCGTGCGGAGGCCTGGCGCGTCTCCAACGTCGATCGGCTCTCCTTCGCCGGCGCGGCTGATCGAGGCGAGCACCTCGTCGCTCGAAAAGCTTCCTTTGAGCAGGGCGAGCGCCTCGCCGGTAGCGCCGCCCGTGTCGCCGACCACGATCAGCAGCTCGTCCACCACCTCGAAGGGATCTACACCCGTGATGCGGCGCAACTCGCCGGCATGCAGCGCCGATTTCAGGATCGGAACGGCCTCCCACAGCACAGAGCCGCGCAGCTGCTCGACGTCCACCCAGAGCGCCCCTTCGGCGCCGGCCGGCGCGAGATCGCCCAGATTTTCGTCGATCGGAGGCAGCTCGGGAGCCGCGATCTTGGAAGGCCCCTTTCCGCCGCAGGCCGCCGCCAGGACAAGCGGCAGCGAAACCAGGATCAAAGTCGTTTGGACACGCGGCATTGTCCGATAAAGGCATCGTTACGCTTCGGTGTCAACGGTCAACCGGTGCGAAGAGAGGTTTGCACCGCGAACGCCCGCCTGCACCGATCGCTCGCTTTTCTCGACCGCGAGCTTCGCCTGGCGATGGCCGGAACGTTCCGACTCTGAGCCATGTTAGGTTGTATTTCGACGCCAGTAGAGCAACAGCCGCAGGCGTGGTGCGGATGTTGCTAGCGCTGGGGACGGTTTCGTGTATTCTCTGGAGAGCTGAGCATTCGGAGGTTGAATCATGTTTGATGTACCTTCTGCGGAGCTGAGAAAGAAGCCGAGCGAGGAGGAGAAGTCGCAGCGAGCGAGCGTCGAGAGCGTCGACGCCGAGAATCTCTCCCCGGCTAGCCGGAGGCTGCTGCTGCTTTTCGACGAGGGGACTTTCGAGGAGATCGGTGCGCAGGTCGCGACGCGCGCCACCGACTTCGGCCTCGACCGGAAGAAGGCTCCGGGAGACGGCGTGATCACCGGCTCGGGAGAGGTGAACGGCCGCGTGGTGTTCGCCTACTCGCAGGATCGCACGGTGATGGGCGGCTCGCTGGGAGAGGCGCACGCCCGCAAGATCAACCGCATCCAGGACCTGGCGATGCGGGCCAAGGCTCCGGTGGTCGGGATCAACGACTCCGGCGGCGCGCGGATCCAGGAGGGGATCGATTCCCTCGGCGGATACGGGGAGATCTTCCGGCGCAACGTGGCCGCCTCCGGGATGGTGCCACAGATCTCGATGGTGCTCGGTCCCTGCGCGGGCGGAGCGGTATACTCGCCGGCGCTGACGGACTTCGTCGTGATGGTGCGCCAGCAGAGCTACATGTTCCTGACCGGGCCCAAGGTGGTCAAGACCGTCACCTTCGAGGATGTCGACGCCGAGACGCTGGGCGGCGCCGACGTCCACGGTCGCACCTCGGGCGTCGCTCACCTGATCTACCGCGACGACGAGCGCTCCATCGGCGGAGTGCGCGAGCTGCTCAACTACATGCCGCAGAGCTACCTCGAGCGCCCGCCGTTCGTCGAGACCGGCGACCCGATCGATCGTGACGCCAGTGCTCTCGATACGGTGATTCCCGACTCGTCCAAGCAGGTCTACGACGTCAAGAAGGTGATCAAGACCGTGGCCGATCGCGGCACCTTTTTCGAGATTCACAAGAACTGGGCCAAGAACGTGGTGGTCGGCTTCGCGCGGCTGGGCGGATACTCGGTGGGAATCATCGCCAATCAGCCCGCGATGATGGCCGGCGTGCTCGACTTCAACGCCTCGCGCAAGGCGGCGCGCTTCATCCGCACCTGCAACGCGTTCAATGTGCCGATCATCTCTTTCGTCGACGTGCCCGGCTTCATGCCCGGCACCGGCCAGGAGCACAAGGGCGTGATCACCCACGGCGCCAAGCTGATGTACGCTTACTGCGAGGCGACAGTGCCCAAGCTGGCGGTGATCATGCGCAAGGCCTACGGCGGCGCCTACATCGTGATGAGCTCCAAGCACGTCGGCGCCGACGTCAACCTGGCCTGGCCGACCGCCGAGGTGGCGGTGATGGGCGCGGCCGGAGCCGTGGAGGTCCTGTTCCGCAAGGACATCGCCTCGGCCGAGGATCAGCAGAAGGCCAAGAAGGAGAAGGTCGAGGAGTACGAGTCCAAGTTCCTCAATCCCTCGCGGGCCGCCGAGCGCGGGTACGTCGACGCCGTGATCCGGCCGAGCGATACCCGCATCAAGCTGTTCCGCCACCTCAAGTCGCACTACGGCAAGGAGGAGGACCTGCCCTCCAAGCGCCACGGAAACCTGCCCACCTGAAGCCGCGGCACGCTCGAAGCTCCTGCGAACTGGTTTTTTTATCTCTTTGCCGCGCGGGTGGGAATAAAGCGCGAGATGGGGCGTTTCCTCGGTTCGAAAGGAGAGCTTCTACCGCGACAAGCCGGTTCTTGACCGGACGATTCTTTTTCGTAAACTGCGGCCCCTCGTAAAAACAATGCGCGTTGGCGCTCTTTGGGCCAGGACGGTGAGAATGACTGACAAACAGCCGATGATCGAGGTGAGCGGTCTTTCCAAGTCCTACGGGGCGATTCGGGCGCTCGAGGACGTGACGTTCGAAGTGCGTCGCGGAGAGGTGCTCGGCTTCTTGGGCCCCAACGGAGCGGGCAAGACCACGACGATGAAGATCCTGACCTGCTTCATCGCACCCACCTCCGGGCGCGCCGTGGTGGCGGGATACGACACCGGGGCGGAGCCGCTCGAGGTGCGGCGCCGGGTCGGCTACCTTCCGGAGAACGCGCCGCTGTACCGCGAGATGCGGGTGCGGGAGTACCTCGAGTTCGTCGGTCGCGTGCGGGGCATCGCCGGGGCCGACTGGAAAAAGGCGTTCGAGCGGGTGGTCGACGTCTGCGGTCTGGGTCCGGTCGCCGAGCAGGAGATCAGGACGCTCTCCAAGGGGTTCAGACAGCGGGCCGGCCTGGCGCAGGCGATGCTCCACGACCCGGAGATCCTGATCCTCGACGAGCCGACCTCGGGCCTCGATCCCAACCAGATCGCCGAGATCCGCGAACTGATCAAGCGTCTCGGCCGGGAACGGACGGTGGTCCTCTCCACCCACCACCTCGCCGAGGTCCAGGCCACGGCGGGCCGCGTGATAATCATCCACCACGGGCGGCTCGTGGCTGACGGCAGCCCCGAGCAGCTCGAGAGCCAGCGCGGAGGAGCGATCCACCAGGTGGTGCTGGCGGAGCCCGACGGCGGGCTGGAAGCCGTCCGCGAGGCGCTGGGCGGAATCGACGGCGTGGCCGCGGTGGAGCCGGGCGAAGGCGCGAACACGGGCGAGCTGGCCTTGGCGCTGCGCGGCGAGGGGGATCGCGACGTGCGCGCCGACATCTTCCGCGCCGTCGTAGAGCGCGACTGGACCCTGCTCGGCCTGGCCAGGCAGCAGGTCGATCTGGAATCGATCTTCCGACGGCTGACCACCGAGGAGTCGCCGCGCGGCGGCGAAGGCAAGGAGGGTAACGACTGATGCGCACCATGCTCGCCATCTGGAAGCGCGAGTTCACCTCGTACTTCAACTCGCCGATCGCCTATTTCGTGATCACCATCTTCCTGGTGCTGGTCGGGATCATGTTCTTCATCCCGTTTTTCGCCCAGGACCGCGTCTCGATGCGGGACTTCTTCTCGCTGGCGCCGTTTCTGTTCGTCTTCTTCGCGCCCGCGATCACGATGCGGCTGGTGGCCGAGGAACGGCGCTCGGGCACGCTGGAGATGCTGATCACGATGCCGGTCCGCGACTGGGAGGCGATAATCGGCAAGTTCCTCGCCGCCTTTTCGCTGCTGGTCGTGGCGCTCTTGCTGACCCTGCCCTACGCCTTTTCGATCTCGGCGTTCGGCGATCTGGACTGGGGACCGGTGCTGGGCGGCTACGTCGGATTGCTGCTGCTCGGCTCGGCCTTCCTGGCGATCGGGTTGATGGCCTCGAGCTGGACCGAGAACCAGATCGTGGCGTTCGTGATCGGTCTGTTTCTCTCGATGGTCTTTTTGATGCTGGACCGCTTCCTGGTCTTTCTTCCGGATGCGCTGGCGCCGTGGGGGGAGTACCTCAGCTTCACCTCCCACTTCAGGAACGCGGCTCGCGGCGTGCTGGACAGCCGGGACGTGGTGTTCTTCCTCTCCGTCGTCCTGATGAGCCTCTTTTTGGCTTTCAGGTCGCTCGAGTCCCGGAGGTGGAGGTAGTCATGAGCACGCGATCCAACCTGCGCACGCACTCGACGATATTCCTGCTGGTCCTGGCCGGCATCCTGGTGCTGGTCAACCTGCTTTCGGTTCGCTTCTTCGGGCGCGCCGACCTGACGCGCGACGGCAAGTTTTCCCTTTCCGGCGCCTCGATCGAGCTGATGGAGAGCCTCGACGACAAGCTTGTGGTCAAGGCGTACTTCACCGAGAACCTGCCGGGCCGCTTCGCCTCGCTGGAGCGCCACGTGCGGGACCTGCTCGAGCAGTACAGCCAGCACTCCGGAGGTCGCATGCAGGTCGAGTTCATCGACCCGGCCGACGACGAGGAGGAGCAGGAGGTGGCCAGGAGCCTGGGCATCCAGAAGATGCCCAACCCCGATATCGAGAAGGACGAGGCCACGATCAAGGAGGGCTACCGCGGAATCGCCTTCACCTACGGTCAGGAGACCGAGACGATTCCGGCCGTGCAGTCGCCGGTGGGCCTCGAGTACCAGATCACCTCCAAGATCAAGCAGGTCGTGGGGCACCGCTCGGACATCGGTTTCCTCGTCGGCCACGGCGAGCCCCAGGTCGAGCCGCCCGATAACAGCGACAGGCCGCTGCTGCCGCAGGAGAAGATGAACCGCGGCGAGTACCGCAACATACGGCGCAACCTGGAGACATACAATTACAAGGACGTGGATCTGAAAGGCGGCGAGCGGCCGGTGCCCGAAGAGATCGACGCGTTGATCGTGGTCGGCCCCACCGAGAAGCTTTCGGACAAGGAGCTCTACAGGCTGGACCAGTTCCTGCTGCGCGGCGGATCGCTGGCCTTCGTCGTCGATGGCGTGCGGGTCGAGATGCAACAGCCGGAGATGCCGATGCTGCCCCCGACCTACCAGACCGGCGTCTCCGAGGTGGGGATTCGGGAGATGCTCGAGCACTACGGCGCGACCCTGGGCCGCGACATGGTCTTCGACAAGCAGTGCTCCGAGTTCGTCGCCAAGTGCCCGCCGGTACCGCTGCCGATCCCCCGATCCTACCCGCCGTGGCCGCTGGTCACCGCCTTCGAGGAGGAGCACCCGATGACCTTCAGGCTGGGCAGCCTGACGCTGCCCTACGCCTCGCCGGTGCGGGTGACCGAGGAGGCCCGAAAGGACGGAGCGCGCGAGGCGCGGGAGATCGCGTTCAGCTCCGGGAACACCTGGGTCTCCTCGGCCTCGTCGGCTGTTGTCGATCCGTGCGGGATCGTTCCCTCGGACGATCTGCAAAGCGGCATTCCGCTGGTCGCGACCTTGAGCGGCGAGTTCGGGAGCTACTTCGCCGGCAAGGATCTGCCGATCGAGCAGCCCGAAGAAGAGGAAAAAGAGGAGAACGAGCTTTCGCCTCCGGACGACTTCGTCGAGAAGAGCACCGCGCCGGGACGGCTGCTGGTGGTCGGCTCGTCGGGTCTGCCGCTGGACGATTCGCTGGTCTTCCTCTCCCGGATCGATCGGCGCCAGGCCCAGAACAACTTCACTTTCGTGCAAAATGCGCTCGACTGGCTGACCAGCGAGGAGGGCCTGATCGCGGTGAGGATGAAGACCGTGGACGACCCTCCGCTGGAGAAGGTCTCGGAAGGGGCCAAGGCTTTCGCCAAGTGGGGCAACATCATCGGCGTGCCGCTGGCCTTCATCCTGTTCGGCCTGGTTCGCTGGCGACTGCGCGTGGCGGGCAGCAGGAAGCGTTCCGCACAGCGCAAGAGCGGCGAGAAAGCCGCGTGAGCGGAGGAAGAGATGATCAGAAACATCGTCGCAGTCGGAGTGCTGGTGGTGCTGGGGGTCGCCGCCTTCTTGGTCTTTCGCGAGACGCCCGACGCCGGCAAGCAGAAGCTCGACGAGCTGATCGAGCCGGTCGCCGCGGGCGTGCTCGATCGGATCGAGATCACGCGCCACGAGGGCAGCGGCGATTCCCTGCGCGAGGAGAAGATCGTCCTCGAGCGGGAAGGCGAGGACTGGCGGATGAAGCAGCCGGTCGACTACGCGGTCAACCCCACCTCGGTGGAGCGCATGGTCGAAGCGCTGACCGGGCTCGACGCGGTGGACGCCATCTCGGAGAATCCCGACAAGCACCACGTGCTGGAGGTCGACGACGAGCTGGGGATCGAGGTCGAGGCGCTGGGCGCGGGTGAGACGCTGGCGGATCTGATCGTGGGCGTCAACCGCAACAACATGACCTACGTCCGGCTTCCGGGCGGGGACACCGTCTATCGCATCACGGGATCGCACCGCCCGACCTTCAACAAGTCGGCGAAAAACCTGCGCGACAAGAAGGTGCTCGACCTCGACGACGACAGCGTGGCCCGGATCGAGTTTTACAACGAGCACGGCGAGCTGGTGCTGGAGCGCCGCGGCGAGGGTGAGGGTGAGGAGGCCGAGCTCGTGCCGCTCGATCCCGAAACCGAGATCGAGAACTTCGATCAGCGGCATGCGAAGAGCATCGCGCGCACGCTGACCGGGCTGTCGGCGCGGGACTTCGCCGACGGCGATCCGCCCGTCTCCGAAACCGGGCTGGGAGAGGACGCGGCGCGCGTTGTGTTCGAGGCCGAGAAGGACGGCGAGCCGATCGAGATCACCGTGCGGATCGGCAAGGAGAAGGACCGCAAGCGCTACCTGACGACCTCGCTGTCGGACCAGGTCTTCCTCGTCTCCAAGCACATGGTCGAGCGCCTGGCGGCCTCGGCCGACGACTTTTCCCGCACGGACGAGGAGGTCGCAGAGGAGAAGGAGCGCCGCCGCAAGGCCGAGCAGGCCCGCAAGGCGCGCGAGGCCGGCCAGATGCCGCAGGGCATGGGTGGACGGATGCCGCAGGGCATGGGCGACCGGATGCCGCCGGGCATGGGCGGCGGGCCCGGCGGGCAGCAGATCCCTCCCGAGGTGATGGAGAAGATCAAGAAGAAGATGAAGGAAGAGCAGGGCAGGTAGGACAGGTGAGACAGGCGGGGCGAATCGATGTCGGACCCGCCGGACCTGTCGGATCCGCCCTACGGCAAAGACTTCTTGAGGCGCCAGCGTTCAACCACCGGCGCCATCGCGGCCTGAGCGCCGCTCGGCTCTATGATCGCCAGGTTGCGGTCGCCGGCGTCTTCGATCGCCTCGAGGAACCACTCGATCGCCTCGGCCGGCTCACAGAGGTCTTCGACGCGACCGGGCAGGGACAGCGCCGCGTCCTCGCATCCGAGATCGTCCAACGCCTCGAACAGCCGCGCCAACGCTTCTCCGAAGCGGCGCCGGTCGAATCCGGCACGCGGACCGAGCCCGATCAGCACCAGGTAGCGCTGGGGCATCCGTCCGCCCAGAGGAAACAGCAGCTGTTCCTTTTCGTCGAAGCGGAGAAAGCCCTCGATCATCAGCCGCGAGATGCGCCCCAGCAACCGCCAGTCGAGCAGGCCGTTGATTCCGGCCAGCGGGCGCTTTTCGGAAAAGGCGAACAGCCCGATCGCTTCTTCGGCTCGCGCCTCGAGACGCTTGAGATCGGGGTTCGAAAAGGCGATGTCTCCCAACGCGATCTCCTCACAGGCGGCTCTCGTCGTGGGCGATCCGGTCGAGGATCCCGTTGACGAACGCCGCCGAATCGGACGATCCGTAGCGCTTGGCCAGCTCGACCGCCTCGTTGATCGCCACGCGCGTGGGCACCCCCGAGCCGCCGCCCAGCTCGTGCACGCCGATGCGCAGAATGTTGCGATCCACGCCGCTCATTCTCTCCAGCCGCCAGTTGGCGCTGGCTTCGACGATGATGCGGTCGATCTCCTCGCGACGGGCGACGACGTCGCGAAAGAGACGCACACCGAACTCGTCGGGCAGCGGCCCCTCGCCGAAGCACTCGCGGTACGAGGCCAACGCCTGCTCGGGCGTCACACCGGAGGCCTCGAGCTGGAACAGCATCTGCAGCACCACTTCGCGCGCTCGTCGCCGTGTAGCCATCTCCCGCTCAGAGCTGACCGCGGAGGTTGGCCATCTCGATCGCGGACAGCGCCGCCTCGGCTCCCTTGTTGCCCGCCTTGGTGCCCGCCCGCTCGATGGCCTGCTCGATCGTGTCGGTCGTGATCACGCCGTAGGAGACCGGCATCCCGGACTGCAAGGAGACCTGAGCCAGGCCCTTGGTAACCTCGGCGGCGATGAAGTCGAAGTGCGGCGTGTCGCCGCGAATCACGGCGCCCAGCGCGATCACTCCGTCGTGGTCTCCCCCCTCGGCGAGCCGCCTGACGACCGACGGCAGCTCGAAAGAGCCGGGCACGCGGGCGATCAGACAGCGGGACAGGTCGCAGCCGTGCCGCTCGAGGGCGTCGAGACATCCCTCCAGCAACCGGTCCACGATGAAGTGGTTGAACCGCGAAGTCACGATCGCGAAACCGAGTCCCGACGCATCGAGGTTGCCCTCGGCGATCCTGGGGCCGTTCTTGGCCTTGTCGCGCATCTTCACACCTCCTCGATCCTGATCTGCTCGGTCTGCTCGAAGCCCCATGCCTCGAGACCGACCAGCCTGTGTGGGTTGTTCGAGATCACTTGCAGTTTGCGGACACCCAGATCCAGCAGGATCTGCGCTCCGATGCCGTACTCCCTGATCTCTCCGGCGCGGTCGCGGGAAGAAGCGCGCGCGGGCGAGCCCTTCCTGCCCAGGCAGACCGCGAGCTCCTCGATGATCGTCTCGCGCGAGGGGAGGTAGAGCAGCACGCCGACACCGCGCCGCAACACCGCGTCGATCACCTGCTGCACGCCGGGGCTGTTGGGACGTGTGCGGGCGCCGAAGACGTCGTCCGGCAGGCAGGCGACGTGCCCCCGGCACGGCACCCAGCGGTCGGGCGCGATCTCCCCGTGGACGAGCGCCAGGTACTCGCGCCGCCTGATTCCGGGCATGGCCCGGTAGGCGTGCACGGTGAAACGGGCCGGCTCGCCGTCGCTGGTGAACAGCTCGATCTCGTGCCGATCGGCCGGCTCGACCAGCCGATCGCGCTGCAGGCGGTACTCGACCAGATCGGCGATCGAGGTGACCGGCAGGTCGTGCTCCTCGGCGAAGGCGCGCAGGTCTTCCATGCGCGCCATCGTCCCGTCCGGCTTCATGATTTCGCAGATCGCGCCGGCCGGGGTCAGGCCGGCCAGCCGCGCCAGGTCGACCGAGCCCTCGGTGTGGCCGGTGCGCTGCAGCACTCCGCCGGGCACGGCCCTGAGCGGAAAGACGTGCCCCGGGCTGACCAGGCTCTTCTCCTCGGCGTCGGCGGTGGCGGCGACACGTATCGTGCGGCAGCGATCCGCGGCGCTGATTCCGGTCGTGACTCCCTCGGCCGCCTCTATCGAGACGGTGAACGCGGTCGAGAGCGGCGCCCGGTTGGTGTCGACCATCATCGGCAGCCCGAGCTGCTCGACGCGCTCGGGCGTCAGCGCCACGCAGATCAGGCCGCAGGCCTTGGTCGCCATGAAGGTGATCGCCTCGGGAGTGACGTGCTCCGCCGCCATCACCAGGTCGCCTTCGTTTTCGCGGTCTTCGTCGTCGACGAGGATCACCATCCGTCCCTGCCGGATCTCCTCCAGCGCGCGCTCCACACGCCGAATCGCTTCTCCGTTCTCGACGTTCACCGCGCTACCTCGCGAATCCCGTGCGCTCGAGCAGATCGAGCCCCACGCCCCCGTCCTCGGTATCCTTTTTCCCGGCGAGCTGGCGCGCGACGTACTTGGCCAGCACGTCGGTCTCCAGGTTGAGCCGCGCTTTCGGACGCAGCGATCCCAGATTGGTGTTTTCCAGCGTCAGCGGGATGATCATCACCTCGAAGCTACGCTCGTCCACGCCGTTTACCGTCAGGCTCACTCCCGACAGCGCCACCGACCCCTTGGGCGCCAGCTGGCGGGCGAGCTCGAGGTCGTCCGGCAAAGAGACGCGCCAGCGCTCGGCGGAGCCGTCCCTTTCGCGAGAGAGCAGCTCGACCCGGGCATCCACGTGAGCGGTGACCAGGTGTCCGCCGAGCAACCGCTCGGCCGTGACGGCGCGTTCCAGGTTGACCCGGGAGCCTGCGGCGACCCGGTCCAGCCCGGTGCGGGCCACGGTCTCGCTCGAGGCGAAGACGCTCAGCACCCGCCGCGACCGGTCCCAGCAGGTGGCCGAGAGGCAGGCGCCGTCGACCGCGATGCTCTCGCCCACGGCGATTCCGGGCAGGCGCGTCTCGATCTCCAGCTCGGCCTCGGAGCCGCGCGAAACGGTCCTGAGCACTTTTCCGACGTCCTGTACAAGACCAGTGAACATGGCTCCCGCGCCCCCGTCCGGCTCGACAGCGGCCGGCGGTGGGAAACTATACACGAGTTTCGTTGATTGACTAGGTATCCAGCACGACCGAGCGTGCCCTGAGGAAACGCCGCAGGAGATCCTGGCCCGCGAGCACCTCGGTGAAGACGATTCCCAGCCCCGGGGAGCCCTGGCTGGACGGGGTCTCGCCCGGAGGCGGCTCGTTGGCCCAGGCGATGCGACCCCGCGCGTGAACCACGCCTTCGTCAATGTCGAGCTTCAGCTCCACCGCGCTGCCCGTCTCGACCATCGGCAGGGTGCGCAGGAACATGCCGCCGTTGCTGAGGTTGATCGCGGTGCCGAACAGCGTCTGCCGCTCGCGCTCGAGCCAGCAACGCAAATTCACCTCGAAGCGGGGCTCCTTGCGCCTTTCGCCACCGCACCTGCCTTCGGCTCCGCCGGATTCGCTCCTCTTCAAGCTGCCACCTCCCGCAGCCCCCGTGAAATCCTATTTTATTATCGCATGTTGGACAGCGAATTGTCCAAGTTTGTTCGACCGGAGCACTCCGTGCCGCGATAAGAACCACCGCCCGAGCTGGGAGTAATCGCTGAAGAGGAGAGATCGGCGGACAAGGGCCACGACTCGCTCTGCCGCTGGAATGCTCTGCCGCTGGAATCGACTCGCTGCCTGGAGCGTGATAATCGATAGTCCGAGGAGCGGTCGCGACCGCAACGTATCTAGGTATCTAGGAGGAGGACGAAATGATGATGAAAACGGTTGTTTCGACTTTACTGACCGTGCTGCTGGCGACGGGTGTCTGGGGTTGCGGCGACGACGGCGGCGGGGGCGGCGGGGGCGGCGACGCCGACACCGACGCCGACACCGACGCCGACACCGACGCCGACACCGACGCCGATTCCGACACCGATTCCGACACCGATTCCGATTCCGACACCGGCACGGAGGCCGCCTGCGAGTGGACATTCTCCTTGGCCCAGGCCTCCGACGTGCCTCTTCGCGACATCGGCGGATACGGCGAGGACAACATCCTGGCCGTCGGAGACACGACGTTCCACTACGACGGCGGCGCCTGGAGCGAGGTCTCGCTTCCCAGCGCGGCCAGCCTCAACGGCGTCTGGCTTCCCTTCACAACCTCGGCGGTGGCGGTCGGGGACGACGGCGCGACCTTCACCTTCGACGGGAGCTCCTGGAACGCCGAGAGCGGCAACACCTGCGACTCGGACCTGCTGGCCGTCTGGGCGCCCTCGCTCGACGAGCGGTACGCCGCGGCCGGCTACACGATCGAGAGCTACCCGCAGGGCACGGTCTACGAGTGGCAAGGCGGCGACTGGTACAACTGGACGGGTACCGCCGAGTTCTTCCGCGGCATCTGGGGCGCGTCCTCCGACGCGATCACGGTGGCCGGCGACGGCGGCCAAATCTACGCCTGGGACGGCTCGGACTGGAACATGGAGACTCCGACCTTCACCGACGCGGCGCTGCACGGAGTCCACGGCAGCTCGGCCTCCAACGTCTGGGTAGTCGGCGAGAGCGGAACCGCGTTCCACGGCGGCGGCGGCTCGTGGTCCGAGGTCTCCCTGGGCACTTCCGCCACCTTGCTCGACGTGTGGTGCGCCTCTTCGATCTCCGTCTTCGCCGGCGGCGACGACGGAACCCTGCTGATCTACGACGGCGAGGTCTGGGAAAGCGTCGAGACCGGCTACGACGAGCCGCTGGCCGGCGTCTACGCCCCGAGCGCGACCCACGTCCACTGCGTGACCGACAACGGAGCCGACTCCAAGATCATCGAAGGCGTCTGCGACTGACAGCGCCCGCCCCTACCCGTCCGGATCCCGGCAGCAGCGGAAGCCGGCGTAGAGCGACGTCCAGCTGGCGTTGTAGGTGCATTTCAAGCGCACGCTGGCCGAGGCGCAGTTGAACGCGCCCCCCCGAACCTCGTAGCCGCGCGAGTTTTCCTCGGAGGGCACGATCTCCCAGACGTTGCCGTTGATGTCCCAGAGGCCGAACTCGCCGACGCACTCCTCGAAGTCGCCGGTGGGAGCGACCCTGAAGCAGCTCTCGTTGCTTGAGCAGTAGTACTCGTAGGCGGGGCAGCTGGCGTCCTCGCAGCCGTCGCTGTCGCAAATCGGACCGCAGTGGTAGCCGCAGTTGGAGCCGGTCCAGCACTCTTCGGCCTGGATGGATTCGTCCTCGCAGTAGTCGTCGCACCAGCTATCGACGCAGTTGCAGGTCTCCACGTCGAACTCGTCGCCGAAGGTGTAGTCGGTCCGCGCTGTCCCGGCGCAGCCGAAGTACCACTCCTCGGGCTCGCAGCGGATCTTCCCCTGTGAAAAGGGCGCGGTTATGTGTGTAACCACCAGTGATT
>CAZHCG010000022.1:0-39012 GCA_964530995.1 uncultured Myxococcales bacterium
TGCGAGTCGAAAATTCCGAAAACTTGTCGTCAGAACCTGCGGAACGTAGGCTTAACCGATGCGAGTCCTCAAAAAAAGTTCTCTGCGGCCTCAGTCATGAACGGTTATCGTCGTGTTGAGTGTTTATCCGAGGGGGAACTTCAGTCTCGGCGCAGGCGCCAGCCGTGGTCGAAGAAGCCGGCCGCCAGCACCTCGCGATCGTCCAACACCAGGCCGCCGGCGCGGCCCCAGTCGGAGGCGTCGTAGATCACCCAGTCCGGGAGCAGCTCGGGCAGGTGCGCGGCGTAGAAGAGGCCCGCGGACGAGGCCGCGGTGTGCACGACCACGTAGCGATCCGGGTTGAGCGGATTGGGATGGATCAACGCCGCCGACGTGGTCTCGCCCTCGAAGCGCCGGCCGCCCGCCTCGATCCAGCCGTCGCCGGCGCGGATCGGCAGCCGCTCGTCGATCCGATCCAGCAGCGAGTTGCCCCGCGGCGTTCCGACCAGCACCAGCGAGTGTTTCTCGATGTCCTCGGCGTCGATCTCGACGTCGGCCTCGACCGGCCAGCGCACGTCCGTGCCGCGCTGGGGAACCCGCAGCTTCTCGATCAGGCGCAGGGCCAGCGCGGTCTCGTCCGGGTCGGCCGTGCCGTAGACGAACAGGAGCGGCTCGTAGAGCGCGTCTCCGATCGGTCCGGACAGACCGGGACGCTTGCAGAGCCCCTCGCAGGCGGGCGGCGTTCCGCAGATCCAGCGGCCGTCCCGCAGGAAGAAGCGGTATTCGCCCGGCGGGTCCCGGCGCGCCATCACCGGCTGCCCGTCGATCGAGAAGACCGGGTCGCCGTCTCCGGCCAGCTCGGCGTCGCGCTCGATCGTCAGCGCGGTCGCGTTGTCGGTCTCGATCTCGAGCGAGCCGTCCGGCTTCCAGACGGCGTCGACCCGCGCCCAGGCCGCGCTGTCGGCTACGTCGTCCAGCCGCAGCCAGCGGTTGCTCCGGTAGCGCAGCCTGGCGGTGCGCAGCGTGACGTGCCGCGGGTGAGCCGGGCGGCGGAGGGTGCGCAGGTGGCGGAAGGCCCACAGGTCGGCGTAGCGCTCGGACCAGACGTCGTGGCCGCTGTCCGGCGTCTCGTAGGTCACGTCGAAGCCGCGCTCGCGATAGGCCTCGACCAGCACCTCGGAGTGGCGCGGGTTGTCGCGGGTGCCGTGCACCACGTGCAGCGGCAGCTGGCGTCCGTTGTCGGCCCAGCTCGCGTTGGAGCGGAACTCGGCCAAAAAACGCTCCCAGGGCTCGAGCTCGACTCCCCGCAGCGAGCTGTAGACCGAGAGGCTGTGGTAGCCGCACAGCGGAACGGCCGCGGCTAAGCGACCCGGGTAGTGCAGCGGCAGCGACGCGGCGCCGATCCCTCCCATCGACATTCCGGTCACGTAGATCTTGTCGGGGTGAATGCGGTAGCGCTCCTCGACGCGTTCGATCACCTCCAGCAGATCGATCTCTCCGTAGGCGCGGTAGCCCGAGCTGCCGAATCCGTTCGGGGCCACGGCGAACATCGGCGCCGGGTCGGTTGCCCTGGGATAGCGACTGCGCCGTCGCCGGCTCTCGTCCTCCTCGAGCGGCTCGCCGAACAGGATCTGCATCATCTGCACCGGCGTGCCGTTCAGCCCGTGCAGCGCCACCACCAGCGAGAAACGTCCCTCGCCCTCGTCCCTCCAGGCGTGGGGCACGTACAGCGCGTAGTGGTGCAGCCGGCCGTCGACCGAGGATCGATACCCCCGGCGCTGCAGACCGTGCTTGTCGGCGAAGGGGTCCTCTCCTTCGGCGAGCGCCTCGGCGAGCTGCAGCGCTCGCCTGCTCTCGCGCCCGATGTAACGGAAGTCGCCGTCGCCCGCCTCGATCAGGCGCCGCAGGTGATCGACGCGCCAGGCGGCGCTCACCAGGCTGGTACGCGGGGCGTCTTCCCGCTCGGAGGCGCGCTCGAGCAGGCCTCGCGCCTCGGACAGGCGCGCCAGGTCGTCCATCCGCAAGCCGAGCCGCGTCCGGATTCCGCGCCCGTCCAGGTCGACCTCGACCCGCCAGGGCGCGCGGTCGCCGCTCGCCTCGAGCTCGGTCAGCAGGTAGCTGACCGGGCCGCCGGCGCCGCACTCCAGATCGACTTCGCTGTCGGGCGGCGAGTTCGGGCCCTCGAAGCTCAGCTTGGCCGTGCGGTCCTCGAGCACCGGTCGCCCCCCGGGGAAGTCGAGCCAGGCGCGAGCCAGCGCGGTGCCGGCGCTCAGATCCGGCCGGCGCTCCAGCTCCAGACGCGCGCAACGGCGAAACGCGCGCGGGGCCCGGTCGCCGGCGCCCGGGATCACGACCCGCAGGTGGCGGGCGCGGAGATGCTGCTCGTCCAGCAGCCCGAGGCGGAAGCGCCAGCGGCGGCCCCGGCCGCGCCAGAGGCGAACCACCAGCAGGCTGTCGCCCGCCGGCAGCTCCAACTCCACGCGGTCGGTGTCCGCGCGAAAAAATCGCTCCAGATCGCGGCGCAGCACCAGGCGGCCGTCGTGCCAGATCTCCACGCCGTCGTGGCTGCCGACGCTCAGCAGGACCCGCCGCGCCTCGTCGCTGCGCAACAGCGCAGCCAGATAGGTCACGGCCGGTCCTCCGCCGCGCGGCCGCACTTCTTCTTCTCCCTCGGCGTGCAGTCGCCAGCGGCCGCCCGGACCGCGCTCACCCTTTTGCGGGGCCTCGGAGAGCTCGGCGGCGTCGAGCGGATCCCAGCCGGCCACGCCTTCCTCGCCGCGCCTGACTCCGAGCGGAGCGGAGATCGGTCCCAGCTCGAGCCAGATCGCTACCGCCCCCTCCGGACCGGGAACCGCGATCAGATCGTCGTGCTCCGGCTCGGCCGCGGCCGAGACCGGAGCGGCGAGACAGGCGGCGAGGGCGAGCGACGCGATCAAGCGCGCTTGCAGATCAGGCGGCGCGGACCGTCCTCGAACGTGACGTTGACCTTGTCGGCGCCGAGCATCTCGGTCACGACACCGAGCCCGAAGCGGGGGTGCTCGATCAGGCCCCCGACGGCGAGATCCAAGCCGACGTCGTATGGCTTCGCCTCGGAAAGATCGCGCCCTTCGATCAGGCGGCGAAACTCCCGGGCCGGGTTCGCCGAGGGGCGGGAACGCGACTTCCGGCGGCGCGGTGCCGGCTTCTCGCCGCGCGACGCCATCCGGCGCAGGGCCGCCTTGGCTCGATCGCGGGGCATGCGCATCGGCCCCTCCGCGCCGCAATGACGGCAGCGGACCGATGTCACCTGCATCCCCTCCACTTCCAGCACGGTGTGCACGGTGTCTTTCCCACAGCTCAAGCAGTAGGCATCCACGGGGTTTCCAGGTACGTACGGCAAGGTGACTCACTTCCTTTTTTTTTCGTCGTTCGCGAGCAGATCCCCCGTTCGTCCGTGGGCGCGCACAACGCGGTCCGGTTCTCCCGGCCGCTGCCGCGGGCACCCGAGCTTCGTCGCTGTCGGCGATCTCTTCGCCGGGCTCCATCGAAAACCGCAGGCTAGAACGGCGCGCAGCACCAGCCGTCTTCGGGGCATCCCGCGTGGAAGCCGAACATCCCCGAGCATTCGCTCTGCTGGCAGTTGAGCATGTCGCCCATCGAGGCGCCGGCCTCGGCGCAGGCGTCCTCGTCGATGCAGCAGTTGAGGCCTGCGGCGCAGTTGGCCTGCTCCAGGCTGCTGATCGTTCCTGCCGGGCAGGTCTCGCTGTCGGGCGTGCAGGTCCCGTAGATGTTGACCATTTCGGCGACGGTTACCGAGCATTGCTCTCCCTCCTGGGCCTCTTCCTGCGGGACGTCGACCGGAACGCAGCACCAGCCGCTGTCGGGACAGCCCAGCTGGACGCCCATCTCGCCGGGGCAGACGCTCTCCTGGCAGCTGAGCATCCCGGAGCCGAGGGAGTCGCACTGGTCGGTCTCGATGCAGCAGACCTGGCCCTCCTGCTCGCAATCGCCCTGCTCGTTGCCCTCGGCCACGCCGCCCTCGCAGGGATCGTCCGCGGGCTGACAGGTGCCGAACAGCGGAGTACCCATCCCGCCGAAGTCGACGGAGCAGGATGTCGAGGCGCCGGTATCCGTGTCCGAATCGGTGTCGGAGTCCCCGTCGCTGTCCGCGTCAGTATCGCCGTCGGCGTCGCTGTCCGCGTCGGCGTCTGTGCCGGCGTCCTCGTCTCCCGAGTCATCGTCCGCGCAGGCGGCCGTTCCCAGGCCGGCGGCCAGCAACAGCGCCATCATCGTCTTCCATCCGTTCATCGCCAAACCTCCTTGGAGTATTTCCCCATTGCGCACGAGTATAGAACCGATACGCCCCGGAGCAAAGCGTTTCACTCGGCCAGCCCCACGAAATCAGGTCGCCGGCCGGCCCGAATGTCCGTTTTCGCGGAGCTCGTCGCACAGCCCCGAGGAGCGTCTGACCGGAGTCGCGACGGCTTCGGCGACCTGCTCGCGCGAGGCGAGCAGCACTACCTCGCGCCGCGCGCGGGTGACCGCCGTGTAGAGCAGCTCGCGCGAGAGGACCGGCGAGCTTCGGCGCGGCAGCAGCACCGCCACCTCCTCGAGCTCCGAGCCCTGCGCCTTGTGCACGGTGGTGGCGTAGGCCGTCTCGTGCTCGGGCAGGCGTGCCGCGGCCACGCGCCGTGCGCCCTGTGCCGAGTCGAGCCACAGCGAGGCGCGATCGTCTTCGTCCACCACCGCGACGCCGTCGTCGCCGTTGTAGACCTCCAGCTCGTAATCGTTGCGCAGGATCATCACCGGGCGGCCGGAATACCACCGCTGTGCCGGCGCGATTCCGCTCCGGCGCAGCAGCGACGATTCCACCTCGGCGGCCAGACGCTCGACTCCGTCCCGTCCGCGGCGATGGGCGGCCAGCAGGCGGAAGCGCCGCAGCTCTTGCAGGCGGTCGGCCGGCTCTCTCCGCTCCAGCAACGGGGAGAAGCTCCGTACCGCCAGCTCGACCGCCCGCGCGACGCGCCGCTCGGGGTCGCCTTCGTCGACCAGCCGCACCTGCGGGCGCTGGGGGTCGTCCAGCACCTCCAGCGCGCGCCGCGGATTGCCGGAATTGATCGCCGCAGCCAGATCGCCGATCCCGGCGCCGAAGCGGAAGGAGTGCTCCAGCTGCGCCACACGACCGGACAGCGCGGACCGCGGCGCGCCGGCCGCCTCGGGAACGGCGCCGCTGCAGATGTCGCCGAACGCGGCGCCGGCCTCCACCGAGGCTAGCTGGTTGCGGTCGCCGACCAGGATCAGGCGCGCGCGGCGCGGGACCGCCTCGACCAGCCGCGCCAGCAGGGCCAGATCGACCATCGAGCACTCGTCGACCACCACCACGTCGGCGGGAAGCGGGTTGTCGATGTCGAAGCGCATCCGGCCCGAGCCTCGCGGATTCCAACCCAGCGCGCGGTGGATGGTCGCCGCCGCGCGCGGAATGCAGTCCAGCGCTCGCCGCTCGCTGGAGATCCCGTCCGCGCCGTCGGGGTCGACGCTGCGCCGAATCGACTCTGCCAGGCGCGCCGCCGCCTTGCCCGTGGGAGCCAGCAGCGCGATTCGGGGCGGGGCCTCGCCGCGGGCCAGCGCGCGCTCGACCAGCAGCGCCAGCATGCGCGCCACGGTCGTCGTCTTGCCGCTGCCCGGCCCGCCGGAGATCGCAGTCAACAGACCGCCGACCGCGATTCGCGCCGCCTCGCGTTGCCCCGCGACTCCGCGGCCCAGCGGATCGATTTCGGGATCGGTCGCGGCGGGGAAAAGCCGCTCCAGGTCTTTGGAATCGACCTCGCCGTCGTCCGCCGGACGAGCCGCGAAGCGCGCCAGCACCTCGCGCGCCAACCGGTGCTGGAAGCTCCAGTAGCGGTGGAGGTAGAGGCGGCCGGCGCCGTCCAGCACCAGCGGGTTGAAATCGCTTCCGTCGCCCACGGCGGGGCTGGAGCCCAGCGCCGCGATCCAGCTTTCGGCGTCCGGCCAGCTCGGCACCGGCTCTTCGGTGTCGATCTCCAGATCCACCTCTCGTCCGCCCAGCCGCCGCAGGTTGGTGCAGACGCTCCCGGCCGCGGTGGTGCGGCTCGTCTCGGCGACCCCGAGAGCCAGCAGCGGATCGTCGTCTCCGGCCAACCGGCACACGGTGCGCGCCAGCTCCGCGTCGAGGCGCGAGAAGTGGCCGGCGGCGAGCAGACCTTCGAGGTTTGCGATCACGGCTCGCCTCCCTCGATTCGGGCCCGCGGAAAGAGGCGGTCGAGAGCGGCGATCGATTCCGCCGAGGGCCGCGCGCGGAACACTCCGGAGCCGGCGCCGCGCTGCGGGTGCATTCCCCTGAGGAAGAGGTAGATCGTCCCGCCCAGCTTCTGCGCGATCCCGATGCCGGGCAGCCTGCTGCGCAGGAGCCGATCGAGCGCCAGCGCGTAGAGGTGGGACTGCAGGTGGTAGTGGTGCGCTTCCATCTCCGCTTCGAGCTCGGACGGCGAGTAGTCGTCCCAGCAGGGTCCCAGGTGATTGGACTTGTAGTCGACGAGATAGTAGCGGCCGCGCCATTCGAAAACCAGGTCGATGAAGCCGCGCAGCGTGCCCGGCGGAACCTCGCCCAGCGCCGCCAGCCTTTCCAGGTAGCCGGGGCTCGGCGCCTCGGCTCCGCGTCCGATCGCCTCGGCCACCAGCTCGGCCGCGACCGGAACCTCGACCGGAAGCGCGAACTCCAGCTCGACCGCCCGAGCCGAGCTTTCGATATCGGCCAGGCGCGGGCCGCCGCCGTCGCGACCCAGCGGGACGCGGGCCACATCCTCCAGCGCCGCGGCCACCGGGGAGGCCCAGCGCGCGGCGTCCAGCCCGCCGGCCGCGAGCCGCTCGGCGGACAGCTTTTCGAGCTCCGCGCGATCCCCGCCGGACAGCTCGGCGCGTTCCAGTATCTCGTGCAGGCAGGTCCCGGTCCGCGCTCCGGCGGGAAGCTCGGCCAGCGGAACCGCTTTTCCGGCGGACGGCGTCGCGGGCGCGGGCGCGACGCTCGCCTCGCCGTCCCGATCCGCTTCCGTCTCCCGGCCGCGGGAGGCGATCGTGGAGAAGCTGGAGACGAAACGCGAGCGCGGCAGCTTTCTCGCAAGGCGCCGCGCCTCCAGAGCCGATTCGCCGGCTCGCGGACTCACGGTATGGCGAGCGCCGCGATCTTGCAGATCGCAAACGCCCACCGCGCCGCGGGAATCGGCCGAGAGCCGCTCCAGATCCTGGCGCAGCTCGTCTGCGTCGAGCTTCTGCAATCGTTTTTTGGTCCGGGCCGGAGACTCGCCTCCGAAGCGACCGTGCAGCAGCCAGCTCAGCGCCGAGATCTTTCTCGCGCAGGGTCCGCCCCCCACCACGCGACATTGCTGCCTGGCGCGAGTCAGGCCCACGTAGAGCAGCCGCACCTTCTCGGCGAAGTCCTCGTCCTTCTTTTTCTGCAGTCGGTCCGTGCGACGCCGTCGGTCCAGATCGAGGCAGGGACGATCGCCGCGATCCGGATCGTGGAAAACGAAGTACTTTTTTGGGTTTGCCCGAAGCGCCCCCTTCCAGGAAAACGGCAGGTAGACCACCGGGAACTCCAGGCCCTTGCTCTTGTGCATGGTGATGATCCGCACCGCGCTGGCGTCGCTGTCCAGGTGAAGCTGCTCCGATTCCGATCTGCCGGAATCCTTTTCGGCCAGCCGCGCCTCGAGCCAGCGCACCGCTCCGGCGGCGTCCAGCCGCTCGCGCTGAGAGGCGGAGTGGACCAGGTCGACCAGATGGCGCACGTTGGTCGCCCTGCGCTCGCCGTCGGGCAGAGAGACCAGGCGCGCCAGCAAGGACACGCCGCGCTCGAGCTCGTGGTCGAGCACCGCCCAGGCCGCGCGGACGAAGCCGTTGCGATCCCAGAGCTCGCGCCAGTGCCGGAAGCGCTCCACCCAGGTTTCCCAGCCGTGCTCGTCGCGGAGCAGGCCGTCGATCGCGGCGGCGTCCAGCCCGAGCAGGTCGGTCGCCAGCGCGGCGCGCACGGCTCCGCCGTCGGCCGGATCGGCCAACGCTGCGAGCAGGGCGAAGAAGTCGCCGGCCTCGCGGCTCGCCAGCACGCTCCTGTCGCTCCAGGGTACTCCGGGGATTCCGCGCCGGCGCAGCGCGGCCTGGATCTCGAAGGCCTGCTTGTTTTCGGGAACCAGCACCGCCACGTCCGAGGGCTCGAGGGCCCTGGGATCGTCACCGCCCAACTCGGCTTGCGACAGCAGCCGCGCCATGTCGTCCGCGACCAGCTCGGAAAGAATTCCGCTGTCGGGATCGGCCCCGGTCCCGGAACCGGGCGGCTCGACGGATTGGTCCGGCACCAGGATCTCGACACCGGTCGCCTGTCGCTTGCCGATCCGCAGGCTGTTCTCGGCTCCGGGGCGCGGCGCGACCGGCGGCGCCGAGATGCGCGGATCGACGAAGGGGCTGTCGAGACCGCCCAGCAGCGAGTTGACCGCCTCGATCGAGACCGGATCGGAGCGCCAGTTGACGGCCAGCGTGTGACGCCGATCGGCCTGGCGCGAGGCCGCCAGGTAGGTGAAGACGTCGCCGCCGCGGAACGAGTAGATCGCCTGCTTGGGATCGCCGATCAGGAACAGCGGCCGCTCTCCGTCGCCGAACAGGCGGCCGCAGATGCGCCACTGGACGCGATCGGTGTCCTGGAACTCGTCGATCAGGGCGGCCCGGTAGCGCTCGCGCAACTCGCTGGCCAGGCGCTCCCCGCGCCCGGAGCGGTCCAGCGCGCGCTCCAGCTCGTGTAGCAGGTCGTCGAAAGAGAGCGTGCGGGTCTCTGCGCGGCGCTCGGCCAGCAGCTCGCGGGTGCGGAGAAACGCGCGGCGCTCCACCTCCTGCACGCGCCGTTGCAGATGCAATTCCTGCTCCTCGACAGCGTCGGCCAGCTCCTCGAACGCGTCGAAGCAGGGGTGTCGCACGAGGCGGCCTTTCTGCCTGGCATTCTTGTTTGCCTTTTCCGCGAGCCTGGCCGAGCTCAGCTTCCGAAGGGCTTCCTTTCCCCCGTGCGGCGGACGCGAGGCGGCCAGGATCCGGTCGATCTCCCCGGCCCACTGCTGCACCTTTTCCGGCTTGTATGTCTGCCTGGTGATATCACCCGCCTCGATCGCGTCGATCAGCCTGGCCAGCGCCTCGTCCCTTCCGCTGCTCCACGCTTCGACTGCGCGGCGAAACGCCCCGCGGATGTCGAGATCGTTCTCGCCCGCGACCGGCTCTCCACCGAGCAGCTCCAGGTCCGGCCGCGAAGCCGCCAGCTCGACCAGCTCGAGCAGTGTCTCGGGACCCCCGAGGAGGTACACCAGGGCCTCGGCCAGATCCGGGTCGGCGGCGTCGGCCTCGCGCGCCCAGATGTCGAACGCCAGCTCGCGCAGCAACGGCTCGCGGTCCGGATCGAGCTCGGCGTCGAGAGGAACGCCGCTTTCGAAGGCGTGCTCCACCAGCGCCCGCCGGCAGAAACCGTGGATCGTCAGCACCGCGGCGCGGTCGAAGTCGCGCAGCGCCGCCTCGATGCGCGCCAGCGCCTCGCTCTCGACCGGCTCCAGTCGAGCGGCCAGGCGCCGATCCCCGTCGTCGATCGAAGCCCCTCGGTCGCCCGCAAGCGCGCGGCGAACGCTCTGCAGGCGCCGCCGGATCACGCCGCGCATCTCGGCCGTGGCCGCCTCGGTGAAGGTCACGACCAGCAGCCTGTCGATCGCGATCCCCGCCTCGGCGACCAGGCGCGCGGCCAGCAGACCGATGTTGTAGGTCTTGCCGGTTCCGGCGCTGGCCTCCACCAGCTGGATTCCGCCCAGTGGGGTCTCGATCGGATCGAGCTGCTTCACGGCCAGGCCTCCCCGAGGCGGTCGACCAGCGGTCCGAACACCCGCGTGGAGAGATCCTCGAAGCGTGCCTGCCCATCGAAGCCGGTCGGGCCGAACAAGTCTCCGCCGGCGAAGCAGCGCTCGGCCGGGACCGGGTCGAGCCGGCCTTCTGCGGTTTTCTTCTCCTCCTTCCACTTTTTGCGCGCAGCCCGGATCGCCTTTTCTCTGTTTTCTTCACAAGAGGCGCGGCGGGTGTACTCCAAGGAAGGCTCGGGGTGGAACGGGAGCGGCTCCGCGCCGCCCAGAGAATAGAGGCGCAACAGCTCGGCCAGCAGCTCCCGCGCCTCCTCGCCCAGCGGCGCCAGATCGACGCGCACGATTGTGCTCTTATTCGTTGCGGGGCGTCCGATCAGTGCGCTGCGCCGCGGCGGATCGCCGGTTGCCGCGCAGCACAGCGCCAGGTGGCGGATCCAGGCTTGGAGCAGGTTTCCCGCCCGCATTCTGGAAAAGCGGCAGTCTACCAGGCCGCAGGAGCGCAGATCACCCAGGCGACCGATCAGGCGGGGCGCGTCCTCCAGCCGGACGTCCAGCTCCAGCGGCTCGCGCGGCTCGCTTTGAAAAAGCTCCTCGCCGGCCTCGAGCAGCAAATCCAGCTCGGCCAGCATGCTCTCGTACCAGATTCGTCCCGGCTCGCCGTGGGGCAGCAGGCCCAGCGCTCCCAGGTAACGGGGCAGATCTTCCGCGGGCCTTCCGGCGAGCCGCCACTCCAGCGCGGCCTGTCCCGCGTTGTATTGATTCAACCCTCTCAGATCGGCCGGCTCTCGATCCCGGGGGCGTTGATCCTCGCTGGGCAGCCTCACGCCGAGCCGCGAACCGAGAAAGAACCGGGCCGGGAAGCGGAAGAAGCGCAGCAGGTCTCCAAGGTCGACCGCGGGCTCGGCGGCCGGAGCGGGCTCGAGGCGCCCGGCGACGAACGGCGCTCGCGGTCGCGGCTCGGCGAGCAGGGAGCTGGCCGCGGGCAGATGCTCGGAGGCGTAGCTGAACAGCCGCGGATCGGACCCGTCCGTCTCGAAGTAGCGCGGATCGAACGGGTGCAACGGGTGACGAATCTCGCTGCCGGGAGCGATCGTGTCGAGGATCTCCTGCACCGCGACCGAGGGCTGCAACGGCTCCCCGGTCTGATCGTCGTGGGCGGTGTAGGTGATGATCAACCTGTCGCCCGCGGAGACCAGGGCTTCGAGCAGCTGGTAGCGATCGTCGTCCCGCACCGCTCGATCTCCGGGTCGCGGGCGGCGACCGATCAGATCGAAAGAAGGCGCGGTGCGCGAGCGCGGAAAGACGCCGTCGTTCATCCCGACCAGCGCCACCGCCCGCGCGGGGATGCCGCGCATCGGCTTCAGCTCGCAGATCGTGACTCCTCCGGCGAGGAAGCTGCGCGAGGCCGGCAGCTTGTCGAGGGACTCCAGCACCCAGAGGCGCGCGGCCTCGAAGTCCAGCTCGCGATCGAACCCGGCCAACTCGGCGGAGCGCGCCAGCGAGCTCAATGCTTCCAGCGCCGCCGCACAGGCCGCGTTCTCGGGATCTGGAGCTCCGATCAGCCGCCGCCAGTATTCGATCAGCGCCTCGCGCCAGTCCGCGGGACGGCGGGCGCGGCGCAGATCTTCGACCGCGTCGAGCAGCTCGCCGCAAAAACGCATCAGCCCGTCGAGCAGGTCCGACGGACCGCCCGCGACCGAGTCGCAGGGGGCCACGCCGCCGAACAGCCGGCGATCCTGGCCGCTCAGCGCGTGTCCCAGCAGCAGCCGATCGAGGCCGAAGCGCCAAGTGTGATCGATCCGGCTCGGCTGACCCAGCCGCTCGCGGTGGCGCTCGTCCGCGGCGAAGCGCACCCCCGCTTCGCGAAGCCAGCGGCCCAGCGTCTCCACGTCCTCCGGCTCGAGCCCGAAGTTCTCGCGGACCGGCTCGCGCGAGAGGAAGTCGATCACCTCCGAGAGCCGCAGCCTTCCTCCGACCAGCTCCAGCAGCTCCCCGAAAGCCTCCACCGCCGGAGAGTCCGAGCGCGCCTTTCGGTCGGAGACCCTGAAAGGAATCGTGCGCCCCGCTCCCGCGCTCCTGGCGAAAGCCGCCTCCAGGTAGGGAGCGTACGTCTCCAGGTCGGGCGTCATCACCAGCAGCTCGTGGGGCGCCGCCTCGAGCTCCGGATCGTCGAGCGTCTCCAGCAGCCTGTCGACCAGCACCTCGGCCTCGCGCGCGGGTCCATGGCAGGCGTGAATCTGGATCGTGCCGTCCGCCGCGGGCGGCGGCCGGCCGCTCACTTCGTAGAGATCTCGTTGCAAGGCGCCCAGCGCGGTCTCGGCTCGCGGTGGAACGAACAGCTCCTCTTCGTCGGCGCCGGCCGAGGCGGCGTCGATCAGCACGTCCTGGAACTCGCGTCCCACCCGGCCGAGCGAGGCCAGCAGCGGATGACCGTCCGCGCCCGTTCCCTCCTCGCTCGCGCCGCGCCGAGTGAGATCGCCGAAGTAGTGCGGCGTGGGGGAGAGCAGGTAGAGCCGCACCTCGAGCGGATCGGGCAGCGCGGCCAGAATGCGCGCGTACAGGGGCGGCAGGGTTGTCATCCCGAAAAGCGAGATCCGCCGCGGGAGTCGATCGTGGCTCAGCCGGCCTTCCGCGGCCTGCTGGAGCAGATCGCGGGCCGTCTCCGCGACGTGTCGCGCCGACGGCCCGATCCGCTCTCTCAGCGCGTTCCACAGAAGGGACTGCCAGTCTCCCGAAGACGCGCCGTTCTGCCACTCCAGGATCATCTCGGGGCGGTAGAGCAGGTACTCGTCGTAGGTGCGGGCCAGGACGCGGGCCAGCTGGTGGAGTCGCGCGCCCCCCTCGTCTCCCTCCAGATAGGAGGCGATCGGCGCAAAGCTCCTGTCGCCGAGCATCGAGGGAAGCAGCCGGGCGATCGCGAAGGCGATCGCGTCGGGCTGGAACGGGGTCTCTTCCCCGCCTCGCTCGCCGCCGATTGTCGAGAGCAGGTCTTCGATCAGATCGCGGGGAAACGGAGTGCTCACCCCGGCGAAGACGCCGATCCTGCGAGCCAGCTGCTGTCCGAGCCAGGCGCGCATGCCCTGGCCGGGGACCGCCACTATTTCGGTCTCGAGCGGGCCGGAAGGATCGGTCGCGATCCTTCCGGCCAGATCGTCGGCCAGCGCCTCGAGGCGATTGCTGCGTATCGTGACCAGCATCTCGAGCTCAGAGTATAGATCAGCAACGAGACTGGAATCGTCCGATTCGAAAAAGACGAGCACAAAAAAATGAATACTCTGAAGACGAGACTCAACTACAATGATGACAGAAACTCGGGAAAGCCGGATAGACGAGCAGCGGGCTCGAAGGGTGGACACGCCTGTTCGCGCCTTTGGGAAAAGGGGAGACCAGATGGATCTGAACGGACTGTTTTTGGTTTCGGCCGCATCGGCAGCGCTGTGCCTCGCGGCCTGCGCATCGGAGCCGGCGGAGTACGATCCGTCGTCGGACGCCGGCTCCGATGCAGATGGAGACACCGATACCGACGCGGACACGGATGCCGACTCCGACACGGACACCGACACCGACACCGACACCGACTCCGACACCGACACCGACTCCGACACGGACACCGACACCGACTCCGACACCGACACCGACACCGACACCGACACGGACACCGACACCGACACCGACTCCGACACGGACACCGACTCCGACACCGACACCGACACCGACACCGACTCCGACACGGATGCCGACACCGACAACCAAGGAGATGTCTGCCAGGACGCGATTCCGATCTCGGGCTCGGGCGTCTACGACGGCAACACCTCCGGTCTGAGCGACGACTACGAGCCCGGAACGATGGACTGCACCGGCTTTTCCGGCGCGGCCGGTCCCGACCAGGTCTGGGTGGTGGATCTCGAAGCGGGCCAGCAGATAGAGGTGACGCTCTCCCCGTATAGTTACGATTCGTCCCTGTACCTGGTTACCGACTGCGGCGACATCGACGGCAGCTGCCTTGACGGCGACGACGAGGTCGGAACCGGGACCGAGACCGCCCTGGTCGGCGGCGACGAGGCGACCACGGTCTACATCATCTGCGACGGCTTTTCCGACGGCGATGCCGGTTCATACTCCCTGTCGGTCAGTTTCGGCGAGTACCAGCCCGTCTCGTTGCATTTCCGAGAACGGATCGACTACTTAAGCGACTACTACATCCACCGCCTCTACATGGGGCCGAGCACATCGGCCGACCCGATCGGCGACAGCTGGAAGATACTGGCCGGCCCGGACACGATGAACAACGCGGGTGCGGACGGAGACTGGGCGCAGGGAATCGTCACCGAGCTGGCCGAGCACAGCGGCGAGACGGTCCGCTTCTCCTTCTACTACAGCGGCCAGGGCGCGGACTCGTGGTACCTGGACGATATCTGCATCGCGCTCACCGACCAGCAGGATTATCCGTCGAGCTGCCACTGGTCGGAGGATTTCGACTCGGTGAGCGCTCCGGCGCTTCCCACGGGCTGGCTGGTGGTGGCGAGCGACTGGGACGACGGGGGCACCAACGACTGGACCACCCAGGGATCGGTCTCCTACAGCGCACCCAACTCTGTCTACATTTCGCCGAGCTACGGCAGCTACCAGGCCAAGCACCTGATCAGCCCGCCGATCGAGCTGCCCTGATCAACTCTGGTCCCGCGCAAGAAGACCCGCGCATTACGAGCATGCGCTTTGCGATGCTCGTAGAACGCTGCGCGTTGGACAGGTTGGACGGGTTGGGGTGGGGCGTGCAATCCGGCGTTGTCTTTGTCGTGCCCCAGCGGCTATTGTCTTGGCATGTCCGACGGCGAGGATACCAGCGAGCGACCCGGCTTCCGGGCGAGGTACCGGCGCCTGCTGCCGTGGCTCGTGCTGGGCGCGGTGGTGGCCGGCGGCGCGACCGGCGCGATCCTCAAGGAGATCGCCGGCGTGACTCCCGAGCAGGTGGAGGGCTGGCGGCTGGGGCTGCCCGGCGATCTGTTCCTGCGCGCGTTGAAGATGGTGGTGGTGCCGCTGATCATCGGCGCGATCGTGACCGGCGTGAGCGGGGCCGGCGATCTGCGCAAGGTGGGCAAGCTGGGACTGTGGACGGTCGTGTTCTACCTGGGCACGACCGCGATCTCCGTGAGCGTGGGGCTGGGGCTGGTCAACCTGTTCCGGCCCGGCGACGGGATCGATCTCTCGCTGGCCGGCGAGGTGCCCGACGGGCTGGTGACCGAGACGCGCAGCTTCGGCCAGTTCATGGAGCACTTGATCTCGGTCAACCCGATCGGAGACGCGGCCGCCAACCTGTCGGAGGGACGCCTGCTGCCGCTCCTGATCTTCTGCGTGCTGTTCGGCGGCGTGCTGACCACGATGCGCGGTCAAGCGCGCGAGACGCTGGAGAGTTTCTTCAGCGGTGTCTACCAGGTGATGATGCGCATCACCGAGCTGGTGATTCTGCTGACCCCGCTGGGCGTCTTCTTCCTCTTGTTGCGCACGATGGCGCTGCACGGTGTCGAGGCGTTCGCCTCGATCGGTCTGTTCGGCTTGACCGTGGGGACCGGCCTGCTCTTCCACGCGCTGGTGGTGCTGCCGTTGCTGCTCAGGTTGCTGGGCCGAACCTCGCCGCTGCGGTTGGCCCGGGCGGTCGCTCCGGCGCTACTGACAGCATTTTCCACCTGCTCGAGCTCGGCCACGCTGCCGCTCACGATCGACTGCGCCACCGAGCGCGCCGGCGTGCCCAGGCGGATCGTGGGCTTCTTCGTGCCGCTGGGCGCCACGGTCAACATGGACGGCACCGCGCTCTACGAGGCTGTCGCCGCGCTGTTCGTGGCCCAGGCCTACGGGATGGACCTCTCGCTGGCGCAGCAGGCGTCCGTGCTGGTGATGGCGACGATGGTCGCGGTGGGCACGGCGGGGATTCCCTCCGCGTCGCTGGTGATGATCGCGGTCGTGCTCGGCGCGCTGGGGTTGCCGCTGGAGGGGATCGGCCTGATCCTGGCGCTGGATCGACTCCTGGACATGGCGCGCACAACGGTCAACGTATGGGGAGACGTCTCCGGCGCCGCGATCTATCATGGTCTGGAAAAGATCGCGGCGCGGAAAAAACCGTGATCAACCATCGCGGGCGTCGCTGCGGCGCCGCGCCGAGAAGGGAGAACGAAAATGAACGGAGTGGCCGGCTCTTTCGCCGAGGGGGGAATCTTCATGTACTTCGTCTTGCTGCTCGGCTTCGGGGTGCTGGTGATGACCATCATCCAGCTGATTTTGCGCAACAAGACCGACATGTCTCCGATTCTGTGGGGCCTGCTGGCGGCGCTGGTGGCGACCGGGGTGCTGGGAACGGCGCTCGGCGTGGGCGAGGCGTTCCGGGCGCTGTCGGACGCCCCGCCGGATCACCGGTCGGCGATGATGGCGGCCGGAATCTCGATGGCTCTCAACACGGCCACGCTGGCGCTGATCCTGTCGCTGCCGCTCTCGGTGCTGATCGGAGTGGCCTCCTTTTTGGCCAAGCGCTCTTTCGGGCGGAGGCTCGCGGGCAGCGACCGTTCGTAGGCGGCGGATGCGATCCGCTCCGACGGTCTTGAAACGCGGCGTCGATGATGGAAAAAGGAGTCATGAGCGAGTACCTGAGGAAGATACTGGACTATGACGTACCCCGCGAGGGAGTGGTCGCCGAGGGCTGGCTGCGCACCTCGCGCAGGGGCAAGGGCGTTGCCTTTCTCGAGCTCAACGACGGCTCGTGCCCGGCCAGCCTCCAGGTCGTGATCAATCCGGAGCTGGAGGACCTCGAGCATGTGGCCGGCCTGGGCGCGGGCTCGGCGCTGCGCGTGCGCGGAAAGCTGGTCGAGTCCCCGGCGCGCGGGCAACGCGTCGAGCTGCACGCCGAGCGGGTCGAGGTGGTCGGCGAGTCGGACGAGGACTACCCGCTGCAGAAGAAGCGGCACTCCTTCGAGTTTCTGCGCACGATCGCTCACCTGAGGCCGCGGGCGCGCACGTTCGGCGCGGTCTTCCGCGTGCGGCACGCGCTGCAGATGGCGATCCACCGCTTCTTCGACTCGCGGGGCTTCCTCCAGGTGCACACTCCGATCATCACCGCCTCGGACGCGGAGGGGGCCGGGCAGATGTTCCGCGTCACCACGCTGCCGCCCGGCGCCGAGCCGCGCGACGGGGGCGAGGTCGATTTCTCCGAGGACTTCTTCGGCCGCGAGACCGCGCTGACCGTCAGCGGTCAGCTCGAGGCCGAGATCTTCGCCTTGGCGCTGCGCAACGTCTACACCTTCGGCCCCACCTTCCGCGCCGAGAACTCGCACACATCGCGTCACGCCTCGGAGTTCTGGATGATCGAGCCCGAGATGGCTTTTTGCGACCTGGCCGGCGACATGGACCTGGCCGAGGACTTCATCCGCGAGATAGTGCGCGAGGTGCTGGAGCGCTGCTCGGACGACATCGATTTCTTCGATCGCTGGATCCAGCAGGGCCTGCGCCGCAGGATGGAGCAACTGGTCGACTCGCGCTTCGAGCGGATGACCTACGGCGAGGCGGTCGCGGCGCTGGAGAAATCGGGACGCCAGTTCGAGCACCCCGTGCGCTGGGGAGCGGATCTGCAGTCCGAGCACGAGCGCTACCTGACCGAGGAGCTGGTGGGCGGACCGGCGTTCGTGGTGGACTACCCGCGCGATCTGAAGGCGTTCTACATGCGGGTCAACGACGACGGCAGGACCGTGGCGGCGATGGACCTGCTGGTGCCGCAGGTGGGCGAGATCATCGGCGGCTCGCAGCGCGAGGAGCGTCTCGACGTTCTGGACGAGCAGATCGAGCGCTTCGGTCTCGACCCCGACATCTACTGGTGGTACCGCGACCTGCGTCGCTTCGGCAGCACACCCCACGCCGGATTCGGTCTCGGTTTCGAGCGCATGCTGATGTACGTGACGGGCATGCAGAACATCCGGGACGTGATTCCGTTCGCCCGCACGCCCGGCAGCGCCGAGTTCTGATTTTCCCGTCCCTGGATTCCGTCTTCGATGTTAGGATCGAAGCGGAGGGATTCTGAATTGGGGGAGCGCAACGGAGAAGACGGCGGCGACCTCGGGGCGCGGATCAGCCGCGTGCCGAGCATCGTTCCCGAAATCGATCTGTCCCGCTTCCGTCTCGATCCGGTCACAGAGAAGCTGATCGCGGGAGTCGACGGTCGAAGCGACATCGAGAAGCTGGCGCGCTCGACCGGCGTGGACCTGCGGACCGCGCTCCAGCGCTTCGAGCAGCTCGACGGGGCGAACATCGTCGAGCTGGAATCCGTTCGGGAGAAGAGCCAGGGGCTGCGTCCCGGCGAGGTAGACCGCTCGCGGACGAATCTCCCGGTCAAGCCGACGGAGCGTCTCGAGGGAGGCTGGGTCGGCGAGATCTCCGGCGAGCTGGGAGAGACGCCCGCGCGCGATCTGCTCGAGCGGGCGGCCGGGGAGAAGCTGAGCGGCGTGTTGCGCTTCTCCAGGGACGATGGTCGGATCGAGACCCACTTCGAGGAGGGACGCCCGCTGGCCGCGACCTCGACGTTTCCGCGGCACGAGCACGGCGAAATGCTGCGGGCCGCCGGCAAGATCTCCGAACAGACCCATCGCGCCTACCGCGAGGCACTGGCGGCGGGAGCGGAGCACGCGCCGGCCGCGCTGTTCCGAGCCGGAATCGAGGACCGCAAGCAGCTGGCCAGGCTGCTCACCTGGCGGGGCAGCGCGGTTCTCAAGGAGGTCTCCGAATGGACCTCCGGCAGCTACGTCCTGATTCCCGGAGCTCCGTTCCCTCCCAAGGTGGCGCGCTGCTCGTTGATCCTTCCGGCCAAGAAGAAGCGCGGGGTCGAACGCGGCTGGAGAAGGGACAAGATCGAGAAAGACGACCTCGAGTACCTCGAGGCGAACCGCGCGCGCTACCTGGTCCCGACCGAGTCGGCCGCCGGGATCGCGGCGCGGCTCGGATTGAAGGACAAGGAGAAGCGGCTGGTCGACCACCTGCTCGAGGAGCCGACCCAGCTCGTTCGCGCCGAGGCGATCTCGACGCTGTTTCGAAGCCAGACCCGGGTGCTGCTCCTGGAGCTGATCCGGCGCGGCGCGCTCGAGCTGAGCGACACCAACCCGAAGGGCGACAGGCCCCACGAGCTGGAGGAGCTGGGCGGGTTGGTCCGCACACTCGAGAGGGTCAACCACTTCGACGTCCTAAACGCCCACCCGGTCTCGACGCCGACCGAGATCGAGCAGCGCTACCGCAAGCGGCTGGCCGAGTTCGATCCCCGCGCCTACCCCGGCGCCGAGCCGGAGCACCTGGAGCATCTCGCGGCGATCCGCCGCCGGCTCGATCGAGCCTGGGAGGTGCTCTCCGACAAGAGCAGGAGGCGCGCCTGCAGGCGGGAGCTCTACGATCGAGAGCAGCTGATCAACTTCACCACGCTCCAGCTGCACAAGGCCCAGGCCGCGATCAGGATGCGGGACGATCCGCTGCTCGGCGGCGAGCTCGCCGCGACCGTGCTCGATATCGAGCCCGACAACATCGAGGCCAGGTTGCTGCTGGTGGAGGCCTTGATCGGAATGGGTCGGTACGGAGAGGCCAAGAGACACCTGCCCGGCTCGACGAGCGTGCCGCGCAGCCTGCGGGAGGATCACGATCGCCTGGGGCGCAAGCTCGCGGGCGGCGGCTGATTCCGTCGAGCTTGCATTGAGCGGCAAATCGAATCATAAAAGGCGGGTGAGCGCCCCCCGCGACGGCAACGTTCTGACTCGTTCTCTCGAGGACTACCTTCTCGCGATCTACCAGCTCGTGCGGGATCGCAAGGTGGCGCGCGTCAAGGACATCGCCCGCCAGCGCGGCGTCAAGCCCGGCTCGGTCTCCCCGGCGATGAAGCGCCTCGGCGAGCTGGGGCTGATCCGCTACCAGCAGCGCGAGTTCATCGAGCTGACCGCTCGCGGCGAGGCGATCGCGCGGCGCGCGGCCGCCCGTCACCAGATCATCTGCAAGTTCTTCCGCGACGTGCTGCAGATGGACTCCTCCAGCGCGGAGCGCGACGCCTGCGCGATGGAGCACAGCCTTTCCGACGCGGGGATGGATCGGCTGACGCTGCTGGTCGAGTTCGTCAAGACCGACCCGCGGCTCGAGGTCGATTTCCTCGAGCTGTTCCACGACGAGCTGCAGCGCCGCAAGCGGCGGCCGGAGAGGGACGGCGGCGAGAGGAAGAAGCGCGGAGGAGGACGGGCGGCCAGGAGCCGCGGACCGCGCACGCTGGCAGACCTGCGGACCGGAGCCGAGGCGCTGGTGGTCAGGATCGACGCGATCGGCGAGCTGCGTCACCGCCTGCTCGACATGGGCGTGCTGCCCGACGCGGTGGTGCACAAGGAGCAGGCCCGGGACGACGACGACCGGATCGTGATCCGGCTCTCGGGATTCCCAGTGACCCTGAGCCGCGAGGAGGCGGAGGCCGTGCTCGTCTCGAGCTGATCAGCCGTGCTGGTCGCCGCCGTTGAGGCGCGCGACCTGGATGTCCTCGGCCACGTCGCGATCGAGAGCCACCTCGCTCTCCTCGAAGCGCAGGCAGTAGGCCGGTCGCCGTTGGTGGACCTCGATCTCCACGCCCGGGTGGAGACCGAAGGAGGCCAGGCGGTGCAGGCGGTGGTGGTTGCGAGGCATGATGTAGACCACGCGCGCCCGCTCGCCGGGGCGCAGCTCGGTCAGCGGGACCACCTGGCGCTGGACGGTGGTCTTGCGGGCCCGACAGCACTCGCCGGGCGGGATCGGGCGTCCGTGCGGGCAGGTCGACGGATGGCCCAGCAGAGTGCAGACGCCGTCCAGCATCTCGTCGCGGATTCCGTGCTCGACCCGGCAGCCGATCTCGGAAGCGAGCTCGCGGTCGACTCCCAGCAGGGTGAACAGCAGCACCTCGGCCAGCCGGTGACGCCGCACGATCCTCTCGGCGATCGTCATCCCGCGCTCCGTCAGACGCAGTCGCCCGTCTTCTACTTCGATCAGGCCTTTCTCGACCAGCTGCGAAACGTCCTCGTCCATCAGGTCGACGCACGAGTCCTCGAGATTCGTGCCACGGATCTCCTCGAGCGTGGTGGCGCCCTGTTCCGCCGCCATCAGAATCGATTCGAGCAGGTCCTCTGTTCTCTGTTTCATCCGCCCGCCGCCTCAGGAGAAGGTAATCCCCAGCCAGTGGAAAGTCCAGTTCAGCGCCGTGCCCAGCAGCAGCGCGTAGACCGAGACGGTCGCGACCAGCGCCGCCGCGCGCCCCAGACCGCGCTCCTTGACCAGCACGAACACGGCGTTGACGCAGGGAGTGAGAAAGGTCATCACCACCAGCGTCACCACCAGCTGCAGGTTGTCGAAGCCGCCGCTGACCGCTGCCAGCTCCGCGGCGCCGCTCTCGCGGCGGATCAGCGACTTGATGAAGACCTGCACGGTCTCGGGGGGCAGGCCCAGACCCCCGCGGACCACCGGCTCGCTGGCCCGCTCCAGCGCGGCCAGCCCTCCCAGCCGATCGATGGTGAACAGCACCAGCGATGCCAGCATAAAGAGCGGCACCGCCTCCTTCATGAACCCCCAGGTCTGCCTGGCGGTGGTGACCAGCACGTTGCGCAGCGACGGAATGCGCAGCGGCGGGATCTCCATGATGAAGTCGGAGGATCTGCCCGGCAGGATGCGATCGGCGACGAACCCCGCCAGCAGCGTCTGGGTCAGGATCGTGCCGAACACGGCCAGCGTGGCGCTGAGGGGGAGATCCGCGAGCACGACCAGCATCACCGAGAGCAGCGGCGCGCACGGCGTGGCGAGCACCAGAAGCAGCGAGGCGATCGTACGCTCCCGCCGCGTGGGCAGCATGCGCGTTGTGATCAGCGCCATCGTCACGCAGGAGAATCCCATCGTCAGCGGCAGGATGCCGCGCCCGTTGAGACCGATCAGGCGAAAGACGCGGTCGAGCAGAATCGAGAGCCGCGGCAGGTAGCCGGACTCGACCAGCAGCTGAAAGCCGAAGTAGAAGAAGAACAAGACCGGTAGCACCAGGCCGAAGGCGAGGAACAGGCCGGTGGGCAGCAGGCCGAAGTCCGGGTCGACCAGCGCGTCGCGCACCAGGGGCCACGGCAGCTCCGCCGCCGCGCGCTCGGTGAGCGGAATCAACCACTGCCCGAAGACGTGCGCGTCGATCCAGTCGACGACCAGCGTGGCGCCCAGCTCTCCAACCCAGAAGTACATCGCCGCGACCGCGGCCGCGGCGATCGGCAAACCGATGAGCGGATGCTGCGCCCAGTGTCCGAGAGTCTCGAGATGGGGTCGTCTCACCTTGCGCCGGTCGACCACGCGCTCGTCCAGATCGGCGGCGGCGGCGTAGAGCGCCTCGGTGAGCTCCACCTCTTGCGAAATCTCGTCCTCACCGGAGAGCTCGCGCCTCAGCTCGCGCGCACGCTCCAGCTGCTCGTCGCCCAGTTGCTCGCCGATCCGCCGCTTAGAGTCCGGACCGCCGGCCAGCAGCAGCCCGGCCGCGTACCTTCCGGGCAGATCGCTGCCCTCCAGCAGCTCGACCAGCTTTTCCAGCAGGGGCTCGACCCGCGCGGGAAACTCCACGACCCGGCGCGGCACGCGAGCGGGCGGGAGCTTCTCCGCGAGCCGGTCCAGCCCGGTTCCCTGCGAGGCCACGGTCGGGATCGCGTCGATTCCCAGAAGCTCGCCGAGCAGCTCGCAGTCGACCGAGACGCCCCTGCGCCGAGCCTCGTCCTGCATGTTGACCGCCAGCACGGTCGGCAGCTCCAGCTCCGCCGCGTGGGCCAGCAGCGCCAGGGAGCGGCGCATGCTCCTGGCGTCGACCACGACCAGCAGGCCGGCCGGCCGCAGATCGAGCAGCGCGTCGCGCACCAGCAGCTCCTCCTCGTCCTGGGGAAAGAGCGTCGCGGTACCCGGAGAATCGATCAGGTGCGGCGGGGGGGAGCCCGGGCGGCCGCCGCTGGGATCCTGACAGCGCATGCGGCGCAAGAAGCGTCCGATCGGGCGCGGCCGCAACCGGCCGCGGGTCAGCGAGCGAGAGCTGCCGGCCAGCCCGATCTCGCGGGTCCGCTCCCCGCAGAGGCGGCGGAACAGAGCGGTCTTGCCGGATTGCAAGGCCCCGATCACCAGCACGTCGCCGCCCGGGCGCGACAAGGATTCGCCGCCGGCCGAGTTGTCGCTGCAGCTCAAATCTCGTCCCGTCTTCTCATCAGCCGGTGATCGTCGCGAAACGCCTCCGGACAGCCCGTTTCGGGGCTATCCAAAGCGCCGGGGAGTGTCAACACGGACGCTTTCTCGAGCGAAGCGTCGCGGGGGGTCTACGGCAGGGCCGGCGGCGAGCCGGATCTCCCCTGCAGCTCGGCGACCAGCTCCCGGCGGGCTCGCCGCAGGCGGGTGAGCATCTCCTCGGCGCGGCGGCGGCCCTCTTTGGCCGCCGCGAGTCGTCCTTCGGCCGCGGCCAGCTCCATCCCGGCCCTGCGGCGCTCCTCCAGCGAGTGCAGCACGAGCCGGCGCAGCGTGCCCAGCCTCTGGAGCAGCTCGGTCGGCGAGCCGGCGCCCAGCAGGTAGCGCAGGGCATGACCGTGCCGCGAGAGGCGGTAGAGCAAGGCGACCTTGTCTTCCAGCTTCCGCTCCACCCCGCGCAACCGTCGGGCGGCGCGATCGATATCCTCGAGGGCCCGCCGAGCCGACTCCTCCAGCGCCTCGATTCGCCGCCGGGTGCGATCGATGTCCTCGTCGCGGGCCGCGATCTCGTCGGCGAGCTCCTCGGCGGAGACGAAGGTCAGGCCGTCGGCGGCGAGCGGCGCGGCGATCAAGACGCTCAGCGCCAGCCAGAAGAAGGTGGCGATCCTCACCTCAGACCTCCTCGATGCGCCTCAGCGAGAGACCCGCTCCGAGCAACCCGGCGACCAGGCCGCCGGTCAACAGCGCGGCGGTGGTGGTCGCCGTGAGACCGACCAGCTCCCCGCCGCCGATCAGCGGCAGGATCTCGCCGGCGAGACGCTCGACCCGCTCGAGGCCCAGCTCGAGCAGCAGCAGCGCCAGCCCCATCGCCGCGGTCGCCTCCAGCGCGCCCTCCAGCAAAAAGGGCAGCCGCACGTAGTGCTCGGTCGCGCCGAAGAAGCGCAGCACCCGGATCTCGCGGCGGCGCGCGCCGACACCCGCGCGGACCGTGGCCGCGGTGACCAGCACCGCCACGACCAGCGCCAGCAGACCAAGTCCCCAGACCGCGGCACGCCCCACCGAGCTCAAGGCGGAGAGACGATCGAACCACTCGTCGTAGACCTCGACCTCCTGCACTAGATCGACCTCCGCCAGCCGCGCCGTGAGCTGCTGGCGTGAGCGCGGATCGTCGGCTCTCTCTCCGGCGAGGAAGACGTCGATCGAGGAGGGGAAGGCCTCCAGCGGAAGATCGCGGGCCATCTCGCCGCCCTCGCCGAGATACGAGGCCAGCGTCTCCCGGGCTTCGATCGCGCCGGTAATCTCAACCTCGCGCACGCCTTCCAGCGAGGCGACCGCCTCGGAGAGTCTTTGCGCGTCGGACGGATCGGCGTTCTGGCGCAGGTAAACCGTTATCTCGGCCGAGCCGATCCAGCGCTCGAGCAGGTTTTCGAGGTTGCGCGCCGCGACGAACGTCGCGCCGAAGCTGGCGAAGGCCGCGGCCAGCGTGAACGCGGACAGCAGGTGCAGCCAGGGGCGTCGGCGAAAGCCGCTCACGGCCCTCTTGAGCATGTATGAAATCCGGTAGACCTCGGTCATCGTCACCTCGCTCGGGCTATACCGCGCGTTCCCAGGATGCGTCGTCGCGCTGCGCTCCGGGCGCCGGACGCCTGCGTGAGCCGTCCGAGGAGATGCCCACCATCCGCCCCCTTTCCAGCGCCATCGTGCGGTGCGGGCGCGCCGCCATCAGCATCCGGTCGTGCGTGGCCAGCACCACGGTCGCGCCCTCGTCACACGCCTTTTCGAGCAGGTCGAGCACGTAGTCCGCCGAGTAGGTGTCGAGGCTGCCGGTCGGCTCGTCCGCCAGGATCAGCTCTGGACGTCCCACGATCGCTCGCGCCACCGCGACCCGTTGCTGCTCTCCGCCCGACAGCCCGCCGGCGAGCTCCTCGCTCGATTTCGACAGGCCGACGCGCTCGAGAACCTCGCCCACGCGGCTCCGGATCCGGCGCGGCGAGAAGCCCTGAACCTCGAGCGGAAGCCCGACGTTGGCCCTCGCCGACAGATCGGGAATCAACTGGTAGTTCTGGAAGATCACGCCGGTGGATCTGCGCAACAAGGAGGTCGCGGTCCGCCGCAGCTGACTCACGTCGTGACCGGCGAACAGCAGGCGGCCGGTGTCGGGGAACTCGGAGAGGTGCAGCAGGCGCAGCAGCGTGCTCTTGCCGGCTCCGGAGGCCCCGGCCACGTAGAGGAACTCGCCGCGCTGCACGTCGAACGAGACGTCGACGAGAGCGGGACGGTCCGCTCGGTAGAAGCGGCTGACGCGGCGCAGGCTCAAAAGCGGAGCGCGAGATTCGCGATTGCTGTCGTCGTTCAAGCTCATACAACATTGATTAGAACGTAGAAGGTCTTCAACGCAAAAAAACGGCGCCAGGCTCGGCTGGGCAAGAAGCTGAACCGATGATCACTGAACATGCGGATCGCTGTGGAAAAACTGTGAGAAGCACTGAGGTTTTGATCAGGCATGCACTAGATATTGTTTGCCTTTTGGGGGTGTGTACAAGATATTGGGGTAAAGTTCTTGACAGCGCGGAAAAAAAAGGGCAACTTCTAGCGCCAAGACACTGAACAACACGAGCCCCAAGCACGCGTTATCGTTGCGTCGGAAGGGAATTTTTTGTCAAAAACCACAGTGTTTCTCGCTTGATGCGGCGAGAAGCCGGCAATCGCCGGGGGTTGGAAGATGAGCACGACCGAGCGGATCTCCACTGGCAGCAAAGAAGATCAGAATCGCGGCGCCAAGCACGCCCCGAGAGCCTCCGAGCGCGGTCTCAAGCTCTCGCGAATGCTGACGCGGGTGGGAGTCCACCCGTACGAGGAAATCAAGTGGGACAAACGCTCGGCCTCGATCGCCAACGATCGCGGCGAGAAGATTCTCGACGTGGACGACGTCGAGGTTCCCGAGTTCTGGAGCCAGCTGGCGACCAACGTGGTCGTCTCCAAGTACTTCCGCACGCCGAGCCGGGGCGAGCGCGAGAAGTCGGTTCGCCAGATACTCGATCGAGTCGTGGGCTCGATCTGCGCGTGGGGACGCGGGGACGGCTACTTCGCCACGGAGCGCGACGCCGAGGTCTTCGAATCCGAGCTGACCCACGTGCTCGTGCACCAGATGGCCACGTTCAACAGCCCGGTCTGGTTCAACGTCGGCATCGAGGAGCATCCCCAGGCCTCCGCCTGCTTCATCAATTCCGTGGACGACACCATGGAATCGATCATGAAGCTGGCCTCCACCGAGGCCAACCTGTTCAAGGGCGGCTCGGGATCGGGCACCAACCTCTCGTCGATCCGCTCCTCCAGGGAGAAGCTGTCCGCGGGCGGGCAGGCCTCCGGCCCGGTCTCGTTCATGCGCGGCTTCGACGCCTTCGCCGGAGTGATCAAGAGCGGCGGCAAGACCCGCCGGGCGGCCAAGATGGTGATCCTCGACGTCGACCATCCCGACATCATCGAGTTCGTCAATTGCAAGGTCGAAGAGGAGAAGAAGGCCTGGGCCCTGATCGAGACCGGCTACAGCGGAGACATCAACGGGCCGGCCTACGGCTCGGTCTTCTTCCAGAACTCCAACAACTCGGTGCGCGTCACCGACGAGTTCATGGAAGCCGTCGTCGCCGATCGCAAGTTCGAGCTGAAGGCCGTGCTGGACGGATCGCCTCTGGAGGTGATCGAGGCGCGCAAGCTGATGCGCAACATCGCCGAGGCGACCCACGTCTGCGGAGATCCCGGCTTGCAGTTCCACGACACGATCAACGATTGGAACACGTGCTGCGGTAGCGGGACGATCAACGCCTCCAACCCCTGCTCCGAGTACATGTTCCTCGACAACACCGCCTGCAACCTCGCCTCGCTGAACCTGATGCGCTTCGTCAAGGAGGACGGCGAGTTCGACGTGGATCTCTTCCGCCACGTGGTCGACATCATGATCACGGCCCAGGAGATCATAGTCGACCACGCCCGCTATCCCACCGAGGAGATCACGCGCAACAGCCACGATTTCCGCGCCCTGGGCCTGGGGTACGCCAACCTCGGCGCCTTGCTGATGAGCCGCGGGCTGCCCTACGACAGCGAAGCCGGTCGCGCCTATGCCGGCGGAATCTCGGCGCTGATGAGCGGCGAGGCGTACGCCCAGTCCGCCCGGATCGCCGGCGGGATGGGGCCCTTCCCCCGCTGGGAGGAGAACGCCGAGTCGATGCGCGGCGTGATCGGCAAGCACCGCGCCGCGCTCGGCGGTCTCGACGCCGATCTGGTCTCGCCGACCGTGTTCCACGCCGCGAGCGAGGCGTGGGAGGAAGCCGAGACGCTCGGCCAGCTCCACGGTTGCCGTAACGCGCAGGTCTCGGTGCTGGCCCCGACCGGAACGATCGCTTTCATGATGGACTGCGACACCACCGGGATCGAGCCCGATCTGGCGTTGGTCAAGTACAAGCGGCTCGTGGGCGGCGGTACGCTCAAGATCGTCAACCGCTCGGTCGGTCGCGCGCTGGAGCGGCTCGGTTACTGCGACGAGGACGTGGATTCGATTGTCAAGTACGTGGAAAAACGCGGAACGATCGAGGGGGCCCCGGCCCTGGAGGACGAGCACCTGCCGATCTTCGACTGCGCGTTCAAGCCCGAAGGAGGCGTGCGCACGATCGCACCGATGGGCCACGTGCGCATGATGGCCGCTGTGCAGCCGTTCATCTCCGGGGCGATCTCCAAGACGGTCAACGTGCCGCGCGAGGCGACGCCGGACGATATCTACGGTGTCTATCTGGACTCCTGGAAGCTGGGTCTCAAGGCGATCGCGATCTACCGCGACGGCTCCAAACGCATCCAGCCCCTCTCGACGCAGGAGAAGGCGGAGCGTGTTCAGAAGGAGCGGGCGGCCTCTCCGGACCTGGCGCGCCGGCGCCTGCCCGACGAACGGCGCAGCATCACCCACAAGTTCGATATCTCCGGCCACGAGGGCTACATCACAGCCGGCATGTACGCCGACGGGATGGTGGGCGAGATCTTCATCCGAATGGCCAAGGAGGGCTCGGTCGTCTCCGGGCTGATGGACTCCTTCGCCACGGCAATCTCGCTGGCCTTGCAGTACGGAGTGCCGCTCAGCGTGCTGGTCGACAAGTTCAGCCACACGCGCTTCGAGCCGTCGGGCATCACGCGCAATCCCGACATCCCGATCGCCAAGTCGATCATGGACTACATCTTCCGCTGGTTGCAGCTCAAGTTCCTCGAGCAGAGAGTGGACGGGAGCGGAAACATCGGCGGCCAGGACGAGCCGCGTGTGACCGTGACCAAGGCGAACACGGGACCGCCCGATCCCGCCCGCTCCCACGAGTCCGGCGAGTTCGAGTCCGAGGTCGACGCGCCGCCCTGCCCCAACTGCGGCTCGATCATGGTCCGCTCGGGTTCCTGCCACCTGTGCGTCAACTGCGGCTCCACCTCGGGCTGCAGCTGAACGTCGATGAATAGCAGCTCCGCCCGGGCCGTCATCGCCTTTGTACGGCTCGCGCCGTTGGTGTATTCTCGTGAGTCTGTCGACAGCAAAGGAGAGGAATGATGAAATCGTTCTTGAGGAAAATCGTGCTCATGGCCGCCGTGGCCCTGGCCGGAGCCTGGATCTCCGGCTGTGTGATCCATGGGCAGACGGGCAACGCCAAGCCCACCCCGACGAAGCAGCACAAGGCAGGTCCCAAGCGCAAGGCGGCGCCGCCGTCGAAGCCGGCCGCGCCCGCGGCGACCGAGCCCGATGAGCCGGAGGCGACGCCCTCGCCGGGTCACAATCCGCCGCCCCCGCCCCCGCCGAGCAACGTGCTCTGAAGCTCAGGCGGCCTCGCTGCCCAGCTCGAAGCCTCGCCGGTAGGCGTCGCGGTTGACGTCGACGGCCTTGGAGGGGACGGACTCCAGGATCAGATCGAGCAACAGGTCGGAGTCGAAGGGCAACGCCCCCGTCCCTGCCAGCACGCCGAGCAGCACCGAGTTGGAGGCCAGCGCATTGCCCGCCTCGGCGGCGATCCCGGTCGCGTCCAGCGGGACCACCCAGTGCGAGATCTTCTTCAGCTCGGCTACCACCTCCTCCGAAGCGGGGTAGCGGTCGCCCTTCATCGAGACGATGGCCGGGACCATCGGCCGGGTGTTGGAGATCACCAGCGTGTCCGGCGAGGCGATCGGCATTCCGCGCCAGGTCTCGACCGGTTCGAAGCCCAGCACCACGTCTACCTTGCCCGCCGAGATGATCGGACCGTAGGAGGTACCGATCCGTACCGTGGAGGTGACGATTCCACCGCGCTGGGCCATCCCGTGGATCTCGCCGACTACCACCGGCAGCCCGGCTCGCATCGCGGCGGTGCCCAGCCACATCGAGGCGGTCAGGCTGCCCTGGCCGCCCACTCCGGCGATGAAGACGTCGAGCTTTTTCATCGTTCGACCTCCCTGTGCGGCTTCGACTCCGGAACGGGCGCGCCCTTGCGAACCGGAACGATCGCGTCGTTGGGGCACAGCTGCGCGCAGACTCCGCATCCCACGCATTGCACCTCGTCGATGTAAACGCGACCCTCCTTCATGTAGATCGCCGGACAGCCGAAGTTGTCGATGCAGTTGTTGCAGCGAGCGCATTGCCCGCAGCTCAGGCAGCGGGCTGCCTCGCCGGAAACCGCCTCCTCGGCGAGGCTGACCGCGACCTCTTCGAAGTCGCCGGCCCGCTCGCCGGCCTGGCGCGGTCGCCCCTCGGCGCGACGAGCCGTCGCGACCGCCGGAGGGTGGTAGCGCTGCCGATCCTCGAGCTCGGGCAGCTCGTGGAGCACCAGCTCTTCGGCGGCGTCGCCGCGCAGGGCGCGGTCGATCCCGGCCGCGGCCTTGCGCCCCTGGGCGATCGCGTCGATCACGGTCCAGCCGCGACCGGTCAGGTCTCCGGCGGCGAAGACCCGCGGGTCCGAGGTGCCGCCGCTCTTCTCGTCCGAGCCGACCACGCCCCGCTCGTCGCTGTTCAGCTCGAGATCGCCCTCCAGCGACTCCGGCTCCGGGGTCTGGCCGATCGCGAGGATGACGTGATCGGTGACGTGCGAGACCTCGGAGCCGGGCACCGGGACCGGCTTGCGCCGGTCCGAGGCGTCGGGCTCGCCGGGCTCGGTCCGGATCACCGAGGCGGCCGAGACCCGCGCCCCCTTCTTCTCGAAGGCGACGGGCAGCGCGCCGCAGATCAGCTCGACGCCCTCGGCCACCGCGGCCTCGATCTCCCCGCGCTCCGCGGGCATCTCCTCCTCGGTGCGGCGGTAGACGATCTGCACCTTGTTGGCGCCGAGACGCACAGCGGTGCGCGCGGCGTCGATCGCCGCGTCCCCGCCGCCGACTACCATCACCTGGCGGCCCAGCTCGCGATCATCCTCGACGAAGACGCGCCGCAGGAACCAGAGCGCCTCCTCGATTCCCTCGGCCTCCTCGCCGGGGACCGAGAGGCGCGAGCCGCGATGGGCTCCGATCGCCAGGCAGACCGCTTCGAATCCGGACTCCTCGAGCAGACCGCGCAAGTCGAAGTCGCGGCCGAGCGAGACGCCGGTGCGCAGCTCGACGCCGATCGAGAGCACCGCCTCGATCTCGTCGCGCGCCAGATCGCGCGGTAGACGGTAGGGCGGGATCCCGGACAGTAGCAGGCCGCCCGGCTCCTTTTCACGCTCGAACAGAACCACCTCGTGTCCCCGTAGACGCAGCTCGTGAGCCGCGCTGATCCCGGCCGGCCCGGCGCCCACCACCGCGACTCGCTTGCCGTCGTCGCGCTGCTCGACCTGCTCGCGCAGCTCGGCGAAACGAGCCGCGCGTTGATCGGGGCTTTCCGTCTCGGTCAAAAAGCGCTTGACCTCGTTGATCGCCAGCGGCTCGTCGTAGTCGCCGCGCACGCAGGCCTGCTCGCAGGGATGGTGGCAGACCCTTCCCAGCACGGCCGGCAGCGGAACCTGCTCGCGAATCAGCGCCAGCGCCTCGGCGTAGCGCCCGGCCCGGGCCAGCGAGAGATAGCCGAAGACGCAGATGTTGGCCGGGCAGGCGAAGGTGCAAGGCGGTGTGGTCGGCTTGCGCGCCTCTCCCTCGGCCGGGTAATCCATCGGCCCGAGATCGGAGGTCATTATCTTGACGCGCGCGCGCAGAATCTCGTCGCCCTTGTCGATCGGAACGCCGCACGGCTCGTGGCTGAGGTGGTGGCCGCACTGCTTGCAGCGATCCTGGTCGACCCGGTAGACGACGTCGCTGGATTTTTGCTTGAGGACGCGCCTGGCGAACAGCGGGCAAGGCGCGCGGCTGATCACGACGCGCACGCCGGACTCGTGAAACGATTCGTCGATCACGCGAATCGTCTCGCGCAGATCGCTGGGATCGACCACGCGCACGTTCTCGACCCCCAGCCCCCGCACCGTGCGCACGATGTCGACGCCGGTCATCCTTTCGTCCAGCTCGCTGGAGGGGTGCGGTTGGTGGCCGGTCATCGCGGTGGTCGAGTTGTCGAGAATGACCAGCAGCAGGTCGTGGCGGTTGTGCACCGCGTTGACCAGACCGGTCATTCCGCTGTGGAAAAAGGTGGAATCGCCGATGAACGCCACGTGCCGCTGGGGGTTGCGAATCGAGACGCCGCTGGCCTGGGTCACGCTGGAGCCCATGCAGATGAAGGCGTCGGCCGTGCTCAGCGGCGGGAGCAACCCCAGCGTGTAGCAGCCGATATCAGTTGCGTACCAGGTATCGGGGTCGACGTCGGTCACGCTCTTGACCGCGTAATAGGTTGTGCGGTGGGTGCAGCCGGCGCACAGCATCGGCGGCCGGCCCGGTAGCTGGGGCACCTGGGGGACCTCGATTTTTGCGACCTTCTCGCCGACGAAGCCGGCGACCGCCTCGCGGATGCGATCGGGGCTCAGCTCGTAGCAGCGCGGGATTCCCCCGTCCTCCTTGCCCAGGATCTCGGTGTCGTCGCCGAGCTTCTGCACGGCGGCGCGAACCTCCGTCTCGATGTAGGGCTCAAGCTCTTCGACGACGAGAATCCTGCGGCAGCTCTCGGTCAGCTCGGCGACCATCCAGTCGGGGAAGGGGAAGATCGAGGCGACCTTGGCCACGCGGACGCGATCCGCGACGTCCAGCTCGTCGAGCAGCTCGCGGACGTGCAGGTAGGCCACGCCGGAGGAGACGATGCCCAACTCGCCGCCCTCGCCCTCGATCCGATCCACTCCCAGCGCGCGCATCGCCGCGGCGCGCTCCGGAAGGCTGTCCAGCTGCGCCTTGCGCAGGCCCCTGGCAAAGGCCGGAACCGGAGCCCAGCGCGATATTTGCTTGTCGAAGTGCCCCTGGAAGCGACGGGGCTTCATCTCGGCGAAGGTGCAGGCGCCGCGGCTGTGGCTGACGCGCGTCGTAGTGCGCAGCAGGACCGGCAGCCCGAGCCGCTCGCTGAGCTCGAACGCCGCCCGGGTCAGCTCCTGAGCCTCGGCCGGGCTGGACGGCTCCAGCATCGGGAGCAGGCTCAGCTTGGCGTAGGCTCGGTTGTCCTGCTCGTTCTGGCTGGAGTGCATCGAGGGCTCGTCCGCGGTGAGCACCACCAGCGCTCCCTTGACCCCGGTGTAGGCAACGGTGTTGAGCGGATCGGCGGCCACGTTGAGCCCCACGTGCTTCATCGTGCACAGCGCTCTCATCCCGGCGTCGGCGGCGCCGATCGCGACCTCCAGGGCGACCTTTTCGTTGGTGGAGTACTCCATGTAGAGGTCGCTCGAGAGCGAGATGGGATACAGCGTGTCCGGTATCTCCGAGGAGGGAGTTCCCGGGTAGGCCGTGGCCACCTCCAGCCCAGCTTCGAGAGCGCCGCGGGCAATCGCCTCGTTGCCGAGCAGCAGCTCCCGGTGTCCCGGCTTGTCCAACAGCAGATTCATCGGGGTTTCAGCCTCCCGTCTGTCGTGCCGCCCCAACGAGCGACGCTGGGTGAAAATCGATCCTAGTGGGTATCTTCCGACCGCTCCCGAACCCACGATTCCGGCTTATTTCAGGGGGGCGCCAGCGTGTCAAGGTCTGCAACGGGATCAGGGTCAACCGCAGAAAACGATGTTCGGGCTGGACCTCCACAACGGGTGGAGGCATTGTTGGGCGTGATGCCTGGATACGAGAGAAGCACTGTCGCGCTCGGCGGATTGATGGCGCTAGCCGCGTTTGCGGTCCTGTTGGTCGGCTTGCCCCTTCCGGCCTCGGCCGACGACGATCTCGACCCGGCACAGCTGGAGGAAGTCTACCGCATCTTCCAGATAGAGCCGGCCGATCCCGCCGCCGCGCTGCGGGTCGCGGCCCGTGACGGAGACGAGGATCGCGTCGCGGAGCTGCTGGCCGAAGGCGCGTCTCCGCGCAGGCAGGACGTGGCCGGGCGCACTGCGTTGATGCTGGCCGCAGCCGAGAATCACGTCCAGATCGTGCGGCGCCTGATCGACGCCGGAGCGCGCGTCAACGTCCGCGATCGCCGCCGTCGCACCGCCTTGATCTGGGCGGCCGGCCGCGGTCACGACAAGACCGTCGCCGCGCTGCTCGAGCAAGGCGCCCGTTCCAGTCTGCGGGACAAGAAAGGAATGACTCCCCTGATGCACGCGGCGCAATCCGGATGCGCCGGCGCGATCCGCTCGCTGGCCGTCAACCGGCGTTTCGTCGATGCGCGCGACGAGCGCGGGCGCACGGCCCTGATCCACGCCGCCCGTTCCGGGCACACCCCGGTTGTGAAGAGCCTGCTGGCTCTGGGCGCCGACGTGAGCAGGAGGGATCGTCAGCGCTACACCGCCTTGATGTACGCGGCCCAGATGGGCTACCCCGGCATCGTCGAGCGCCTGCTTGCGGCCGGCGCCAATCCCAACGCCCGCGACCGGAAAAAACGCACGGCGCTGATGCTCGCCGCATTCTCCGGGCGAGTCGAGGTGGTCTCCGCGCTGCTCGACGCCGGCGCCGAGGTCAACGCCGTGGACGCATCGGGAGAGACGGCCCTGATCCGCGCGGCCAACGCCGGTCGACGCGAGGCCGCGCGCCTGCTTGTCGAGCACGGCGCCGGAATCGACGTGGTATCGAGCCGGGGCAGGACGGCGCTGATGGCGCTGGCTCGTGGAGGGTTCGGCGGGTTGATCGAGCTGGCGGTCGAAAGAGGCGCGAAGATCAACGCCCGCGACGCGGAGGGTCGCACCGCCCTGATGGAGGCCGCGCGCTTCGGCCGCGGGGAAGCCGTCGAGGCGCTGATCGGCGAGCACGCCAGAGTCGATCTGCAAGACGAGCGCGGTTGGACGGCATTGATGTACGCGGTCGAGCGCGGAGATCGTCGCACGGTCGAGCTGCTGCTCGACGACGAGGCCGAGGTCGATCTGCGGGACGAGCACGGCCGCACTGCCCTGATCCTGGCGGCGATGTCCGGACATGACGACGCCGCCGGATTGCTGGTGGCGCACGGGGCGCGGATCAACGCCGCGGCCGACGACGGCACGACCGTGCTGATGGCGGCTGCGCGCGGCGGGATGTTCGATTTCGTCAAGCTGCTGCTCTCCTGGGGAGCCGACCCGGACGCAATGGTGGGCGAGAGCGGACGCACGGCGATGATCGACGCGATCGAGGCCGGACATCTCGACGTGGCCAGGTTGCTGATGCGACGGGGAGCGCGGCTGGGCGCCGCCAACGAGGCCAGCTGCCCGACGACCCTGATGCAGGCGGTGGAGCACGGCAATCCGGAGGTGGTGCGCTTCCTGCTGAAGAACGGCGTGAGAGTGGACGCGGCCAGTGACCCGGACTGTCCTTCGGGGCTGGCGCGCGCCGCGATGCGCGGCGACGTGTACATCGCGCGGGAGCTGCTGGACCGCGGAGCGCAGGTCAACCCGCGGGTCGGGATCGAGATCGGGCAGGGCACGAGAACGGTACGCAGGGTGCTGATTATCGCCGCCGAGCGTGGTCACACCAGCACGGCGCGGCTGCTCCTAGATCGCGGAGCCGATCCGGGCGAGGTGGCCGCCGACGGCACCACGATGGTCATCGCGGCGATTCGCGGCGGGGCGATCGGGGTAGCCGAAAGCGCAATCGTTCGCGGCGTTGATCCCGGCGCCGCCGACGATCGGGGCGAAACCGCGCTGATGATCGCCGCCGAGCTGGGCAACCTCAGGGCCGTCGAGCTGCTGCTGGGCGCCGGCGTTCCCCCCGACCAGAGGGACCGAAAGGGACGCACCGCGTTGCTGCGCGCGGCGGGAAGGGGTCATGCCAAGATCGTGGAGCGCATCTGCGCGGCCGGAGCGGACGTGAGCCTGGCCGACGAATCGGGGCTCACGGCGCTGCTGGCCGCGTCGCGCGCCGGGTACGTGGAGACGGCTCGAGCGCTGATCGATCACGGCGCGGACTTCCAGCGCGCTGCGGGCTCGGGAGAGACCGCGGCCCAGGTTGCCGCGGGCGGAGGACATCTCGACACGGTCAAGCTGCTGGATAGGATGGGGACCGATCTCGACCGGGCGGGCGCCGGCGACGCCACTCCGCTGATAGCCGCGGCGCGCGCCGGGCACTACGCGGTCGTCCGCTATCTGCTCGCCCGCGTGACCAGGCTCGACGCCGCCGACGACGAGGGAAGGACGGCCTTCGGTTGGGCCTGCGCCAACGGCCACTCGAAAGTCGCGCGGCGCCTGTTGAACCAGGGCGCCGACCTCTCGCGAAGCGACGGCGACGGCGAGACGGCCTTGATGCTCGCCGCGCGGGGAGGGCACCGCGAGGTGGTGCGCTTGCTGGTCCGCCGCGGTGTACAGGTAGGCGCAAAAAACGATCGCGGACGCAACGCGCGACAAATCGCGCTCGCCGAGGGACACGAAGACGTCGCCGCCTTGCTCGGCGAGTGAGCGAGAAAAGAGATCGCGAAAAGACCGGTCTCAGACGTCCAGGTTGCGCGCCTGGAGCGCATTGTTCTCGATGAACTCGCGTCGCAGCTCGACCTGATCGCCCATCAGCACCGAAAAGATCTCGTCGGCCTCGGCGAAGTCCTCGAGACGCACCTCGAGCAGCGAGCGGCTTTCCGGGTTCATGGTGGTTTCCCAGAGCTGCTCGGGGTTCATCTCTCCGAGACCCTTGTAGCGCTGGACGGTCAAACCCTTGCGAGCGATGCGGGCCACCAGCGGCCACAGCTCGTCGAAATCGGCGAGATCGATTCGCTCGCCGCCGATCTCCACCGAGTAGGGCCCGGGACCGTAGGAGCGGACCGCGTCCTGCGAACGCGCTAGATCGCGATACTCGGGGGAAGAGAAGAAACCGAAATCGAAAGCGAGCGTGCGCTTGACGCCGTTGAGCGCGCGGTGGACCCGCAGCTTGACGCCGCCGTGCGCCGCGTCGTCGATCACCTCTATCCGTTCGTATCCTTCACCGAGATCCTCGAGAATCATGTCGACATGGTCTTCTATCAGCTTACGCTCGACCAGCATCTCGTGGTTGACTCCTGCTCGCGCGAAGGCGACCACGACTCTAGAATCGCTGTACTGATCGATCCGCTCGAGCAGCGAGCCGCGGTCCATCGAGACGCGGATGATCGACTCGGCGCGGGAGGAGGGCAACGGCCTGCCTTCGTCGTCCACCAGCTTGATCACGTCCGTGCTGGTGGAGACCAGAAACTCGCAAAAAGCGCGCTCGTCCTCGATGTAGACATCGCGCTTGCCGCGCCTGAGGCGGAACAGCGGAGGTTGAGCGATGAACAGGTTCGATTCCTCGACCAGCTTGCGCATGTGACGGAAGAAAAAGGTCAGCAGCAGCGTGCGGATGTGGGCTCCGTCCACGTCCGCGTCGGTCATGATGATGATCTTGTGATAGCGCAGCTTGTCGTAGTCGAACTGCTCCTCGCCGATGCCCGTGCCCAGCGCGGTGATCAGGTTGGCGATCGCCTCGGAAGATATCATCTTGTCCAAGCGCGCCTTTTCCACGTTGAGGATCTTACCTCTGAGTGGAAGCACGGCCTGGAAGCGGCGGTCGCGGCCCTGCTTGGCGGAGCCGCCCGCGGAGTCGCCCTCCACGACGAACAGCTCGCATTCGGCGGGGTCCTTGGACTGGCAGTCGGCGAGCTTGCCCGGAAGCGACGAAGCGTCCAAGGCACCCTTGCGGGTCACCATCTCGCGAGCCTTGCGCGCCGCCTCGCGCGCCCGTGAAGCCAGCACCGCCTTTTCTACGATGCGACGCGCGATTTTGGGGTTCTGCTCCATGAAGGCGCCCAGGTGCTCGTTGACCACGCCCCCCACGATGCCCTTGACCTCGCTGTTGATCAGCTTCTCCTTGGGCTGGTTGTTGAACGAGGGATCGGGATGCTTGACCGAAACGACCGCGGTCAGTCCTTCGCGAACGTCCTCGCCGCTGAGACCGCCCTGTCCTTCCTTGACCAGCTTGTTCTCGAGCGCCCAGTTGTTGAGCGTGCGGGTCAGCGCCGCGCGCAGACCGGTCAGGTGCGTTCCGCCGTCGCGGTTGAAGATCGCGTTGGTGTAGCAGAACACGTTCTCCTGGTAGGCGTCGGTCCATTGCAGGGCGACGTCGACATGCACCTGATCGCGGCTGTCCTGGAAGAAGACCGCCTCGTCGTGAATGCGGTTCTTGTTGCGGGTCAGGTGCTCGACGAAAGAGCGGATGCCGCCTTCGTAGTGGAAGTCGTGACGCTTGTCCTCGCGTTCGTCTTTGACGATGATGCGCACTCCGGCGTTGAGGAACGACAGGTCCCGCAGCCGGGTGGAAAGCGTCTCGAACGAGAACCCGGCGTCGCCGAACACCTCGGGATCGGGCTTGAACACTATCCGCGTGCCGTGTTTCTCGGTCGGACCTATCTCTCGCAGCGAGGCCTTGGGAACGCCGCGCCCGTACTCCTGATACCAGCTGACACCCTCGCGCCAGATCTCCATCTGGAGAAACTCGGACAGCGCGTTGACCACCGAGACGCCGACGCCGTGAAGCCCGCCCGAGTACCTGTAGGAGTCGTCGCCGAACTTGGCGCCGGCGTGCAACGTGGTCATCACGACTTCGGCGGCCGGCCGCCCCTCCTCTTCGTGGAGACCGGTGGGAATACCACGACCGTTGTCCTCCACCGTTACCGATCCGTCGAAGTGGATGGTAATCCTGATCGTGTCGCAGTAGCCGGCGAGGTGCTCGTCGATGGAGTTGTCCACCACCTCGTAGACCATGTGGTGCAGGCCCTCCGAGGAGTTGACATCGCCGATGTACATCCCGGGTCTCTTCCTCACGGCATCGAGGCCGTGAAGGACCGTAATCCTATCCGCGCCGTACTCGCTGGCTTTCGCCTCGTCGAAGATGTTGCCACCGTTGGTTTCGTCTGAGCTCATGCTTGACTCGTTTCCCTCGCGGTCTGTTTCTGCGTGCCCGCGTTCGCTTCCGATCCTTTGCGGCGTATCATACCTCGCCAGGCCCGCTGTTCCAACATCGTCAGTTTTCTATAATTTGTTTTTTTTGTATTAAAATTGCTTTCGGATGATGCGGCCCGAGAGCTGTGATTTGCATATTGTCTAGATAATACATCTCAGTCGTTCCATTTGCAGATCAATCACCAGGACGTGCCTGGAAAGGTTCGCCGAAAAAAGATCCAAGCAAAAACTTCTGGCCTGACAGGCATTTGCACGTCTCGGGCATAGTTTATGCTGCCGTTGTATGTCTTTGATATCATAGGGGAAATACAGAATCTTAACGGTAATTATGCGAGAATTAAACTTAAGATCGGTTAATAGAGCCTAAATTTATATCTAAATTTTGCTTTTTTTACGTTGACAACACCCGGTAAAAACAACATAATCCGAGTCAAACAGCCAACAGGGAGGGTTCCAATGGCAACCGCAGCAAAGAAGGGCACGAAGAAGAAAGCCCCCAAGAAGAAGACCGCCAAGAAGAAGACCACCAAGAAGAAGACCACCAAGAAGAAGACCACCAAGAAGAAGACCACCAAGAAGAA